>DASZXD010000019.1:0-26702 GCA_035546015.1 Occallatibacter sp.
GTCAATGCGCGGGACAGGCAGTGGTGCGGAAACGGGTTGAGCGGGGGTTCGTACCATATTTCAGTACCAGAGCCGCACAAGCGACGCTATACCCAAAGCATACAGCCCGGCGGCCACATCGTCGAAGACGATGCCCCAGCCATCTGGCAGCCGCTCAAGACTTCGCACTGGAAATGGCTTGGTGATGTCGAATAGGCGAAATAGCACGAGCGCGACGAGTGCATGCGCCCAGTCAGGCGGGCAGAAAAGCAGCGTGATCCACTGGCCAGCCACTTCGTCAATAACCACAAAGCCTGGATCGTGCTTTCCGGACTCGCGCGCGGCGATGGTGGCTGCGGGCACGCCGAAGATGAGCGAAAGCGCAATGCCCACCAGCAGCGCGGCCAGCAAAACATGCGGCGTGGGGTGCACGAGCCACGCAAAAGCCGCCCATACCAACACAGCGCCCACCGAGCCCCATGTGCCGGGGCCTGGCTTGAGGCGTCCGGCGCCAAAGAACGTGGCAACAGCAAATGCCCAGGCTGTTTTCTTCTGAGATTCCATTGGTGTAGCGGCATTTCCCTCAGTTTTCACGAGAACCACCGCTGCGCCGGGAAGAGGGATTGTCTAGGTCTTCGAGCACTTCTGGATCGAGCACCGGCGAGCTGATCTTGTACACCCCCGAGGCCCACTTGCCCAGGTCGATCTTGCGACAGCGGTCGCTGCAGAAAGGGAAATCTTCGTCTTCTGCACTCACCAGCATGTTGCAGGTGGGGCAGTGAAACAACTTGGCTGATTTTTTCTTTGCAGGCATTTAGCGCGGCTACCGGTCAAAATCTTCCCTAGCCAGTTTATCGCGTGCCGCAGTCGGGCGGCAGCACTCACGATTTCCAGAACGGTGATGGCCCAATCCACTGCATCTCGTACCGATTCATGAAGTCAGCTGTGGCGGCGAGGGCGGGGTGGGCAGAGGCATCAATGAAATACTGCTCCATTTTGCCGGCGGGCGTGAAGGCGATGAGCATGTGCGCGGGTGAGCCCACTGCCGAGAAGGTGTGCGGAATGCGACGTGGAGCCAGCACCGACTCGCCCGTGCTGAGATGCACACGTTGCTCGCCGACCTGGAAGGCGACTTCACCTTCCATGACGTAGAACCACTCATCCTGCACATTATGGAGATGCAGAGCCGGGCCGGTGCCGGGAGTTAGGTTACGGTGTTCGATGATGAAGAGATTGCCACCCGTATCGGCTGTAGCGACCTTGAAGGCCAGCGAACTGAAGCCGAGCGAGTGCGGAGACCCGAAGCGGTCTTGTCCGGCGCCGACGGGGTGGAGCTCGGGCGCGGTTAACGGTGCGGGCTGGGCGAGGAGATCAGCGAAAGCGGCGGCGGGAAATGCGGAAGCAGCGGATTTGAGGAATGTGCGGCGTGCGACTGGCATGGAGGCAATCATACTGTGATCTTCCCGAGATCGGGAATTATCCCAGGTGCGAGACGAATTGGCCGAGTTGATGAAGCCAGGATTGCCAGTCAGCTGAGAGGGCCTGCTCGCCGAGTTTGCCGGCAGCCCGTGTAAGCGCTTCTGCGGCGAGCTTCTGAATGAACTGAACGCTTCTCGCCAGCGCCGATTTGTCCGGATTTTGTTTTTTCAGCTCATCCTTCGCCGACTCAACCTCGTCTTCAAAACGTGAGTTTTCGGCAGCGGAAAGATGCAGATCGGCGCGACGGTCGATCATATGGTCCAGTAGCGCCACCAGCGCGGAGTTGTCATTGACGGTCTGATGGAAGTCGACCTTCGCGTCTCCGCTAGCCAGCACCAGCCCGGTTACGGGAGCATTGAAGACGTTCTGCGGTGTGCCTGCCGAAAGCATTGCCGGAATGAGCCTGCCGAGAAACAGGCTTTCAAGGTAGCGCTTTTCGATCTGCAGCCGTTCTGCTTCCTTTTCGCGCAGCACGAGCTGCGCCTGATAGACGCTCATAGCGTCGGCCTTGATCTTCTCGGCGGTTTGCGCGTCGGCATCGCCCACGCTGATGGAGATGCGCGCGCCACCGCCGGTTTCTTCAATCGATTTCAGGCGGATGTTGCTGCCGGGATGAATCGAGGCCAGATGCTGGAGCAGAGCGGGCAGCGTGTTGAGTTCGAAAGTGGAGACGCCGCCCTGATAGAAGAGCTCGATGCAGGTTTGCTCGGAGTAGAGCCGTTCAAACTCGCCGGGCGTGTAATAGGTGGGATCACGGGCCGCTTCATCCCAGTAAACGCACTCGCAAACAACACCCTGAATTGACCAGCCGGCTCGCTGAGTTTCCCACAGCTTCGCATTCGTGAGATTTGCGCCATCGAGATTCGCGCGCTGCAAATTAGCTGACCGCAGATCGGCTGCAGAAAGGTTTGCTCTTCTCAGGTTTGCATGATGCAGTTCGGCCCTGGCAAGCACCGTGTTGGACAGGTTGCCACGAAAAATGCTGGCTTCAGCAAGGTGCGCATCTCTCAGGTCAGCCTTTACCAGATTCGCCTCGGTGAGATCTGCACGAATCAGATCTGCGCCGGCAAGGTGAGCGTCGTTCAAGTGCGCGTTTGTCAGCTCAGCATCGCGAAGGTTGGCTGCGGCGAGATTGGCTTCAGCAAGATTGGCATCTGTGAGAGTCGCGTCGCAGAAGTTTGCGCGGCTCAGATAGGCACTCTCAAGATCCACTCCGTCGAGATGAGCGCGGCTAAGGTCCGCTTCCCACAAAACCGCGCGCTGCAGAGATGCTTTCTCAAGATGCGCCTCGATCAGCTTTGCGCCGTTCAATGCGGCCCCCGAGAGGTCGGCGCCTTTCAGCGCGGCCCACGTGAGATTGGCTCCTGACAGGTCCGCTTCCGCAAGTTTGGCTTTGTCGAGGTGCGCACGCTTCAGATTGGCCCAGCGCAACACGGCGCCTGTTAAATCGGTTCCGGCCAACGAGGCGCGAGTAAGATCGACCTCCGAGAGATCCGCGTAGCTGAGGTCAGCACCGGTCAGGTCGGCATCGAGATCGGGATTCCGATCCCGCCAGTCATTCCACACGCTGACAGATTCTCTGAGTCTGGCGAGATGCTCTGGGTTGGCCATGGGGGAAGGATAGCGATAAATCGCCGACCCAGAAACAAAAATATAGCGGCAGTCTCCTAAGCCGGCGCAATGATGCGGGCGACCAGATCGTAGTCGTGCGCTTCAGTAATCTCCGCGCGATAGAAGCGTCCGGCTTCGAGGGTTTCCTGATTGCCGAAGTCGTTGATGAAGACTTTGCCGTCGATCTCCGGTGCGTGGAACTCAGTGCGGCCTTCCCAGAGCAGGTCAGTTTCTTCCGACGGGCCTTCGGCGAGCAGCGTGACCTCGCGGCCCACCCACTGCTGCTTGGCCCGCTTCGAGATGGACTGCTGCAGCTTCATCAGGCGGCGCTTGCGAGCCTCAATGCTGCGCTTGGGCACCTTCGCGTCGAGCGAGTGCGCGCCTGAGCCTTCTTCATCGGAGTAGCTGAAGACGCCGAGCCAGTCGAAGCGGGCAGCGGCGATGAACTCTTCCAGAATTTCAATGTCCGAGGAGGATTCGCCGGGAAAACCGACGATGAAGCTGGTGCGGAGTGCGATGCCGGGTACGGCGGCGCGGACCTTCTCGATGGTCTTGAGGAAGATGTCGGCTCCGGCTCCGCGCTTCATGCGCTTCAACACATCGGGCGAGGCATGCTGCAGCGGCACGTCGAGATATTTGCAGATGTTGTCGTGCTTCGCGATCGTCTCAAGCAACTTGCCGGTGATGCGGTTGGGATAGGCGTAGAGAAAACGCAGCCAGCGCAGGCCTTCGATTTGAGCGAGCGCATCGAGCAGTGTGGCGAGGCCGTCTTTGAGGCCGAGGTCTTCGCCGTAGCAGGTCGTGTCCTGGCCGATGAGCGTGATCTCGCGAACACCGCTGGCGACGAGGTGCTGTGCTTCGGCAAGCACCGACTCGAAGCGGCGCGAGCGGAACTTGCCGCGCAGGTTGGGAATGACACAGAAGCTGCAGGGGTGGTCGCAGCCCTCAGCGATCTTGATGTAGGCCGAAGCGCGCGGCGTGGACAAGAGACGCGGTGTGGTCTCGTCGTAGAGATATGTGGGCAGCAGATGCGCGGCACCCTGCCATTCCTCGCGGCTGAAGCGGCCCTGGCGCTCACGGTGATCACTTTCCGGCCGGAAGGCCGGCTCGTCATGTTTGTGCGTGCCGGATTGCGACTCTTTGCCGGGGCGCATTTCAGTGTGTACGCTGGTGAGGATGGTGAACGGAGAAGGCGCAGCGGGTACCGACGTAGCAACCCCTGCGGCTTCCAGAATCGATTCAAGCTCACCGGTGCCTACAACTGCGTCCACTTCAGGGATGCTTTTGCGGATCTCGTCGCGATAGCGCTCGACGAGACAGCCGGCCACGATTAGTTTCTTGGCCGAACCGAAAGTCTTGTGCTTTGCCATCTCTAGGATGGTGTCGACGGACTCCTGCTTGGCTGTGTCGATAAAGCTGCAGGTGTTCACGACGAGGATTTCGGCCTCTTCAGGACGAGTCGTGAGACGCGCGCCGGCGCGGTCGAGCAGCCCCATCATCACCTCGGAGTCGACGAGATTCTTGGGACAGCCGAGAGAAACGAATCCTACTGTGGGAGTTGCAGCAGGCGAGGAAGTCTTAGTCACTTTTCTATTGTACGGGAGAGTTGATTTTCAAGCTGTTGGAGCACCACCGATCCTTTGAATTGAGCGAGTTGAGAGGTCAGCACTACCCATAGCCGCCGGCTCGCCAGTCACAGTCAGCGATATCAGCCGTCACCGACACTCGCACATCGATGCAGCGCAATATTGTGCCCAGTTGTGGTTTCCTTTGGTCCGTGTATCTCTGTCTGCGTTGTTTCCCTTTCCCTGGCTTTGAGCAGAGCAGTAAACAATCAATTCCGGTAACCATGGGCCCTCTGGAAAGGAGACTTCCTTATGACACCCATTGCCACGAAACATGAATTTCGTGCCCCGTCCGACATCATTGAGAGTGAGCGCGAGCGTCTGGGCATCACGACACCGCCGGTCGAACTGGCAGTTAGTGCGCTCCCATTGGTTGGGACATGGGTCAACTGCGATCATCAGACCCGCGGATTGGTTCGCGTGATGATTGCGGCAAGCGGCAATGAAATCACTGTGCATGCGTTTGGCGCGTGCACGCCAACCCCCTGCGACTGGGGCCTAGTCAAGGGCATGATCTACTCCGCCAATGTCAGCGCAGCCCCGGCCATGGCGTTCACCGCAACCTACACCTTCGCCTTCAAACAGACGGTCATTGTAGGGCACCTGTTCAATGGCAGCCTGCTGGTCGAGACCTTCGACCACTTCACTGACAAGAGCGGGCGCGCAGACTACTACTCTGAATATGTGATGGCGAGCTAACCCTCTGTCCGCATGCCGCCGCATACAGACAGAATAGAGGTAAATTAGAGCTATAGCCGCAGGCGCCCCGGCGATGCCGCTACATCGCTGGGGCGCACGAATACTGGATGTTGCGAGGTACAGGTCGTGCGCCTGAGCGCGCAGTTCAGCTGTCCTTGCGGTAGAGCATATCGCGCATCGCGTTGCGGCGCGCTGCGTTTAGTTCCTTGCCCGCGCCTTCGTCCCGGAAGTTGCCATCGGCGTCCTCGCCTGCTTCCGACTCGCTGCAACTGGGGCAGCGATTGGCAAAACCAGGCTTGCCGGGGCGCAACTCGAACTCCTCTCCGCAAACGACACAGATTTTAATCGGGAAAGCCATACACAAATATGTTAGCGAAGCAGGTTGGAGGAAGTCGAACCGCGGGAGCGACGCCGATTGTGGAAGGCTCATCCAATAGTGAGAGAAAGGGACGCAGATGGACAACATTGCCCTTATAGGTGCTGCGGGTGCGGTGGGAAAAAGCATTGCCAATGCGTTGCGCAGCCAAGCCACACCCTACCGTGTCATCGGCCGTTCGGCTGCGTCGCTGGAAAAGGAATTCGGGTCCGACCCTCTGGCCGTAGTGCGCACATGGAATCCCGAAGACGGCGGGACGGTGCGGCCTGCGCTTGACGGGATTCACACAGCCATCTACTTGGTGGGAGTAAATTACTGGCAGTTCGAGCTTCACCCGGTCCTGATGCAGAGAACGATCAACGGTGCCGTTGCTGCAGGCGTGAAGCGTATCTTGCTGATCGGGACCGTATATCCGTATGGCCGGCCGCAGACCCCTACGGTGAACGAGGATCACCCACGCAATCCGCACACATTCAAGGGGAAGAAACGCAAGGAGCAGGAAGACATTCTCTTTGCCGCGCACCAGGCAGGAAAGATTCAGGCCTGCGAACTGCGGCTGCCCGATTTCTATGGGCCCGGTGTCGAAAAAAGCTTCTTGTGGAGCGCCTTTGTGGCGGCGAGGAAAGGCGGCCGCGCGCAACTGGTTGGGCCCATCGACACGCCGCATCAGTTTGTTTTTATCCCTGATGTAGGCCAGATCGTTGCACAGATGCTGCAGACAGAAGGCGCGTGGGGGCACGCGTGGAACTTTGCAGGAAGCGGGACCTCAACGCAGCGGGAGATTGTGCAGAAGATCTTTGCTGTTTCAGGAAAGCCCGCGAAGATGATGGTGGCTGGCAAGACGACCCTGCGACTGATGGGCCTCTTCAATCCGCTTATGCGCGAGATGGTCGAGATGCATTATCTGCAGACCGATCCGGTGCTGCTGGACGACAGCCGGCTTATCAAACTACTGGGAAGAGTGCAGAGAACAAGCTACGAGGACGGCATACGCAGGACACTCGACGCTCTGCTTTGATGGAAAGATACGGTGATTGTCTGCAAAATAGATCGAGGAGCAGGCTCGTGGCTGCATCCACGATTGCGACCGTCGTGAAGTGTTAAAATCAATTAGTGCCGGGTCCTACGCGACGTAATCCCGCCAACCCCGCCAGGTCCGGAAGGAAGCAACGGTAACGGGCTAGTACGGGCGCAGTAGGTCACCCGGTACTTTTTTGGCGCCACAGGCGCTTTTGCTTTTTGGGTACGTGTTTTCCCGCTCTTTTCGCAAAAGAACGCGGTAAGGGTGGTTTACCCGCAGTTTTTACTTTCTGGTTTCCCTTTCCGGGCTGTGCACCGCACCGTGAAGACCGGCCCGGCGAGATGTTGTATAGGTAGTGTTGTTGAGCTGCGAGCCGGAGCCTGATTTCCCCGTGCCCGCGCCGCAAGGAGAAGCCCATTGAGTCTTACCGTTCGTCCCGTGGTGGGCCGGCGCGCCAAGATTACTGCGCTCGGAACCTACGTTCCTCCCGATGTCATCACCAATCAAGACCTGGAAAAGTTGGTAGAAACCAGCGACCAGTGGATATTGGAGCGCACGGGAATCAGGGAGCGGCATAAGCTGGCGCCGGGGCTGGGAGTGAGCGACATCTGCTCAGAAGCGGCTAAGAAGTGTCTGGCCACCCGCTGCATCGGACCTGAAGAGGTTGAGGTCATCATCGTCGGCACCGTTACGCCCGACATGATGTTTCCCTCCACAGCCTGCCTGGTGCAGAACAAGATCGGTGCGCCGCATGCATGGGGATTCGATGTCTCCGGAGGTTGCTCGGGCTTTGTCTACGCCCTGCTGGCCGGCGTGAAGATGGTGGAAAGTGGCGCATATAAGAAGGTTCTGGTCATCGGTGCAGACGCTAATACGCGCATGACCGACTACACCGACCGCACCACCTGCGTTCTTTTTGGCGACGGCGGTGGTGCAGTGCTGCTCGAACCCTGCGAAGAGGGCGAGATCGGCTTCATCGACTCAGTGAACGAGATCGACGGCGCGGGCGGCGTGAGCCTGAATCTCAAAGGCGGCGGCAGCCTGAATCCGCCTACCCACGAAACTGTCGACAAGAAGATGCACTATATCTATCAGGACGGTCCGGCCGTCTATAAGTTTGCAGTGCGCAAGATGGCTGAGGCTACGACCAAGCTGCTTGAGCGCAACGGAGTGACCGGGGCGGATCTGGGTTGCTTTATTCCGCACCAGGCCAACAAGCGCATCATCACTGCTACGGCGGAGCGGCTTGGCATGGACCCCGAGCGAGTGATCATCAACATCGAGAAGTACGGCAACACTTCGGCCGGCACCATTCCACTGGCCATGGAGACGGCCGTGGAGCAAGGCAAACTGAAGAAGGGTGATCTGGTGCTGCTGGCCGCCGTAGGTGCGGGATTTACCGTAGGCACAGTGCTGCTGCGCTGGGAGATTTAATAGCGGCAAGTCGGCGTTTAGAGGCATTCCTGAATTGGAGCGCTTTTTGATGGATATGAACTACGCTGTGACCAATCTCACAACCGATAGATTTGCAGCGGTTGAGGATTGGCATATACTGTGCTCCACGCAATTCGGATTTGGGCCCGATGTTTTGGGACCGGAGCGGTAGACCGGTACGTTTAACAGCATTCAACGCAAGGAGCGGAGGCTGACCATGGAAGTGGAGTTCACCGCCAGGCAAGTGAAGATCTCCAGGGCATTGCGCACGCAGGCTGAGGAGGGGATGGAACGGATCGGACGCATCCTGGGCAAGAGCGCGCATGCCAGCATCACCTTCGGCGCGCAAAGGCATTTACAAATTGTGGAACTCACCGTGCAGGCGCGGCTGCAGAAGATTGCGGCCACCGGCAAGGCCAATACGCTTGAGTCGGCTCTGCGCCAGGCCATAGCGCACGCCGAGTTGCAGGCCCGCCGCTATCGCGATCGGAAGCTGGTGAGCAAGCGCCTGCCCAAGGAAGAAAAAGTACTCACCGCGCCGCCAGTCGCGCGGCCTAAGGCGCGGGTATCGCCTGTGGCTGAGGAGAACGGAGTCGAGCCATCGCGCAACGGGCTCAAGACCCGTGCGTCGATTGCCGTGCACTCGTTTCCGGCGAGTGCGGCGGTTGTTGAGCCGCACGTGGTCAAGAATGGTGAAGCCATCGCCATCCGCCCTATGACCATTGAGGAGGCGGTGAAAGACGCTGAGTTCCGTGACCGCGACCTGCTCATCTTTCGCAACCCTTCGGGTGACGTATTTGTGCTGCATCGCCGTCGCGACGGGCAGATGGAACTGGTGGAGATTCCTTAAGAAGCTGTGCACGCGCGGGCTCGCGGGCCGTTTGGCGGACAGATTGCCCTAAGTGCGTGAATTTGCAACGCCTGGCGGCCCGGTAAGTACTTAGGTTGCAGCCGTCACTCCCGGTTTTTGGGATGGTTGCGCGTTCAGGTCCGGCGTACGATTTTTTGCATGGCAACAGAGGTTTTTCAGCCATTTACAGAGCCGCGTGAGCTGAACGTGGACGCAGAAAGCAGCACGGTCTCCCCAGAGACGGGCCACCTCGATCTACCGGCCAATACCGACTCGGCCGAACAGCGCAGGATTCTGGATGCACTGCCGGTCTTGGTGTTTTTCGAGCGTGCCGGCATCATTGTCTTCGCCAACGCCGAAGCGAGGCGGATGGTAGGCGAACCCGGCGACGAGTGGGTCAGACGGCCAATTGAAGAAGTGCTGTGGGGACTCTTTCCCGGTACTGCCGAGCCACAGACGCTGCTGAAAGGCACGCGCGACGCCAGTCCATTTCACGCCACACTTCCGGCGCGGAACGGCCGGTTGCAGCCGGTGGAAGGCACCTACTGCATCACCAACGCCGAACCGCGCGAGGCGATCATCGTTGCGCATCCAACCGGACGCGAGCGCGCACCCAAGCGGCAGTTTATGGAAGATGTGCTGGCCAGCCTGCCCGAGGCGGTTGTGATCGAGCACAGCGGCCATATCCTCTACACTAATCCGGCATTCACACGCATGTTTGGCTACTCGTCCGAGGAAGCCAGCGGCGGCAGCCTGAGCGAACTGATCGTGCCCGAGGCTCGTCTGAGCGAACATAATGCGCTGGTGAGCGGCGCGGCCTGCATGGAATGCGAATTGGTGGAGACGGTGCGCCGGAATAAAGACGGCGAGATGATTGATGTGCATCTGCACCGCGCTCCGCTTCTGGTTGATGGCAGGGCGGTTGGCGTAGTGTTTACATTTCGCGTCATCCGAAAGCCGACTGGAAACTAATGCTTCGCTGAATGGGAGTCCACTCGCGCACAATATGTGCCATTCGGTGTAGCATGAGCGCATGACGCCCCGCACGTCCGCGCCGTCCCACAACAATCGTAAGCAAAAGGCAGCCGCAAAATCCAGGAAAGAGCTGGTTATCGTCACCGGCATCTCCGGCTCCGGAAAAGCCTCGGCTCTGAAGGCCTTTGAGGATCTGGGCTTTCACTGCGTCGATAATCTGCCGCTGGAACTGCTTCCTGACTTTGCCACGCTTGTGAGCAGATCCGCAGAAGTTGCGCGCGCGTCTATCGTGGTCGACGTGCGCGAAGGGCCCACGCTCGACCGTCTGCCGCAAATCCTGAAGGGTGTGAGAAAAAAGCTTCCCACGCGCGTTGTTTTTCTTGACGCGCAGGATGCCGTGCTCGTGCGCCGCTTCTCCGAGACCCGGCGGCCGCATCCGTTGGGGCTTTCTGAGACTGTCTCGCGGTCCATCGTGGAAGAGCGCCAGCTTCTCGACCCCATCCGCAACGTAGCTGATACGCTCATCGACACCTCCAACTTCAACGTGCACGAGCTGCGCGCGCATATCCAATCGCGCTTTGGCCAACAGGACGGAAGCACGCACCTCCTCGTCTCGTGTCTGAGCTTTGGCTTTAAGAACGGCGTGCCGCTCGACGCCGACATCGTCTTCGATGTGCGCTTTTTGCCCAATCCACACTTTGTGCCCGAGTTTCGCAGGAAGACGGGCCGCGATCCGCACGTGGCGGCCTATATACGCGGGTTCCCGCAGACTACGGAGTTTCTTGACCGTGTGACCAGCATGATGCTTTACCTGCTGCCGCATTATGTGGCCGAAGGCAAGAGCTACCTGACCGTGGCTTTTGGCTGCACCGGCGGTCAGCACCGCAGCGTGATGATGGCCGAAGAGATGAAGAAGCGGCTCAGGAAGGCCGGCTATCAAGTGAAGGCGCTGCACCGGGACATGGTGAAGGGCTAATGCGCGTGCAGATCATCGAGCCAGCGCGATAGTTCGTCTGAAAAACTCTTTGCCGTCATCGCTCCCTGCGGTAGCCACACCAGCATCTTCCGCGCCGTGATTTTCTGAAATGCCTCAGGATTCTGCGCTCGGCTGCTCGCGCCTGAGTTTGCAGACGGTAGCAACCACAGCGAAGGAATGCGCATGGCCGCTGCGGCTGCATCCAGATCGTATCGGTCATGCACCAGCAGGCGAGCCGGCACAAGCCGCGCGCGTCCGTCGTTGAAGATCGCGCTCATTGGGTCCTCAATGGGTGACTCAAGCACAACGCCGGCCAGTTCAGGATGCGCAACAGCCACTTCGAGTGCAAGATTGGCGCCAAGCTTGTTGCCGTCCAGCACGATTGTGCCAGCGCTGACGTGCCGCGTGTTCGTTAGATATCGGAGTGCCGAATCGGCATCTTCACGCCAGCTCATTTCACTCGGACGATCGAACTCGCTGTGCCCGTAGCCGCGATAGTCGAATGCAAAGACGTTCACCCCTGCCGTATGCAGTTGAGCCAGATGATCTACTTCCTCGCCCAGGTTGCCGTCCTGTCCATGCAGATAGAGGAGTGTGTAACTGCCCTCATGTGCATCGGCTGCAGCAGGAATCCACCAGCCGGTGAGTTGCGGTGCGCCTGATGCAGCCGGGTCGAAACCGACCGCGGAGAAAGCGAGCCCCGCATCTGCCGGAGTCCGCGCCACCTTTGCAGCAGGATGGTAGAGTAACTGCCAGCTCCCCTGCCAGAACAGCAGGCAAAGCACGCCCCATGCGCAGAGAGCTGCCGCCAGAACGACTCCGGGAACAGCCACAAGTATCCACCGGCCAGAAACCGTTGGCGGTGCAGGCTGAAGGTTCAGGGCCCCTGCTTGCTGTCTTGAAGTTGTGGCTTTGGCGGGCCTGGTAGCTGCCTTCTGAGGTTTGGACTTTTTGCGCGTCATGCTGAAGCTGAGTTGTTGTGCTCATCTCTATGCTAAATGCAAACGCGCACCCAATCGAATCGTGATGCTGCGCGGCTACTTCCACTCCGCGAGCGGACGGATGTGCGGAGTTTTTTTGTCGCCGCTCGCCGTGAACAGCACGGCAATCATCGCCGGACTTGCCTGCTGGTGGATCGGAATCACCAGGTTTGTGAGCCCCGGATTGGGCTCCTGTGGCGGAACTGGCTGCGTACTCACAGTAGAGAAGCGTGCGCCGGCAGGCGCAACAATTTGTACGTGCAGTTCGGCTCCATTGCGCGTCAGCGTGGCTGAGCGGCCATCCTGCGCAATTTCAACTGCAGCGAGTGTGTGGAAGTTCCACACCACATTCACGGCGTTGGCCGGCGTAATCTCGTCCTGCACAAGCACACGCTTGTTGTCGAGAATCTCTACGCCGCGACTCCATGCGCTGAGCTTGTTCTTGTACGCCTGATCCAGATTGGCAATCGCATAAAGCGTGCTGCCTGCTGTGCCAGCCGCTGTCAGCGGCGATTTCGCATCGAGGTCCTGGTTTTCGCCATCGATGGTGAGCGTGTTGTGGCCTTCGGTACGCATGCGATAGTAGCTCCAGCGCTGCGCGCCGAAGTAGCCGGGCAGGCCATAGCTGTCGGGGCCGAGATCGTTGGCCCAACGCTGGCCGAATGCGTCGAGCACGAAGCTGCCCAGGTCGAGATGCCCGTGCGAAGCATGCGCATCGCCGCCCTTGAAGCCCACGTACCACGCATCAGGATCGTCCCACGCCGAGCGCAGATAAGCCTGTGCCACGCGCGCGAAGCTTTCCACGCGCGGCAATTGTGCGGTATTGCCACTCACCGGCGGCAGCGCTGCCCACATCAGACCGAGCATCGAAAAGCGGCTGCTCTCCTTCTGCTGCTTGGGATTGAGCGTGGTATTTACTACGATGGGCCGCTCGTGTGCAGCATAAAAGGGCCGGTGAAAACGCCGGGCAAACCAGAAGACCTGCGGTGAGGGATAGACATCGGGTTCCGCGTCGCCAAAGTTGGCATACTCAAGCGTTGGGCCCGTGGACTGGATGTGATAGTTGACTGTTGTTGAGAAGCCGGCTGCGTCGGATGCGCCGAAGTCCGTGCCCAGAGCCGAGTCGAGCGCCGCGATGTAGAGCACGTTATAGCTGGTAGCGTAGTTCCAGTAGCCGGGTCCTTCTTCGAATCCGCCATCGGGTGCAAAGAGCTTCATAATATCGGCGATAGCCACGTGCGCGTGATCGAGAATTTCCTTTGCGCGCTCGGGCTCTTCGTCGGCTATGGCAAGCGCGCCCACGGTCTCGCCGCCGTTGCACACCTGGTTCCAGTTATTGTGCTCGTGGTGGACTGACTCACCGGAGCGGATGCGCTCGATCCAGGGATCGATGCCTTTGGTAGCGATCGCAGTACGGATCGTCGTGCGGTCCGCAGGCGAGATCTCAGGGTAGAGCCAGTCGTAGCCAATACCGAGTGCTGCGGTTACCTCTGCCGTATCGAGAAAGTGGGTTGGATACCAGTCGGGGAAGGCTGTAGCAGCCAGCATCTCCTGCGTGGCGCGATCGGCAAAGCGCTTATCGCCGCTGATGCGATAGAGGCCGGCGAGTGTGAAAATGCGGCCTTCCATATCGCGCGCGGTTGCAAGCAGTGTATGCTCCGGGCCCCCGATGATATAAACATCGGGCGGTGTGTTGAGCAGTTTTTCGCCGATGGCAAGTTGCTGCTGATACCACGCCTTGATGAACGGATCGCTTGCGACGGCTTGCTTGATCGCAGGCATATCCGAGTCAAGAATGATCAGCCGTGGATGGTCCGGGCGCAGAGTAGCAAGAGGTGAGGCCGGATAAGAATTGGACTGCGCGCCGGCGAGTGCGCTAAAAGAAACGAGAATGAGTAGCGAGAGAATACACGAGAGGCGCAGCGCATGCGCAAACATAGCCGGACAGCCGCGGCTGGATACCAGAAACATGAAGAAATTCCTCCCTGCGGAACAGCGGGATTCTACATGGCGATGGATGTGACGGGCAATTTGCGCTCAGTGATGGAGATGCATCTGTGGTTTAGCCCGATGCGGCTCAAAGGTGTAATATTGCATTTTGGCGGAAACGATTACGTTAACGAGAGGGGAAAGGGAGATGGCGGTAAAAAAAGACAAGATTACAAAGCCAAAAGATGATGAAGTGCTGCTCATTACCAGCGGCGATCTGCGGCTTTCAGCCAATCAGGTGTGTTGGCCTGCTCAGCGCGATATGGAAGCAACGTTGACTGCCGCATTTGCGCAGAAAGGCTACAGGCTTATTCGTGCCCATGCATACAGCGAGGAGGAGAAGCATGGCTTCATTTCCTCGCAGCGCCGCGGCATGGATGTCTTCATGAAGATTCACCCCAGCGCAAAGCTTGTCTTCGCCACCGCCGCATGGCAGTATAGCCATCACGTGCTTCCCGGCCTGCGCAGCCACAAGGGCCCCATTCTTACCGTCGCCAACTGGTCAGGACAATGGCCGGGCCTGGTTGGCCTGCTCAACCTGAACGGATCGCTCATTAAGGCCGGCCGCAAATTCTCCTCCATCTGGAGCCGCGATTTCACCGACGAGTTTTTCCTCGACGCGCTCAGTGAATGGCTTCGCGACGGCAAAATTACGCATGATCTCTCGCATGTGCATGCGCTCGACAAGAAGAAGCTGCCTGCCGATAGCGCAAAACTCGGAGCGCAGCTCGCGCGCGAGTTGAAGCATCGCAAAGCGATCCTGGGCGTGTTCGACGAAGGTTGCATGGGCATGTACAACGCCATCATCGACGATGAGCTGCTCAATCCGGCGGGCATCTACAAGGAGCGCCTGAGCCAGTCGGCGCTGGTAGCCAAGATGCGCACTGTAAGCGAGGCTGAAGCGCACGGCGTCTATGACTGGCTGGTTGCGAAGGGCATGAAGTTCGATCTCGGCACCGATGAGGCAAGCCAGCTTACGCTGAACCAGGTGCTCGAGCAGTGCAAAATGTACATTGCCGCTCTGCGGATCGGCAAGGATTTTGGCTGCGACGCCGTGGGCATCCAATATCAGCAGGGCCTCAAGGACATGACTCCGGCCTCAGACCTTGCTGAAGGGCTGCTCAACAATGCAGACCGTCCGCCGGTGTATGCCGAAGGGACGCATGAGGAACTGTATGCCGGCGGACCGCTGGTCCACTTCAACGAAGTGGATGAATGCGCCGGCGTGGATGCGCTGGTGACCAACCGCTGCTGGACCGCGCTGGGTCTCGATCCTTCCACCACGTTGCACGATGTGCGCTGGGGCGATCACTACAAGGGCGACGGACTCGATACCTTCGTGTGGGTCTTCCAGATCTCCGGCGCCGCGCCTGCAAATCACTTCATCAATGGGTATGCCGGTGCAAAGAGCGAGCGGCAACCTGCCATGTACTTCCCGCTCGGTGGCGGATCGCTCAAGGGCATCAGCAAGCCCGGTGAGGTTGTCTGGAGCCGCGTGTTTGTCGAAGGCGGCAAGCTGCACGCCGATCTCGGTCGTGCAACGGCCGTCTCACTGCCGATAGAAGAGACCGAACGGCGCTGGCGTGAGACGACTTCACAGTGGCCCATCATGCACGCTGTGCTCCACGGCGTAAGCCAGAACCAGATGATGGCCCGTCATCGCGCGAATCACCTCAATGTGGCGTATGCACCCTCGGCGGAACTGGCTGACAAAGCGCTGGCAACCAAAGCAGCTATGCTTGCCGAGCTGGGCATCACCGTGCATCTGTGCGGCGTGGAATAATCCGCATAGTCATTCCGCAAAATCGGTCGTATGCGAAGCCGGAGAGGAAATCTCTCCGGCTTCGCTTTTGGTGGAATTATGAACGCACAATCACTTCGCTCAGCACATCATCGATGCGCTGAAGCGCTTCGCCAGGCAGCTTCACACCTACAGCACGCACATTCTGCTCAATCTGCTCGGGCTGCGATGCGCCGATGATGGCCGAACTCACCTCTTGCCGGCGCAACACCCACGCCAGCGCCAGCTGCACCATGTTCAGGCCCAGATCAGCTGCGATGGGCTTCAGCGTCTGAACAGCGGCCAGCAGGTAATCTGACCGATAGTGCCGGCCCGCTGTCTCCATGAACATGTTCATCTGCTCGCTGGCTGCGCGGCTGCCTTCGGGAGGAGGCGCGCCGGGTGCGTATTTCCCGGTGAGCACTCCGTGCGCCAGCGGAGAGAATGCGAGATTGTCCACGCCATGCCGCGCGCATGCATCAAACACCGCACCTTCCGGCTTACGCCACAGCATGGAATACTGTGGCTGGCTCGAAGAGAACGGAACAAGGTGTTCGCTGCCTGTGATGGCAGAAGCGGCCTCAATCTGTTCTGCCGTCCATTCGCTGAAACCAAGCGCACGCACCTTGCCGGCTTTTACTGCATGGTCCAACGCAGTCATCGTCTCTTCTAGCGGTGTCTCCTTGTCATAGCGATGGCACTGGTACAGATCGATATGGTCCACGCCGAGGCGCTGCAGCGAACGGTCCAACTGCTTTTCAACTTGTGCCGCAGAGAGCCCCTGATCCGGCTCGTCACCGACGGGGAAGTAGAGTTTGGTGGCGATCAGATACTTGTCCCGTGGATACGCCCGTAGCGCCTCGCCCAGAACCCGCTCCGCCTCACCTGCGCCATATTGATTCGCGGTATCGAAAAGCGTGATCCCATGGTCAATCGCCGCATGAATGCAGCGGATTGCCTGATCGCGTGCGATGCCGCCCGCCACAGTGAGCCACGTGCCAAAGCTTAGCTCCGAGACATGCAATGGCCCGTTGCCGAGCCTGCGGTAAAGCATACTATCCTACCGCCTGTACGGTGCCCTTACCCACAAGATCCTCAATGCGTTCCACCCAGCCGCGGTCGGCCGTGACGCTCATGCTTTCGGGCTCGAGAATCACAGCGTACTCGCCCTTCCGCTCAAGATGCAGCATCACCTTACCGGGGCCCGGCGCTGCATCCGCTGCGCTCTTGAGCTGTGCGAACATCTCTTCCGTTGCGCGGTCGAGATTGATACGGATACGGACGCCCGCGGGCAGTTTTACCTGCACTTGTTCAAGCGCCATGATGCCATTGATGGCGATCTTCGGCGCAGCATCTTCCTCACCCATCAGCACGCCGCGGATGAGCACCGGAGCTTCGATCTTCAGCTGCTCGGCCAGCCGCTCATAGTCGCGCGCAAAGCAGATGATGTCGATTTTGCCCGTTGCATCTTCAATGGCTGCCTGCGCATAGAGCTTCTGGTCGCGCTTGCTCTTCTGCACGCGCAGACCGTGAATAAGACCGGCCACCTGCAACTCGTCTGCGGGATCGGAGTCCTTGCCCCAGCGCCGCTCAGGCGGTTTGCGTTCGAGCGCTTCAGCCACGGTGATCACGCCAGTGAGATTGCGAATCTTCTCTGCGTATTTATCGAGCGGGTGACCCGATACGAAGAAGCCCAGCACCTCTTTCTCATTGGCGAGCCGCTCGGTCTCTTCCCAGTCCGGCACGCGCGGCAGATCATCTCCTTTTGCGGCGCCATTCGGCCCATGCGCAGGTGCCTCGTCGAAGAGACCGAAGAGGCCATGCTGGCCTTGCGCAGCGTCTTTCTGCGCCTTCTGCGCGCGCTCGATGGCCTTGTCCACGGCTGCAAAGAGCTGTCCGCGGGTTCCCATAGAATCCAGCGCGCCGGCCTTGATAAGCGACTGAATCACGCGCGAGTTCATCACACGCAGGTCGACTTTTTCGCAAAACTCCCAGAAGCTGCGGAAGTGGCCGCCCAGCTCAGCGCGAGCCTTCAGAATCGATTCGATCGCGTTGCCGCCAACATTTTTCACCGCAGCCAGCCCGAAGCGGATGGCTTCGCCCTGCGGCGTGAACTGCGCGCCGGAGATCTGCACGTCGGGCGGAGCCACATCGATGCCCAGTTCCTTGCACTCACCGATGTACTTCACAACCGAGTCGGGCTTCGAGGTTTCGGAAGTAAGCAGTGCTGCCATGAACTCAACCGGGTAATGCGTTTTTAAGTACGCCGTTTGATACGCGAGCAGAGCATAGGCCGCCGAGTGCGACTTGTTGAATCCGTAGCCGGCGAACTTCTCCATCTGGTCAAAGAGTTCGCCTGCTGTGCCTTTGGGGTGCCCAAGCGCCGCGGCGCCACTCATAAAGCGGTCGCGCTGCTTAGCCATTTCCTCAGGATTCTTTTTGCCCATCGCGCGGCGCAGCAGGTCGGCCTCACCCAGCGAGTAGCTCGCCACCACGTTGGCGATCTGCATCACCTGTTCCTGATAGACGATCACTCCCAGCGTCTCTTTCAGGATGCCTTCAAGCTCCGGCAGCATGTACTCGACCTTGCGCCGGCCCCACTTGCGTTCAATGAAGTCGTCAATCATGCCACCCTGGATGGGGCCGGGACGGTAGAGCGCGTTGAGTGCGGTGAGGTCTTCGACCGTGTCGGGCTTGTAGCGGCGTAGCACATCGCGCATGCCACCGGACTCAAACTGAAAGACACCCGATGTGAGCGCCGAGTGAAAGACTTTCTTGTAGGTCTCTTCGTCGTTGAGCGGAATAGCCTCGATGTCGAGCTTGTTACCGCGATGCGTCTCGATCAGGTTCAGGCAGTCGGTGATGACGGTGAGCGTTGTGAGCCCGAGGAAGTCCATCTTCAGCAGGCCCATCTTTTCAACGGCCTTCATGTCATAGGCCGTCACAATTTCTTCGTTCTTGGTTTTGGCGACAGGAACAAGATCGGTGAGCGGACGTGGCGCAATCACCACGCCGGCCGCGTGCATGCCGATGCCGCGAACCAGCCCTTCAAGCTTTTTCGCCGTATCAATTAGTTCGTGGATGACCTGATCGCTGTCATAGACCTTGCGCAGATCGGGCACATCCTCAAGCGCCTGATCGATGGTCATGCCGATGGTTGCAGGAATGAGCTTGGCGATGCGATCGACATCGCCATAGGGCATGTCGAGCGCCCGGCCGCAGTCTTTTATTGCGGCCTTCGCGGCCATGGTGTTGAAGGTGATGATCTGTGCTACCTGCTCGCGCCCGTACTTGCGCGTCACGTATTCGATCACTTCTCCACGGCGGTTCATGCAGAAGTCCACGTCAATGTCGGGCATGGACACGCGCTCGGGATTGAGGAAGCGCTCGAAGAGCAGCGCATTCTGCAGCGGATCGATGTTGGTGATCTCCATGCAGTAGGCCACAAGCGATCCTGCCGCCGAGCCACGCCCTGGGCCGACCGGGATCCCATGATCGCGTGCGTACTTGATGAAGTCCCATACGATCAGGAAGTAGCCCGAGTACTTCATCTGCTTGATGATGCCGATCTCGCGATCGAGCCGCGCTTCGTATTCGTGGATCTTCGAGCGCAGTTCGCC
The DNA here is from genome assembly GCA_035546015.1 of Occallatibacter sp. Taxonomy (GTDB): domain Bacteria; phylum Acidobacteriota; class Terriglobia; order Terriglobales; family Acidobacteriaceae; genus Telmatobacter. The sequence goes on from DASZXD010000019.1 coordinate 19,395, forward strand.
GCGCGACTCAAGCAGGTGGATTGCCGTCTCCAGGCGCTTCTTGTAGCCCTCGCGGCATACCTCTTCAAAATAGCTGTCAATGGAGTGGCCCGGCGGAACGGCGAACTCGGGAAAGGGATTGTCGACTTTGTTGAGCTTCAGGTTGCAGCGCTCGGCAATCTCCATGGTGCGCGCGACCACGCCGGGTGAATCGGGAAACAGACGCGCCATCTCGTCCGCGCTCTTGACAAAGAACTGGTCCGAGTCGAACTTGAAGCGGTTCGCGTCGTGTACCTTCGCGCCGGTCTGCACGCAGAGCATCACATCGTGCGCGTGCGAGTCGTCGCCGCACAGGTAATGCGAATCGTTGGTGGCCACAAGCGGAATACCCAGTTCTTTTTCGAGTCGGAAGAGATCGGCCTGAATCTTTCGTTCCTGCTCGAGGCCCTGGTCCTGAATTTCGAGGTAGAAGTTGCCTTTGCCGAAGATGTCCTGGTACTGCGTGGCTACGGAGACAGCCTTGTTGTAGTCATTTGCCATCAGCGATTCACACAACTCGCCGCTCAAACAGCCCGAGAAGCCGATCAACCCTTTGGAGTTTTCCGCCAGATACTTCTTGCTCACGCGCGGCTTGCGATAGAAGCCATGCAGTGAAGCCTCCGAGGTCAGCCGGATCAAGTTGCGGTAGCCTTCCTCGTTTTCTGCCAGCACCAGCAGATGGTTGTACTCGTCCTTGGGGACCTCGGCGCGGTGATCCTCGGCTTTGCACACGTAAAGCTCGCAGCCAAGGATCGGCTTGATACCCTTCTGTTTGGCCGCATCGAAGAAGTGCACCGCTCCGTAAATGTTGCCGTGGTCGGTCATGGCCACGGACTTCTGGCCCAGCGACGCGACGCGGTCGATGAGCTTTTTCACGTCGCATGCGCCGTCGAGGAGGGAGTATTCGGTGTGCAGATGGAGATGGGTGAATTCGGCCATGGCTATAGTCAATTTTAGTCGCGAGCATGGTTTTGAAAGCGCAGGCGGCGGCGGCCGCAAAAGGTGGAAATCAGGGTACGAAATTCAAGTTATTGAGTCGAAAAGTAGTTTAGCTCCCAAGCGGGTCTGACACCCGCAACTATGCTGGAAATCCATGCGTGCCGAGGAATTCCCGCAGCAGCGCCTTGTCACGGAACGACTCTGTCCCTCCCGGCCGCTGCGTCGACAATGCGCCCGTAATATTGCCCGCTCGTGCGCAGGTCTCGGGCGGCAGACCGCACAGCCATGCAGAGAGAAAACCCGAGTTGAAGCTGTCGCCCGCACCGATGGTGTCCACAGGTGTAACAGTCACTGGCGCTGCTGTGATGCGTTCCTTGCCCATCTGCACAATCGAACCTTGCGCTCCGCACTTCACTGCGATGCAGGGAATGCGCGGCGCGAGCACGGCCAGCGATTCTTCCAAAGTGTCGCGGTGTGCAATGCGGCAGATCTCGGCTTCGTTAGGCAGCAGAATGTCGACCAGATCCAGCAGCTCATCCAGCACGCCCCCCCATTTGTCCTCGGGATCGTCGTTGGTATCAAGCGAAAGCGTCAGACCGGCAGCCTTGAGTCGGCGAAACAGATCGGGCAAACCCGCCCACAATCCGCGCTGCAGAAACAGCGACGAAAGATGGAAGTGCCGCGCTGATTTCAGGTACTCAAGATCGAGATCGGCAACAGTGAGCTCGGCCATCGTGCCCAGATAGGTAAGGATATGCCGCTCCTTGCCGTGGTGCAGCAGCACGGTCACGCCGGTTGAATGCACCGAATCGCCGAGGCACCGGCTTACATCTGCTCCGCTCTCTGCCAGCCGCGCCAGCGCGAGTTTGCCCAGTTCGTCGGAGCCGGTTCGTGTAATAAAGCCAACCTTGGTGCCCAGAACAGCCAGATTATGCGCCAGGATGGCCGACGAACTGCCCAGCGTCATCTGAAAGTCACTGGCCAGCAATTCACGCTCGAGCGGCATCTGCGCGGGCAAGCCATAAAGGATGAGGTCGAGGTTGATTTCTCCGGCGATGGCGATGTCGAGCTGCCGATCCATGAGTGCACTCCGAAATCTGGTCTGAAAATAGCTGAACTGCGCCCATCCAGCTCCGTCAAGAGCCAGCTCAGGCTGGAGCTAAGGCACTAGATTCTATATGGTTGCGAGCAAAGGAATGAAACCATTCCGCTGCTGCCGACACCATCCTTCGACTGAAACGTGCAAGTATCGATCATACACGCGTGTCAATCGTTTTGTTTCGATTTGGCTCTATTTCTGCTTCATTTTCTTTGTTTTTCTGTGTTACTATCGGTTGTTTGTTGGCGCGTGTGCTTTTCAGAGGAGAACGATTTTGAGCGAGTTCATGGGCCCCGAAAATGGAGCCGGCTATTCTATTGCAGCTTCTCTGGCGCAGAGCCAGCATGAGGCAGCTATCCTGCTGAGCCGGCCTGAGGAAGCGCAGCAGGAACTTGGCTACTTCCACACATTGCATGAGATTCTGCAGCAGCCCGCTACCTGGCTGCGGACAGGTACTCAGCTTCGCGCACTCACGGGCGATCTGGAGAAAGCGCTATCTGGCGCAAAGCTGATTGTGCTTACCGGCTCGGGTAGCTCGGAGTATGCGGGCGAATGCCTGCGCCTGACGCTGCAGAACGACCTCGGCATTGCTGCCGAAACCATCGCGGGCGGAAAACTGCTTACTCACGGCGGCAGCGCCTTTGGGCCCGGGCGGCCTGGACTGATGGTCTCGCTGGCACGCTCGGGCGACAGCCCGGAGAGTGTAGGCGCGGTAGAGTCCGTGCTGGCGACCGAGCCAGCAATGCGGCATCTGGTCATTACCTGCAATGCCGAGGGAAAACTGGCTACAACATATACCGACGATCGCCGCGTACACGTCGTTGTGCTCGACGACGCCACCAACGACCGCAGCCTGGTGATGACCAGCAGCTTTACCAACATGGTGCTGGCCGGGCGCATTCTGGGAATGCTGCAAACCCCGGATCGCTACGATGCGATTGCGACGGGCCTGAGCCGGACTGCCGGCGAGCTGATCCGCGCACACTTCGATACGCTGGCTGGGCTGGCGCGGCGGGATTTTCATCGTGTGTTGTATCTGGCGGATGGGCCGGGAGTCGGCGCAGTGCGCGAGTGCGCTCTCAAAATGACCGAGATGACTGCCGGCCGTGTAGTTACCATGCACGAGACCTATCTCGGCCTGCGCCACGGGCCCATGAGCGCGGTGCATTCTGACACACTGATTGTCTGCTTCCTCTCCTGCGATCCGCTGGTGCGTGCCTACCAGGTCGACCTGATCCACGAACTCAACGCCAAGGGCCTCGGAATGGCCAAGCTGCTCTTCGGCCAGGATGTTCCAGCCGATCTGGCGCGTAGTGGCGATGTGCTCATCGAATGCAAGCGCCTGAGCGAGATAGGCGATGAGAACCTGCCAATTCTCAATGTACTCATCGGCCAGTTGCTTGCACTTTTCCGCTGTATGCATGAAGGCCTCAAGCCCGACAGCCCGTCAGACAGCGGGGTCATCAACCGTGTGGTGCAGGGCTTTACGCTACACGGTGAACTGGTCCGCGGCGGCGGCGGCGAGTAACAATACCTCATGTGCTACGACCACGCCCGATCTCCCATTGAAACTCCGCCTACGTGGAAGCCCCTCGATCTTTCCGAATTCGAGCCGGAGAGCATGCTTGTCGCAAAGCGTACTGTGATTGAGAAGCCACGCTATCCGGTTATCGACATGCACGCGCACATGTCGTTCTCCGCGCATGTCGTGAACGGTGTGCATCTCGGTGCAGAGCGGCAATATCTTGGCACGGCAGACGAGATGATTCCGGTGATGGACCGCAAGGGCGTGCGCGTAATCAACAATCTCACTGCCGGCTTTGGCGCTGGACTGGACAATGCGCTGGCAAAGTTCGATCACAAGTATCCGGGCCGCTTCTGCGCCTTCACCGAGCCCATTTACGCTGAATTTCTCGAGCCGGATTACCCGCAACGCCAGGCCCGCGCCATAGAAGACGCAAAGCAGAGAGGCGCGAAGGGATTGAAACTGCTTAAGACGCTGGGGCTTTTTCTACGCGAGCAAATAACAACTGGCGAACTGGTGAAGATCGACGATCCACGCTTCGATCCTATGTGGGAGACCTGTGCTGCGTTGAATATGCCGGTCGGCATTCACGTCTCTGATCCGATTGCGTTTTTCCGGCCTACGGATCGCTTCAACGAGCGCTACGAGGAACTGAACAATCACCCAGACTGGTCGTTCCATGGCCCCAGCTTTCCATCGAACGAGGAACTGCTTGACGCGCGCGACCGTGTCTTTGCGCGTCATCCGCGCACGCAGTTCATCGCGCTGCATGTAGGCAACTTTGCCGAAAATCTTGAACACGTGGCCGCCAGCCTCGACCGCTTCCCGAATATGACAGTCGACATTGCCGCCCGCATTGGTGAACTTGGCCGGCAGCCCCGCGCTGCGGGTGCGTTCTTTGACAAGTATCAGGACCGTATTCTCTTCGGGACCGACGCATTTCCGCACAGCCCCGACTATCCGCAGCAATTCTTCTGCGACGAGCTTTACGACATCTACTACCGCTTCCTCGAAACTGACGATGAGTACTTCGACTACGCTCCGGCACGCATTCCGCCGCAGGGAAGGTGGAAGATATCAGGCATTCACTTGCCCGACTCGATTCTGAAGAAGGTTTACTACGAAAACTCAGAGCGCGTGCTTGGAATGAAGATATAACAATCTATACACTGCTCGTGAGCTTTTCAAGTGCACGCAGTGCCAGGCCGTGCGCTACTGAAGTGAACTCATTGCCTGCGCTGATGCGTTCCGCGCAGAACCGCGACGCAAAAATGCGCCGCACTGCCGGCACCAGCGAACTGCCGCCGGTGAGAAAGACGCGATCGATCTGTCCCGGCTCCACGCCGCAGTTTGTGAGCAGCCCATCTACGCACCGCTCAATGGTGCGGAGGTCTTCGGCAATCCACGATTCAAAGTCTGTGCGCGCGATGGGAATACGCAGGTCGAGGCTGCCATCCTTGAAACGGAACTCCGTACTCTGGTCGTGCGAGAGCGCAAATTTGACTTTTTGCACAGCCTGGTGCAACTGGTAGCCCAGGTCTTCTTCAATCAGCGCAATCAACGCCTCAATCTTCTCCGGCTCCAGTGCTCGGATACGCGCGCTCTTCAGAATCTCGCGCACGTTGTTGGTGCGCAGAAACGAGAGATAGTGCCAGCGCTCGAGGTTGGCATAGATCCACGCGGGCACAGCAGGCAGCAGCTTGTTGAACGAACGCGCTTCGCTGTTCGAGCCCAATGCAGGCGACACCAGTTTGCGCACAATGCGCGCGTCAAATGCGTCGCCCGCAAGCCCTACACCGCTGTTGCCCAGCAGATCGCCGGGCGTGCGTCCGCGCTTCCGCACGCCTGGACCGACGCGCAGCAGTGAAAAGTCGCTGGTGCCGCCGCCAAAGTCGCCGATGAGAATCAACTCGTCGTGGTCAAGTGTTGACTCGTAGGTATACGCTGCGGCTACAGGCTCAAACTCGAAGTCAACATGGTCAAAGCCGGCATGCAGAAACGATTTGCGCAGCCGCTCCACAGCAAAGTCATCTTCTTCAGTTGTCTCAGCGCCCACAAAACGCACCGGCCGCCCAATCACCGCAGATCGAATATGCCGCCCGAATCGCTCCTCGGCCCCTCGGCGCAGATCTTTGATCATACGTGAGACCAGATCCTCAAGCGTATAGCGCCGGCCAAAGATTTCGGTGCCTGTGAGCGAGCGGCTCGCAAGATGCGACTTTAGCGACTGAATCAGCCGGCCTTTTTCTTCCGCCGCAAGGTAAGGCTCGATTGCCTGCGGACCTGAGAGCGAGTGCAGGCGTTTGGTATTACCCACCTTGTGCTGTTCGAGGTAAAGCACCGAGCGAAACGATTCCGTTGCGCCGCCAGAGAAGGTAAACGACGCAAGACGTACGGGCGCATCTCCGCTGGCCAGCGCCACAGAGCTGTTGGTTGTGCCAAAGTCGATGCCGATTGCGTCCATGCTATTCGCTTATCGCGCAGCTTTTCTGCTTCGCAGTCTTTGCTTAGTGCAACTGCTCTGTTTGATTCAGGAAAAACGTAACCTTGCGAATTACTTCACGAGGTGCGCAGATACGTGTCAAGAAATGCCAGATACTTCTGCCAGTCGTAATCCGTCACGTCGTGCTTGCCGGGCCTGATGTGATAGCTCACGCGGCCTGTAACGGCTTCGCCCACTGCCGGCATCGTCGTTGAGTCCAGACCGCTCGAGCCCAGAAAGCGATAAACCGCCGACGCCAGCACTGCCGATGCGAACTCGCCTTCAGGATCGGAGAGGTGATCCTCCGCAGCGCTACCCACATAGAGCGGCCGTGGCGCAATGGACGCGAGAATCAGATGCTGATCAAACGGCAGCTCGCGGTCCATGCCGTTGTAGTTTCGAAAATTTCTGCAGTACCAGTGCGGAAAAAGCGTAATGAGCCGGTGAATATCTTCGCCCACGCCACGGCGAAAGAGCTTGGCCCCGCCCGCTCCGGACTCATTGCTGAGCACCGCGGCAAAGCGCCGGTCGCGCGCGCCGGCCCACACCGCTGCCTTGCCCAGCCGCGACCATCCGAAGATGGCCACGCGGTGTGCATCGATACCACGATTGGCGCGGTGATTGGTTTCGAGATAATCCATTGACCGGCTCAGCGCCCAGGCCCACGCCGCGATGGCAGAGAAGTTGTCGCCGCGCTCGGCAAGCTCAGGATACGCAGCGCGTACTCCCGGAACGCTGCCGTCGGCTACGTCGGGATCGATGTCTCCGCGATACATCGTGGCAAAGGCGTAGCCGCGCTTGAGCATCTCTTCAATCGGCCAGCGGCGCGCATCAATGCCGCGGCATCCGGGCGTAGCGCGGTGGTCCACAACGCAGGAGAGATTGACGAAGCCGTTGAGCCCTGTTTCAACCCAGCTCTTACTCAAAGCAATTCCCGGATCGTCGCACACCGTGTGGTTGCCCCAGAAATTCAAGCTCAGAATCACCGGTGCGCGATGCACATGACGCGGCGTGTAAAGCAGCAGATCGGCAGACGGACCATCGGCCGAGCCCTTACAAAGCAGCTTCACCTGTGTGCGCTGTGCAAGACCATTAAAGGCATGCGCATCTTTCTCAAATACGTTGAACCGCAGGTTGGGCGTGTCCGGCACTACGCCGTACATCTGCAGTTCTGCGGTCGCGAGGATCTCCGCGCGGCGTCGTTCCCAGTCCTGCGCGTAGCGCACATGCTTGCCGTCGCGAAAG
>DASZXD010000020.1:0-29837 GCA_035546015.1 Occallatibacter sp.
AGTCTATAGTGGAAAAGTCTCGGTTCAGATTTAATATCGTTCACGAATAGAGACGAGGATTCATGTGCGACCCAGATGAATTAGGTGCAAAAGCTGTTGGTGAGGCGGTCGAGAAGATTCTTGAAAGTGAACCTGTGAATAATCTTCTAGCGCCGATCACTGAAGAGTTGGGGTTGGCTCTCGGTGAGGTCGCCAGTGTTTTCAGGTTCTACACCACCGAGAATATGGCGAAAATATTCAAGAAATGGGCGCGACAGAGAAAGAAAAAAACCATCAAAGCCGAGGAGTTCAAACGTGTGCTACCCCTTCTTCAAGCAGCTTCATTGCAAAGCGACGAAGACTTGCAAGAAAGATGGGCTGCGCTCTTGGAGAGCACAGTCAGTGACTCCGGCAATGTTCTTCCGTCCTTCGGCAACACTCTGTCGCAACTCACTGGCGAAGAAGCACGATATTTGGAAGAACTGTGGACGGCTGTGAATAGCAATGAGCCGATGCCCGATGCACCGTATCGGCGAACGAAAAGTGAGTTCGATCATCGATTTATGATCTACGTCTTTGATCCGAAGCTATCCGATGAAGTGTCAGAGTTTCGCCTTAAGCGCCACCGCATGAAACGTGGCAGTGATGAGCGGGCCACTCCAACTGAAAGGGATGCAGTTGCCCGATTCAGCAAAGTTACTCTGTTCATTCATGACCTTGAACGACTTGGGATTATAGGGACAAAAACGAGAGTAGTTTCAGGGCGTAGTAATTGGGTAGAGACTGAAGAAAAAGAAGTGGAGATTCCCGGCGAACCATTTTTGCACGAACGCACGATTTTTACGCCCTATGGCAGGAAGTTCATCAACGCTGTAACACCGAGGAAACTTCACAGCGGTCGATAAGCCTGTGCTAGTCCATTCGCGTGTAAAATTCACCTAGTGATCGTCTGCTTGCTGCTTCATGTTTAGCGGGCTGACGACGGGATTTTGCTGAAAATTGGCGGGTGGCCCAGGTGCCAGTGGAAGGTGAGTTTACCACTGAATTTGGGTGCCCCAGGTCCCTCGCATTTGGGGACCTGGGAGACCACGGACCTTCACTGCCGAGACGTAAACCGGTTTCGGTTGAGCCAATGTCCAGGCGTTCTGCACTCGGAACACGTGCTGACCCACACCCGCTATTCCCGTTCCACGCATCCTGCATTACCCTAAAAGAATGGAGTTCAAGGTAAGCGAGCTTGAGCGGGAGCCGATTGAATTCGACCTGCAGCTGCCGCCGGGCGCAATCGATTTTGGTGACGAGGCTGAGCAGGCCGGACCCCTGGCCACCTCGGGCCGGGCTGAGGTCATCCACGAGCACCGCGGGCCAAAGGAAGTCGTCGCCGACATCCGGCTGAGAGGCCAGTTTTCCGGCAAGGTCAGCGTGCCCTGTGCCCGCTGCGTGGAGCCGGTCGAAGTCCCTCTGACGGGTGAGTTTGACCTCATCTTCCGCCCCGTCGGAGCCGACTCCGACGGCGGAGAGCGGTCCATTACAGCGCCGGAAACGGAAATCGGTTATTATCAAAAGGACAGTCTTGCGCTTGAGGATGTGCTGCGCGAGCAGGTGCTTTTGTCCCTGCCGGTCAGAACGCTGTGCAAGCCGGATTGCAAAGGACTTTGCCCGCGCTGCGGCGCAAACCGCAACAGCCAGCCCTGCAACTGCGAAGAGGGTCCGAGCGACCCCCGCTGGGAAGCGCTGTCCGGGCTGCGCAGCCGGATCAAGTCCTGAAGAATCAAAACCCTCTGTGAATTTGAGGGTGCTCCGCCGCCACCGTAGGCCGTGGAATGATGGGTGCCCCATCCTTCCGCGGTTTTTGCGGAAGGGTAGGAGACAACAGCGGAGCAACGAAAGGAATTGTAGTCATGCCGAATCCGAAAAGGCGCCACTCTTCGCGCCGCACCGCCAACCGCCGCGCACACGACTTTCTTACCGCTACCGGGCTCTCCGAGTGCCCCAACTGCCACGAGAAGAAGCTGCCACACCGCGCCTGCCCCAAGTGCGGCGAGTACAAGGGCCGCGCCGTTGTGGACGTGAAGGAAGCCGCGAAGTAATATTCGAGAGCTATGCTCTACGACATCGCGCTGGACGCAGTCGGTTCCGATAAAGCACCTGAGCCGGAGATCCGGGGAGCTATCCTCGCCTGCCGTGCGCTCCCGGTACGGGTCCACCTGGTGGGCCCTGAGCCCGAGCTCCGCGACCTGCTGGACGAGCACCTCGAAAACGAAGAGCTGCCCATCGTCATCCACCACGCCTCTGAGCGCATCGGGATGGACGAAAAGGCGGCGCACGCCGTCCGCACCAAGAAGGACAGCTCCATGCGCGTTGGCCTCAAGCTGGTGCGTGAAGGCAAAACCGCGGGCTTTGTCACCGCCGGCAACACCGGCGCGGCCATGGCCACAGCCAAAATGGTGCTGGGCGCTCTGCCCGGCGTAGACCGTCCTGCGCTGGCCACCCCCATGCCCACGTCCAAAGAAAAGCCATGCGTGCTGCTCGATGTGGGCGCAAATGTGGACTGTAAGGCGCACAACCTCGAGCAGTTCGCTGTCATGGGCGAAATGTACGCCCGCAGCGTGCTCAAGATTCACCAGCCCCGCGTGGGCCTGCTCTCCATCGGCGAAGAAGAGACCAAGGGTAACGACCTCACCCGCGAGGCTCTGCCTCTGCTCAAGGCCCTGCCCATTCACTTCATCGGCAACGTGGAAGGCCGCGACATCTTCAACGGCCACGCCGACGTCATCGTCTGCGACGGCTTTGTTGGCAACGTGGCGCTTAAAACCAGCGAAGGCATCGGCCGTTTCGTCCGCGATGTGCTGCGCGAGTCGCTCACCCGCACCGTCACCGCCCAGGTGGGCGCCCTGCTCTCCCGCCGCGCGTTCAACGACTTCCGCCGCCGCCTCGATTACACCGAATACGGTGGCGCGCCTCTGCTCGGCGTGCGCGGCGTCTGCATCATCGGCCACGGCTCGTCGAATGACAATGCCATCTACAACGGCATCCGCGTAGCCTACGAGTTTGCCCGAGCCGGAACCAACAAGCGCATCGAGCAGGAGTTCGCCAACCGCCCCCGCCGCCACTCGCAGGACCACACCGATGGTCCCGATGCCACCATCCAGTAGCCAGTGATCAGACATGGCGCCTGATTCCGCCCCGAAGATCAGATTCGATGCGTCGGTGTTGAATCATCTCGCCTGCCCGGCATGTTTCGGCGCACTTCGCGCCGATGCTTCGCGCGTGGTATGCACAGTCTGCGGACGCGCGTATCCCATCATCGATGGAATCCCTGTGCTGATTGCGGAACGCGCCGAAATAGCAGGAATCGCGAACACGCCGGAGTCTTAGTGTCTGCTGCGGTAAAACGGCAGCACAATCAGCGCAGCGCAGCCAATGGCCGCAAGCAGCGCCAGCGCGATCAGACTGTAGAGAAGCGTAAGGCTGGGCCCCTTTGAGGGCTCCTCATTGTCTTTTGATATTCGCTCGAGATCACTCATATTTGAGCGCATCCACCGGGTCCATCTGCGCAGCGCGCGTGGCCGGAACCGTCCCGAAGATCACGCCCACCAGCATCGCTGCACCGAGCGCAATCGTCACAGACCACCATGAAAATGGCAGCTGGTAATCCGTAAAGATGCGAATCGAGAGCGGCAATGTGAGCCCCAGAATGGTACCCACAACGCCGCCCGTGAGCGAGATGATGACAGCTTCCGTAAGAAACTGCAGCTTGATCTCGCGATAGGTTGCGCCGAGCGCCTTGCGGATGCCGATCTCGCGGATGCGCGAACGCACGTTGGCCAGCATGATGTTCATAATGCCCACGCCGCCCACGGCCAGAGTGACGCAGGCGACAAGTACCAGCACAACCGTAAGCGCGTCGGCAATTTCAGCGGCCGTGGTGAGCAGTTCACCGAGGGTCTGCGCCTTGTAAACCGAGGTAGGCCGGTGGCGCGACTTGACGATGCGCACAATCTCTTTGGCTGCATCGGGCACTTCCGACATATTGCGCATGGAGAAGTAAATCTGGTTCACGCGCTCGGTTCCGGTAAAGTAACGGGCTACTGAAAACGGCACCAGAATGGTTTCGTCTTCAAGCTCCGACTGGCCAAAGTCGTTGACCGCTTCTTTGAACACGCCAATGATGGTGAACGGAATCCCCTGGATCTCGAAAGTCTGGCCCACGGCCTCATCGTCGCTTCCATAGCGTTCGCGGGCAAACTGCTGCGTAACCACGGCGCAATGCAGGTGCGCCGAGTCGTCTGACTGATCGAAGAAGCGGCCAATGGTGACGATCAGGTTACGAATCTTCTGGTAGTCGGGATCGACGCCAAGCACCAGCGTGTCTTTCACCAGGCCGCCGCCAAAGCTGATGCTGTTATGCATGGCCAGCACCGGCGAAGAGTACATGACATTAGGCAACTGCTGTTCGACTGTCTTCTGGTCGTTACGCGTAAGGTAGTCGTTGTAGCGCACGCGCTCGGCCGGAGTGGTGCCGCCGCCCGCGTACTCGAGCTCAACCGAATTGGTGCCGATCTTCTGGATCAGCTCAAGCACATATTGCTTGCCGGTCATGCCGATGGTTACCACCAGAATGACTGAAGCCGTGCCGATCACCATACCGAGAGCCGTGAGCATGAAGCGGGTCTTGCTGGCCCTGAAGCTGTCCATGGCCAGCTTCAGAATCTCGCTCATCAGCATGGTGCGCCGGGCACTCAGGAGCGTCTGCTCAAAGGTGCGCGGGCTGGTCTGCTGTTCCGTGGCGGTGATCATTTAATCTCTGCCTACAAAAGATGCCCGGCAGTCGCATATCGGTTCCGGAATCTGCGGGAAGCCGGTCGCAACCTTCCGTCATCTTCTAGCTTACGCGCATCCGGCGCTATCGTCTTCATTCTGACCGCGCAGCGTCTGAAGAGGTGAGCTGGCGCCATAACGCAGCGAGTGCTTCGATCGGCAATTCTTCCGCCCTCGCCCGCACATCGATCCCCGCATGACTCATGGCCTGGGTAGCCTCGGCCGGTGCGAATCCCGCCGCACGCAGGTTATTGGCCAGAGTTTTCCGCTTCTGCGCGAACGCCTGACGAACGAAACGCAGGAATCCGTCCTCGTCGACGCCAAGCTCTGCAAAGCGCGGAGCAAACCGCCAGCGAAACACGGTGGAGTGAACCTCGGGCGGCGGCGAAAATGCCTGCGGCGGCAAGGTAAAGAGCCGTTCCACCGGCCCGTACATCTGCACAGTCACCGAAAGCAAACCGTAATCGCGCGAGCCGGGCGCAGCCACAACGCGATCCGCCACTTCACGCTGCACCATCAGAACCGCCACGCCGATAGCCGCATGGCTGGCGGCCAGCTTGAGCAGAATAGGCGACGTGATGTAGTAGGGCAGGTTGCCGGCTACCGCAAGCTTTGCGCCTGCCTGCTCGGCAGCAGCGGCAAAGTCAAAGGCGAGCACATCCTGCTCGACGACAGTAACGCGCTCCGCCGGAAATTTCCCGCGCAGAGCCGGGGCCAGCTCGCGGTCAAGCTCAATGGCGACAACGTGCCTGGCGCGGCTTGTCAGCGCGCCGGTGATCGCGCCCTTTCCCGGGCCGATCTCGGCGACAGTCCGGCCTGAAAGATCGCCCAGAGCTGCGGCGATGCGCTCGACGGCATGCGCATCGACTAAAAAGTTCTGCCCGAGCTTGGATTTGGCCGGCATATTCTTCCCAGCATCTTCTCCTTCGATATCTCCTTTGATGCTAGATGAGCGGCGCGGAGACCGGGTGGTAGAATGATCATTCTAGTTGGCGGAAATCATGGCCATAAAGACCGACAAGCGGGAAGCAATTCTGAAGGCGATGCTCGACCTCGTTGTGGAGCGCGGCTTTCACGATGCGCCCATGTCGGTGCTCGCCAGGCGCTCCGGCGCCAGTCCCGGCGTCATCTATCACTACTTTCCCAGCAAAGACGACCTGATCCGCGCCGTTTACGAGCGAGTAAAGTCGACCAAGCACGATGCATTTTTCGCGGATTACGACGAAACGCTGCCCCCGCGCGAGGCGCTGCTGCGCATCTGGCTCAACGCCTACCGGTTTTATCGTACGCACCGCAAAGAGACGCGGTTTCTTGACCAGTATCTGAACTCGCCCTACTGCCGGGTGAGCGCCGGAGAAGAAGAGCCCCTCGATGCTGCTTCGGCGCAGATCCTCAAGTGGCTGCGGCCAAAGAAGAAAGGCGGAATCCTGAAAGATTTGCCGCCTGAGGCAATCGACAGCCTGACCCTCGGCCTGGCGGCCAGTCTGGCAAAATCGCCCAGGAACTTTTCCGCGGCCACGCTCAGGCACATTGCTGAAACCGTCTGGCAGGCAGTCGCGGAGGAATAGCTGCGCCCTCACCTCGTAAAAAGCGGAAGAAAAATTGCATCGACTAGAATGAACGTTCGATCTATACAGTACAATCTTTTTCTGAGGATCGGAGGCAACTGGCGATGAGCACAGTTCTGGTGACGGGCGGTTCGGGATTTATCGGGAGCTATGTGATTCTGGCGCTGCTCGCCGAGGGATATGACGTGCGCACCACCGTGCGCGACCTGAAGCGCGAGCCGGATGTGCGGGCGATGCTGAAAGCAGGCGGAGCCGAGCCCGGCGCCAGGCTGAAGTTCTTCGCTGCGGATCTTATGAAGGACGCGGGCTGGGCTGACGCGGTTGCCGGGTGCGAGTACGTAATGCACGTCGCCTCGCCGCTGCCCTCCTACGTGCCAAAAGATGAGAACGAACTGATCGTTCCGGCCCGTGAAGGTGCTTTGCGCGTTCTGCGTGCCGCGCGCGGCGCTGGGGTGAGGCGCGTCGTTCTCACGTCGTCCTTCGCCGCTGTCGGCTACGGCCACAGGCGGCGGACCGCGCCGTTTACTGAGGCTGACTGGACCGATGTGAACGGCGGCGAGATGTCGGCCTATACAAAATCAAAGACACTGGCCGAGCGCGCCGCGTGGGACTTTATGGCCCGCGAGGGTGGCAGTCTTGAGCTTTCCACCGTAAACCCGGTAGGTGTCTTCGGCCCGGTGCTGGGTCCCGACTACTCCACGTCAATCCTGATCGTGCAGCGGCTCATGGACGGCGCTCTGCCCGGCTGCCCGAAACTCTCTTTCGGCGTCGTAGATGTCCGCGACGTGGCCGATCTGCATCTGCGCGCAATGACCCAGCCCGCCGCCAAAGGCGAGCGGTTCCTGGCCGTTGCCGGCAACTTTATGTGGATGGCAGAAATTGCCCGCGTTCTGAAAGAGCGCATGGGGGCCGATGCCCGTCGCGTGCCCATGCGCCAGTTGCCCAACTGGATGGTGCGCCTCGCCTCGCTGCGCGATCCGGCGGTAAAGCTGATTGTTCCCGAACTGGGCAAGGAGAAAAATGCGAGCAACGAAAAGGCCCGACGTGTGCTGGGTTGGCAGCCGCGCTCGAATGAAGACGCGATCGCCGCGACCGCTGAGAGCCTGGTGCGTCTGGGCCTGCTCAAAGACAGCCGCAGGTAGCCTGCTGCGCTAACCCGCGTTCCAGCACTGATTTGCTCTCATTGTGAACTTGTGTTGTATAATTCATTCATGATCAGTGCTTCCCCGCGTCGCTCCTGTTGTTGCCTGTCGAACATCTTCGACGGGTGTATGCGCTAGTCTCTGATCTCCTAAGCACAACCGATCCAGAAAACGCACCCGCTGGAAAGAGCCGGGTAAGTTTTCTCACGTGCCGGCCTTCAGCGGATACATCAATGAGGTCCTGATGCCGGTCGCTGAAAGCGAAATCCATTCATCCATACCATCCGCGCCACTCGCCGACCTATCGCAGCGTCTGAGCCATCTGCGCCTGCTTGAGGCGGAGAGCATCCACATCCTGCGTGAGGTCGCCTCGGAGTTCGAGCGGCCGGTGATGCTCCACTCCATCGGCAAAGACTCGTCCGTCATGCTGCGGCTTGCGCAGAAGGCGTTTTATCCCGCGCCCATTCCGTTTCCGCTGCTCCACATCGACACCGGCTTCAAGTTCAGAGAGATGCTCCAGTTCCGCGATGAGTACGCGCGCTCCATTGGCGCCGAACTGCTCGTGTGGCGCAACGAGCCGGCCATTGCCGCGGGTACGAATCCGATCGCGCTCGACACCAAGCGCTGCTGCGGCCTGCTCAAGACTCAGGCGCTGCTCGATGGCCTGCGCCACTACAACTTCGACGCAGCCTTCGGCGGCGCGCGGCGCGACGAGGAAAAATCCCGCGCCAAGGAGCGCATCTACTCTTTCCGCGACTCGGTAGGCCAGTGGGACCCGAAGAATCAAAGGCCCGAGCTGTGGAATCTCTATAACGCGCGCATTCATCCCGGCGAGAGCATTCGCGTCTTTCCGCTCTCCAACTGGACCGAGATGGATGTGTGGCAGTACATCCACGAGGAAAAGATTCCGGTGGTCGATCTCTACTTTGCCAAAGAACGGCCCATGTACGTGCGTCAGGTTGGTCCGGGGCAGGAAGTGCTCATGCCCATCGAGCAGGACTTCATGGCGCGCCCCGGCGAAAAGCCGCAGATGGTCAAGTGCCGCCTGCGCTCCCTGGGTTGCAGCCCCTGCACGGGCGCGATTCGTTCTGACGCCACCACAATCCCCGATATCATCGCGGAACTCATTACATTCCGCTCGTCCGAGCGTGCCAATCGCGTCATCGACCACGATCAGGAAGGCTCCATGGAGATCAAGAAGCGGGAGGGCTACTTCTAAATGGCCACCATCGCTTCGCCCGCATTTTCCATCGAAGATTTTCTCGCGCAGGAGCGCGAAAAAGACCTGCTCCGCTTCTCCACCGCCGGCAGTGTGGACGACGGAAAGTCCACGCTCATCGGACGCCTGCTTTATGACACGCAGTCGGTCTACGAAGACCAGGTAAAGTCCATTGAGGGCAAGGGAACCACCGCGCCCGGCCAGCTCGACTTTGCGCTGCTTACCGACGGTCTGCGCGCCGAGCGTGAGCAGGGCATCACCATCGATGTGGCCTACCGCTACTTCTCGACGGCAAAACGCAAGTTCATCATTGCTGACACGCCGGGCCACGAGCAGTACACGCGCAATATGGCCACGGGCGCCTCGACTGCCGATGCCGCGATTGTTCTCATTGACGCAAGCAAGGGCGTGCTGATTCAGTCGCGTCGGCATGCTTATATTGCATCGCTGCTGCGCGTGCGCCATGTGCTGGTCGCCGTCAACAAGATGGACCTGATCGGCTACGACGAAGCCACATTCCGCGCCATCAAGGCCGACTTCACTGCGGTTCTCGGACAGATTGCGGCCGACACCGGCACGCCGGTGAACGCAGTCTTTGTGCCGGTCAGCGCGCTCAAGGGCGACAACATCGTTCATCGCTCGAATGGAATGACGTGGTACGACGACCCGAGCCTGCTTGAACTGCTTGAGTCGCTGCCGTCGTCACAGGACACCCGTACCGCTCCCTTCCGCTTTCCGGTGCAGCGCGTGCTGCGGCCCGATCACACCTTCCGCGGATTCGCAGGGCAGATCGCATCGGGCACCGTGAAGCCGGGTGACGAGATCACCGTGCTGCCATCGAATCGCGTTGCAAAAATCGAGCGCATCGTCACATGGGATGGTGACATTGAAGAAGCCATTGCGCCGCTTTCGGTCACGCTTGTTCTCGACCGCGAAATCGACATCAGCCGCGGCGACCTGATCGTCGGTTCTGCCGCACAGGCAACCGTGGCGCGCAGTGCAAAGGCCGCTATTGTCTGGATGAATCAGAAGCCGGTCGACCTGAGCAAGCGCTATCTGCTTAAGCACACCAGCCACACGGTGCCGGTGTTTCTCTCTTCGGTTGATTACCGCACTGATCTCAACACACTCACGCGCCAGCCCGCGCAGGGTCTCGCAATGAACGACATCGGCGCCGTGTCTTTGAATCTGTTGCGGCCCATGGCGCTCGATCTCTACAGCGAAAACCGTGGCACAGGTGCCTTCATTCTCATCGATCCCGAAACCAACGCAACGGTCGCCGCGGGCATGGTAACGGCAGCCTCGGCCTACGTGAGCACAGGCGAAGAAGACGAAACCGGATCGTGGGGACCGGTAACGGCCGGCGAGCGCGAGGCGCGCTGGGGTCATCGCGGCGGCGTGCTCGAGCTTTCAGGCCCGGTTGCACTGATTGATGCAGTGGAGCGCGCGTTGTTCGCCGTCGGTATAATCTCCAGCCGCATCAACGCAGGCGATGATGCATTCCAGCGTCATCCCAATCTGCTTGAAGTGGTCGCCGGAATCCAGACACGCGCTGGACTGCTGACCATTATGGCGCACGCAAACGAAAACACCAAACTGACCGCGCGCGTTGAAGGCGAGCAGATCGCGCTGATCGAAACGGAGCCAATGCACGTGGTTTCCATGATTCACCAGCTGCTGCAGCGTGCGGGCATCTTCATCTCTGCTGAAAGGGCAGGTCTCTAAATGAGCACACTTGAAATAGCCGCGGAAGTAAAGACGAAACTCGATGCCGTGCGCGCCGCGCTTGCGCAACAGATTACTGGTAGCGGCGACGTGTGCCTCACCTGCAGCTTTCAGGCCGAAGATGTGCTGCTCGCCAGACTCGCCATCGCGCTCGATCCCAAGATTCCGGTTCTCTTCCTCGATACCGGCTATCACTTCGCCGAGACGTATGCCTATCGCGACCGCATCGCCAGCGAGTGGAATCTCAACCTGATCAACCTCCTGCCGGAAAAGACTGTCGCCGAACAGGAAGCCGAATTCGGGTTGCTCTACAAGACCGAGCCCAACCGCTGCTGCGGTTTCCGCAAGGTCGAGCCGCTCTTCAAAGCTGTCGCCGGATATCGCGTATGGATCACCGGCCTGCGCCGCGAGCAGGCCAAGACCCGCGCCGCGCTCGAAGAGTCTGCCATGTTCTCGCTGCCCGGTGACAGGCAGGTGCTCAAGCTGGCTCCGCTGGCATCGTGGACCACGCGCGATGTGTGGTATGCCTGCGAGGAACTCGGCATTCCGCTGCTGCCTCTTTACGAGCGCGGCTACTCGTCCATCGGCTGCGAGCCATGCACGTCGCTACCGACCGATCCCAACGATCCGCGTTCGGGCCGCTGGGCAGGAGCTGAAGGCGTCGTCAAGATCGAGTGCGGCATTCACATTCAGGCAGCACCGGCGAGCAACTGAGAACCTCTCATGCAATATCTCATCGGTTTCGTTATCGCACTGTTCATCGCGCTCACCGGCGTGGGCGCTGGCACCATCACGGTGCCCATACTGGTGCTGTTCCTGGGTGTGCCGGCTCCGGTTGCGGTGGGCATCGGCCTGATGTTTGCAACCGCGGTCAAGCTCATCCTGGTGCCAACGCAGATTGCGCGGCGCAATGTGGCGTGGCGCACAGTCGGCTACATGCTGCTCGGCGGAGCGCCGGGAGTGCTCTTAGGCTCGCTGTTTTTGCAGCATCTCATGACCGCCGGCTCAACCAACACGCTCAATGCAATCCTCGGCGTCATTCTTGTCGGCACGGCAAGCTGGCAGATCTTCTACTCGTTCCGTCCCATACAGCATCGCCAGGATGCGCCTGACCGCAGCCCGCTGCTCGCGTGGCTCATGTTTCCTGTGGGCGCCGAAGTCGGTTTTTCGTCAGCCGGAGCAGGCGCGCTGGGCAGCGCTGCGCTGCTGAGCCTTACGCCGCTTGCTCCCGCGCAGGTAGTGGGCACTGACATCGTCTTCGGTTTTCTGGTCTCGCTCATCGGCAGCGGCGCGCACTGGTTTTCGCACGCAACCAACCCTGTGCTTCTGACCCATCTCATTGAAGGTGGAGTAGTAGGCGCCGTGACCGGAACCCTGCTTAGCACACGGATACCCCGCCGCCCGCTGCGCTTTGCTCTGTGCATCTGGCTGCTGATTCTCGGCGGGCAGTTCCTCTTCAACAGCATTCACGTGTGGGCAGCCACGCACTGATAGCCGTTCCGCTTCCGGTGCTTCAACAGATTGAGACGTTTGGAATGGACTGTTGCTGAGAATCGCGTTAGTGAGCTGAGCCGGCAACCCTGCATGCCAGGCTCATGGAACAGTATTAAACGATAAATTTTGCGACAATATTCCACGCTCGTTCTGATTCCCGCTCTCGATGACGGATATAGAACATCCGGATCGAGTATGCGACGAAAGGGGCAACCGCGAAAATCATCAGGCCAGCAATTGAAATGTCGGTATACATATATATTTTTTGCCTTCCACGCATCCCACTTTAGCCCGTGAGCCGGCTGCAAACAATCTTACTTACGTGCCAGTTGTTTTACACCTTCGGCTTGGCTGCAGAACCAAGAGAATTACATTACTTAAAGATTATTAGGCAGGATTTGCCCACTTGTTCATTGGTGCGGAAGGCGGGACTTGAACCCGCAAGCCTTGCGGCGCTAGCTCCTAAGGCTAGTGTGTTTGCCATTTCACCACTTCCGCACAACGGCTCGCCTCTTTTTATCGGCAGGCCGATTCGCGTGGTACTCCAAGTTTAGCTTATTTTTGATTGCAGCTGGCCGGGCGCCCTCTGCCGCCACGCGCTTGACAACCCCTCGGCGCTGCTCTAGTGTTGCATCCTGCAGTGGTTAGACCACTCAAACTCCATCTCTACAGCACGCATTCAGGATCAACGCCATGCAGATCAAGCGCGCTCTTTCGTCTTTTTTAATCATGTTTTGTGCAGCCTGGGTTGCCGGCCGCGCACAGTCTCCGCCGCCTCCAGCCACGCTGCAGAGAGAAGTGGCGGGCATCCCCGTCAACTATGACGAGGCCAAGGTCGGCACTTACACGCTGACCGATCCTCTGAAGCTGAACAACGGCAAGCCGGTCCGCAATGCGAAGACCTGGTATTCGAAGCGCAGGCCACAGATTGAAGAGCTCTTTGAGACGCAGCAATATGGCCGCGACCCCGGCCGCCCTGCGGCTGAGAGCTTCGAAGTCACGGACAAGGGCACTCCCGCGCTCGATGGCAGGGCAATCCGCAGGCAGGTGACCATCTCGTTCTCAAAAGACGAGACCTGGCCGAAGATTCACCTGCTGATTTACCTGCCGGTTAACGCGAAGAAGCCGGTGCCGATGTTTTTCACCATCAGCTTCGTCGCCCCGCAGGATGCGGTGGACGATCCCGGCATCACCCCGGTGATGGTCTGGGACCCGAAGACCAACACGAAGATCGAGCCCGTGAAGAGAGGCAACTTTGGACACATCAACGTGAACGCGCTGCTCGACGCAGGCTTCGGCGTTGCCACGTATTACTACGGCGAAGTCGATCCCGATTACGCCGCCGGATTCTCGAACGGAATTCGTGCGAAGTACCTCAAGCCCGGCCAGACCGAGCGCGCAGCAGACGACTGGGGCGCAATCGCCGCCTGGGCCTGGGGCATGAGCCGCGTTGAAGATTACTTCGAGACCGACAAGGACATCGATGCCAGGCGCGTGGCCATTCACGGCGTCTCGCGTCTCGGCAAAACGGTGATGTGGGCCGGCGCGCACGATCAGCGCTTTGCCGCGGTGATTGCAAGCTGCTCAGGCGAGGGCGGCGCAGCCCTCAGCCATCGCGACTACGGCGAAACCATCGCGCATCTCACCGCGCCCACCCGCTATCCCTACCAGTTCGCGGCCAACTACGCAAAGTATGCCGGCTTCCCCGATAAAGCGCCAATGGATGCCAACATGCTCATTGCGCTCGTCGCGCCGCGTCCATTATTGCTTCAAACCGGCAACACAGATTACTGGTCCGACCCGAAGGGCGAGTTTCTGGCAGAGGTCGCTGCAGGCCCGGTTTACAAGCTATTGGGCAAAGACCCGCTCGACACCAATGTGTGGCCGCAGGCAAAGCAGCCGATCTTCCACGATCTTGCCTACTATATGCATGATGGTGGCCACGGCATGGTCCCCACCGACTGGGACATTTATATCCAGTTCCTCAAGATGCATCTGCAGTAGCCGAATCTCAACGCGCTTCGTACACAGTGATGGATGCGGGAGCTTCTTCTACGTGCAGTTTACCTCCACTGATCGCCGGCGTAACTCCCGTGGCTGGCGCTTCAGCTGCAAATTGCGCGCAGCCGGCCAGCGCTGTTCCGTCCATCGGCAGATCGATCGATTTGGCCTTGTCTGATTTGTTGAGCACAATCAGGAAGCGCGCAGAATCCTCGTCTGACTTTCTGCCCTGCGAGCATCCGGCTGCATCGAGCGCGCGCACAAAGGCGAATCCATCCGCGTCCGCAAAGAGATTCTGTTCCATGCCGAACTTGAGCGCTGTGTGAGACGCACGCAGCGCGAGCATGCCCGATGTCCACGTAAAGATCTCCTGCTCCTGGGGCGTGCGTCCGGCCTGCGTAAATGCGTTATGCGCATCGCCTGGAAATCCGCCGGGGAAGTCGTGGCGGTTGTCCGGGTCTGCGCCGCCGGTCATGCCAATCTCGTCGCCGGAGTAGATCTGCGGCATGCCGCGCAGCGTAAAGAGCAGTCCGAATGCAAGCTTCAGGTCGGCTACATTACCGCCGGCATCTGTGAGGAAGCGCGTAGTGTCGTGATTGCCAATAAACGGAACCAGCCGCTCGGGATGCGGGTAAAGTTCATCCTGGCGCAGCACATCGGTCAGCTCGGTCATCGGCTTGCCGTGCGCGAACACATCGCGCAGCGCAAAGTACGTGGGGAAATCGAATGGCGTGTCGAGCCCGGTGTCGACGCCGTTGTGCGCCGCGCCGCCCGCGAAGTACGAAGTAACCTCAGGGTCGCGGTGATAGATTTCGCCCACCGTGGTGAGGTTGGGAAAAAGGCTGTGCAACGTGGCATGGAAGTCATGCCAGAATGCGCGGTCGACATAAGGAAATGTGTCGAGGCGAATGCCGTCGAGGCCGGCCGTTTCAACCCACCAGATCGCATTTTGAATCAGATACTGTGCAACGAGCGGATTCTCCTGGTTCAGGTCGGGCATCCCGTCCGTAAACCAGCCCTTCGTGACATTGCGCCACGCCTCGGGCGGCGCGTGCGGATCGATGAGCTGGTAGAAGTCGTGTTGCACGCCGAGATGCTGCGCGAGCGTGCCGTGAAACCAGTTCGGCGTGGGCGGATCGTTGACCCACGGATGCTTGACGCCAACATGATTCGGCACGAGATCAATGACCAGCTTCATGCCATGCGCGTGCAGCGCAGCGGCAAGGTGGCGATAGTCGTCGAGCGTGCCGAAATGCGGATCGACAGCATAGAGATCGGTGGCCGCGTAGCCGTGATACGACTCAGGCATGGCGCCGTTCGAGGCTACGGGCGTGGTCCACACAGTCGTGACGCCAAGCTGCTTCAGGTAATCGATGTGCTGCTCAATGCCGCGCAGATCGCCGCCATGCCAGCCCCGCGGAGCAGAGCGGTCGTCACTGGGCAGATCGTTCGCAGAATCGCCATCGGCAAAGCGGTCGGTCATGATGAGGTACATCGCATCGGCAGAAGAGAAGCCGCTGTGCGGATCGTCGCGCGGTGCGGCAAAGACATAGGCGGCGTGCGCCTGGCCTGCGGCATTTTCTGCGGTGATCGAGAGAGTCTGCGGAGCAGAGGTGCTTGCGTCGAGCCACAGAAAGGCCCAGTGGCCATTGTCGGAGACTTGCGTGCGCTTGATGTCTACGCCGGAGCCGGCGAGTTGAAAGCGCGCGCCGTTCAGATTCTCGCCGTGCACCAGCAGCATGGGGTCAGGAAACTGCGCCCACCAGTTGGGCGGATCGATCTTGTCAATTTGCGGCGCCTGCCCTTGCAGCGCAGTGGTCGCAAGGCACACACAGACGGCAAGCAGGAGTGAAGATAGGTATCGCATGAAGCTCTCCGGGCAGCAGGCGCACGGGTGCGCATGAAATCAAATCGGGGAAGCGCAAAAAGGTTATCAGATGGTTTTATGCGATGCACAGAATTTATATCGCAGGAAAAAGCTGCGCCGTGGCTGCTGCAACGCACCCACGGCGCTTTTCTGGCTAGAAGGTGAAGCGCGCCGCTAATTGAATTTCGCGGTTACTGTACACCTGCGTGCTTTCAATTTGGCCAAAGTTCGACTGGTTCATGTTGCTGTTGGGGTTGGCGAACTCGGCTGAGTTGAAAAGGTTGAAGGCGTCGCCGTGGAGCTCGAGCGCATAGCCTTCAGCCAGATGCAGCGTCTTCTGCAGGCTCAGGTTTACCACGCGGTAGCCGGGGCCGAAGACCTGGTTGCGCTCCAGCGTTCCCAGCCGCGTGTAAACGGTGCAGTTGCACGCTGTCGAGTTCACGGTTGGCACGTTGGCAGAGAACGACGCGGGATCGAACCACTGCCCGGTGATGCCCTTGGGATAGCTGATAGGCTTCACCAGGTCAGGCCGGTTGCCGGGCGCGAACTGTCCCGTGGAGAGATCCACCGGCGTGCCGGTCTGCACAAGGCTGATGATGCTCGTCTGCCAGCCGCCGATCACCCAGTCCATGGGACGCGATACGCCGCTGCCGAAGCGCTGTCCGCGGCCGAACGGAAGCGGATAGAGAATCGACGAGCTGAAGACGTGACGCTGGTCCTGGCTGGAGTTGCCGTAGCCGGCCAGAGGATCGTAGTAGAGAGCGGCTGTCTGCCCCTGGAATGCGCCGGGTGAGTCGTCCAGCGTATGCGACCACGCGTAAGAGAACGTGGCGACTAGGCCATTCGTGGCGCGGTGCTCTGCGTGAACCTGCAGGCCGTTGTAGTTGGAGATGCCGTTGTAGTTGTTGTAGTTGATCGATCCCAGGCCCGGGAAGTTCTGCACCCCGGTGCTGAACTGGTTGATGTTGTACGGATAGTACGTCGACAGGTTCGAGCCGTGCGTGCCCACGTAAGCAATATTCACCACGTTGTTCGCGCCCAATTGCTGCTCGAGCTGCAGGTTCCACTCCTGGATCATGCTGTTCGGGTTGTGCGTGTTGACGGCGATCATGCTCGTGCCCGCGGGAGGATGCGCTGGATCGAAGTTGACATATCCACGCGCTGGCAGCGGCGTAACCGCGGCAGATGGGCCGGTGTAGTTGGCGCAGTTGTAGTTGTTGCCGGTCGAAACCGTCGACTGATTGAGCTGGCCGGTGAACGTGATGCAGTAGCCGTTGCTTGCCAGATAGTCGTTGCTGCCGCCAAACGGCGCCTGTTCGCCCAGTTGATTGTTGATGCCGCCGTAGTCGATGTAATAGAAGATGCCGTATCCGCCGCGAACCACGGATGTGCCATCTCCCTTGAGGTCATAGGTCACGCCAAGGCGCGGGCCAAAGTCGTGATAGTTCTGCGCAATGATGCTCGGCGAAATACCGTTCTTGCCCGCGATCATCACCTGGCCTGTATTCACGTTGAAGGCTGCCTGCTGATTGTGCGCTTCGTAGGGATGCGGCAGGAAGTCCCAGCGCAGTCCCATGTTCACTGACACGCGCCGGCTGATGCGCCAGTCGTCCTGGCCAAAGATGCCGTCTTCCTGTCCGATGTTGGCAAAGTAGCCGGACTGCGAGCCGATCTCGTACTGATCGACGCCGCCGGCCAGCAGCTCAGAGACTTCGTAGCCGGTAAAATCCACCGTGCCCTGATCGATCCAGAAATAGCCTTTGCCTTCCTGCGGATTGAAGAACGCAACCTGTCGGCGAATAAACGTGCCGCCGAACTTGAGCGCGTGGCTGCCGCGCTGCCAGCTCAGCGAGTCGTTCACCTCGTACGTATTCTGCGGAACCGCATAGAGTCCATAGTCGCCGGTGTACTCGAGGTTGCCCTTCCAGCCGCCGATCAGCGCGCCGCCTGAGGTTTCCATGTTGATGTTCGCGTTCACAATGCCCAGGTTCTTCGACACCGGGTCGCCATAGAACGGCGGCGTGTAGCCGTAGTTGTCGCGGTTATAGGCAATGTGCGCCTCATTGACCATAGTGGCCGAGAAGATGTGCGTATAGCCAAGGTCATAGCCGCGCGCATGCGTTGGGTTGATGCCCGTGCCGCCGCCCGCAGGCAGCATGGGAAACTCCGAGCTTTTGGTGTTCACGGAGTTGTCGTAGCTGAAGCGGAAGAACGCAGTATTGTTCGGCGAAGCGTTCCAGTCCAGGCGTCCGTCGAACGTGTTGTACTTGTTGGCTTCGGTCTGCGTCACGAGGTAGTTATTCAGGTAGCGGTCCGTCCGCGTCGGCAGCGGGAAGGCGTTGAGGTAGTTCACAGCGGCCGGGTTCAGTCGGCTCGTCGGAATCACGTTCGCCTGCCCGGCATAGATGAACTGCTGCGGCGTGCCGTCGGCTGAGCAGGTCGTCGGGTCGAAGATCCAGCCGCCCTGCGGAGTGCCGGGAACCGCGCCCGTGGACGAACCTGCGTATGGAGTCGGTTGCCCGTTCGACCCGGTAAAAGTGCCCGGATAGCAGCGCGGATACTGTGTCTCGAAACCTCCGCCGCCTGAGCCTGCCGCATTGAGCAGCTCGGTAAAGTTGCCCTGGCGCATCAGCGCCGTGGGGACAGTGACGTAGTGCGGCGAAACGGCAAGCGTCTCGCGAAGAGCCTGGTAGTCGCCGAATGCAAACAGCTTGTTCTTCAGAATCGGGCCGCCCACAGCAAAGCCGGGCTGATTGCGCAAAAAGCCGCCCGCCGGCGTATACGGCGCGCCGTTGAAGCGGTAGTTGGGATTCGCGTCAAAGCTGCGGTCCCGATAAAACCAGAAGGCCGAACCGTGATACTGGTTGGTTCCCGACTTGAGTGAGCTCACAACAATGGCGCCGCCCGCGCGGCCATACTCTGCCGGAGCCACGCTCGTGTTCACTTTGAACTCCTGTGTGGCGTCGATGTTCGGGAAGAAAAGGATGGTGCCCACCAGTCCGTCGTTGTTATCCACGCCGTCCAGAATGTAGTTGTCCGCCTGCGGGCGAAGGCCGTTGACGGCAATGGACGCCGCGCCGCTCTCGTTGTTGCGGTTGGTCTCGGTGTAGTTGTTGCTGCCGCCGCCCGAGGCTGCATCGCCATAAGCGCCGCGGGTCACGCCCGGCGTGAGCAGCGCAAGGCTCGAGAAGTTGCGGCCGTTCAGCGGTAGCTGCGTCACCTGGCGGCCCTGAATCGAGGCGCCGATGGTCGAGTTGGTGGTGTCAATGAGCGGCGCTGCCGTAGTGACGGTCACGGTCGCCGTCGTGCCTGCTGGCTGAAGCTGAAAAGTGACCGTCTGCGTGGACTGCAGTGTCACGGTCACCACTGTCGTGTCGCCGCTGAAGCCCGGAGCCGCAGCCGCTACGTTATAGTTGCCGCGCGGCACGGCAAGAATGCTGAAGTTGCCTTCGCTATTGGTCGTAGCCCTGAGTTTTTGTCCGGTATCGAGATTGGTGGCGGTAATAGCAGCCCCGGGAATCACCGCCCCCGTGGGGTCGGATACGGTTCCGGCAATGCCGCCCGTATCTGTCTGGGCGAAGAGTCCGGGAGCAGCGAAGAAAACCAGAAGAGCCGCGACGGCCATCCATACCCTGGCGGCACGGCCCGCCAGGTTGTACGCGTAGCTCGATCGAGTGAACATCACATTGTCCTCCAAAAAACTGCGTTGCAAAAAACGCTGGCTTAAGCCGAAGCATGTGCGGGGAGCCAGCGCAGTTCCCCGCACCCACGCATGAGAAAACGACTCTAAGAGTACGGTGGTCAATTCACGGTTCGCCTATTTGCCGTCAATTCGTATTCTCCTGATAAGCTTTTTGGTTTGAATCGATTGGGGCATTACTTCTCCTCGGATTTTGATGGCCTGGGAACCGGATTGGCCGCGGCGGAGCGTTTTCACTTACACTTTTTATGCGGGGTTATGCGGTAAAGATGGCGTCTGGTGCGACCGCCGGAAGCGCGAGACGGGTTCAGTTCGGAGTCTTTGAGGCCGACCTGAATACGGGCGAACTGCGCAGGTCCGGAATCCGTGTGCGGCTGCAAAGTCAGCCGTTCAAGCTGCTGGCAGTGCTGGTCGAGCATCCGGGCGAGGTCGTCTCCCGCGAGACCCTGCAGATGGAACTCTGGGGTTCCGACACCACAGTCGACTTCGACCACAGCCTGGGCATCGCGGTCAACAAGCTGCGCGACGCGCTGGGTGACTCAGCAGAGAATCCAAGATTTGTCGAAACGCTGGCCCGCCGCGGCTACCGCTTCATCGCTCCGGTCACATTTGTAGACCCAGCACCCGCAGCGCCTGCTCCGCTTGAAATCCCCGTCACGCAGCCAAACGCAGCCCGGCTCAACCGCTGGCACATCGTCACTGCGGCCCTCGTGGTTCTGTGCCTGGCTCTCGCCGCTATATTGATGCTGCGTGGCCCTCTCCGCACTCCGTATCAGATTGCGCAGATCACCTTCTCCGGCCACGTGCTCACCAACAACCTCGACGTCGAAAGCTTTTCAAGCTCGGCCAGCGACGGCACGCGCATCTATTTCTCGCACATGGAAAACGGCACGCCCGCGCTCGCCGTCGCGCTGGTGGCCAACGGCGAAATCAGCCACTTCAATCTCCCGTCTGAAATCGGCGCGCCGCTC
Source organism: Occallatibacter sp. (assembly GCA_035546015.1). Lineage (GTDB taxonomy): Bacteria > Acidobacteriota > Terriglobia > Terriglobales > Acidobacteriaceae > Telmatobacter. The sequence continues at coordinate 20,488 of DASZXD010000020.1, forward strand.
ATCGGCTCGCTCTCTCCTGACGGATCGCGTCTCGTCGTCTGCAGTCATCTGCAGGCCGAGCCCGAGCAGCCTCTCTGGATCGTGCCCACCCTCGGCGGCGACGCCCAGCGCGTGCCCAACGTTACCGCGCATGACGCTACATGGATGCCCGACGGCCAGCGCCTGCTGGTTGCCAGCGGAAGCGATCTGATTGTCGTGGATTCCGACGGAGGCAATCCGCACAAGCTCGTCACCACGGCGGGCCTCGCCTACTGGCTGCGCTGGTCGCCCGACGGCAAATTGCTCCGCTACACCCTGCGCGATCCCAAAAATCAGACCGAGGAACTCTGGCAGGTGAACGCCGACGGCTCCAATCCACACGCGCTCTTCCCTGGCTGGAGCAATCCCGCCTCCGAGTGTTGCGGAAGCTGGACCCCGGACGGCCAGTATTTCGTCTTCCAGTCCATGCGCACCGGCCACAGCGAAATATGGATACAGCGTGAGCACCCGTGGTATCTCGCCGACCGCGCCCCGCGCCAGATCACCAACGGCCCGCTCTTCTATCAGGCGCCCAGCACCGCGCCCAACAGTGATCGCATCTTCTTCATCGGTGCTGACACGCAGATCGAGCTGCTGCGCGCCATGGAGCACTCCACTGACTTCACTCCGCTCGCTCCCAACCTCAGCGCCGCGGCGCTCGCTCAATACTCGCCAGACGGTAAGTGGATCGCATGGCTGAACGCATCGGATAGCTCTCTCTGGCGCAGCCGCGCTGACGGCACCGAGCGCATCGAGCTCACCACGCCGCCGCTGCGCATCTTCACCATGCGCTGGTCGCCAGACGATCGCCAGCTTGCCGTGATGGGCGTTGAGCCGGGCAAGCCGTGGAAGATTTACATCATTGATGCCGAGGGCGGCAAGCTCACGCCCGTGCTCGACGAAGACCGCAACGAGGCCGACCCATCGTGGGCTCCCGATGGCAAATCCATTGTCTTTGGCCGCCCGCCTGACCGCATGGACAGCGGCAATGACAAGGCCATCTACTCGCTCGAAATCGCAACGCGCAAGGTCGAAAAGATTCCCGCTTCTGACGGCCTCTTCAGCCCGCGCCTCTCGCCCGACGGCCGCTACATCGCCGCCATGCCCCTCGACCAGCACGCGCTCATGCTTTATGACCGTACCGCGCAGCGCTGGACCACGCTCGCCGTCCACGGTGTCGGCGACCCCACATGGTCGCACGACAGCCGCTATGTCTACTTCCAGGACTTCCTCGAGCCCGGCAAGCCCATCTACAAAGTGGAAGTGCCCATCGGCAAACCCGGGCAGGTAGCCACCATCGAAAGCCTGCGCCCCATCGCCGCCACTGACTACCGCCTGATCGGCCTCGCCCCCGGCGACCTCCCCATGGTCACAGCCACATCCCCCGCCGCCAACCTGTACGAAGTAAACCTCAACGAACGATAGAAGTATGAATTTGGCCATACACCGCGTTTGTTTTTTCGATTGAGTGTTCCACCACGGTTAACGCAGGGAGTGCCCTGTGGACCCAGTTATCTTCTGAAAAAAACATCGGTTTGTGATCCACCTCACAGTGCAATCTCCGTGCGGACACGTCCAAGCGTTTGCAAACGGGGGAAGCCTCAACAAATCGGACTGCTGGTACTCGGGCATCTCCAGGAGGAAACTGCGATGAGGAAGAATTTTCTGACATCCTTGGTTCTCGTAATTCTGCTTGCCTCAGCGGCCCTAGTCGCTCAACGCGGTGGCCGCGGCGGAGGCGGTGGAAAGGAACAGGGGAGACCATCGACCTCTGGTTCCGGACAGACGGGGGGCTATGGGACGATCGATCGGACACAGGATCGCGACCAGACGCGCGACCGGGATCGTTTACATAGCCAGGCCACAGCACAACAGCGCGATCGGCTGCGTAGCTGTGATCAGACAATGAATCAGACGCGAAAACAGTTAAAGGTACTTAGGCAACACGCGAGCAATCCAAATTTCAACTCGGACGAAGCACAGCGCCAGCACGAGCAGCTTCGAGAGCAGATCCGGAAACTCGAGCAGAACCGCGAGCAACTTAATGCAGAACTGACCGAGGATCAACGGAACGCAACTCTGGAACACAATCAGAACATGGCGCAGATTCACGAGCGAATCCAGAATCGCTTGCGAGAGATAGATCGAGAATTTTCAGACACCACTCTAAATACGTCCGAAATTGCTGAGCAGGCTCGATTGATGGAGCGCGACATCAAATCGTATCAAAAGCAACTTAACGAAATGGGCAAGACATTGGAACTGCTGTGAACTCGCACGAATCAAACACCAACGTCAACCGCATCGGGTACCGAAAACGATAAACGGATTTGGCTTGGTGAGATTGAGGCTGAAAATCAAGTTGGGATAACGTAAGTCCCTCACCCTCCGTGGTGGGAGGGAGACGACCTGGGAAAGCACACCACTAACCCAGCCACAATCAGCCTCCCACCAGGGAGAGCAGGAAAATAGCCCAGGGTGAAACCCTGGGATCAGGCATGCCCTCATCCCCCGCAGTCCCGTAGGGACGGCGCGAATTCACACCCAGCCCTGCACAAAATATCCTCGCACTCAGGCACAATCCAGACAGGCTCCAATCCATCTGTCAGGGATGTGCCCGGTCCGTACCCCCCTCATACCCCACCCCCTCCCCTCCAAAACGACGCTTCGCTATACCTGAATCACATTTAACTATAATTAATTCAATAGTTTACAGACTAAACCTGATCGCGAGCCACCCTCAAATCCCCGTCAAAACCCCGACAAAAACCCACATTCACCGGACCTGACAGATGATCCTGATCACTGTTCACTCTCCACTCCAGCTGATCCCCACCGCGCCAAAATATTCATCAGATTGATTGATTCGACGCGCTATGATCATATTGGGAGCCCCAATCGACGCCATGTCCGACTTTCCTCATGCAATGCTGCGCGAAATCTACGAACAGCCAGAGGCGCTGCGGCGCACGCTGGCGCTCTACCTCGGCGACGAAGGCCTGAAACCGGAAGTAGCCGAGAAACTCGCCGGATGGGTCGGTCCAGCGGGCGAGATCCTCATCGCCGCCAGCGGTTCGAGCCGCCACAGCGGCCTCTATGGCGAGATTCTCCTCGAAGACCTCTGCGGCCTCGCCGTCGACGTCGAGTACTCAAGCGAGTACAGCCTGCGCGGCGGCTCAGACATCCGGCACCCCAGCGTGCTCGTCCTCTCGCAGTCCGGCGAGACCACCGACACACTCGCCGCGCTCGAAGAGGCGCACCGCCAGGGCCACCGCACGCTGGCTATCACCAACGTCGCCGGCTCCACGATGGCCATTGAAGCCGACATCTCGATGCCGCTCGCCGCAGGTGTCGAGAAGGCGATTCCTGCGACCAAGAGCTTCACCTGCCAGCTCGCCGTGCTCTACGCGCTGGCGCTTTACGAGGGCGCAAAGTGGGGCCGCATCAATCGCACCGCGCTCAGCGAGCTGATTCCCGAGCTCGAAGCCGTCCCCGGCGCACTCGAAGCGCAGCTCGACGGCTGGCGCGAGCAGACCGCAGCGCTGGCGCACAGGTATGCCGGCGCGGCCACTTTTCTCTATCTCGGCCGCGGCATTCACTATGCAATTGCCCGCGAAGGCGCGCTGAAGCTCAAGGAGTCGTCGTATGTCCACGCCGAGGGCTACCCGGTGGGCGAGCTCAAGCATGGCCCCAACGCGCTGGTCAGCGACCGCGTTCCGCTGGTGGTGCTGGCCACGGTAGACCGCCGTCTTGAAGCCTCAGTGCAGCGCTACGAAAAAACGGTTCAGCTGCTCGAAGATGTGAATGCCCAGGGCGCGAAGGTCATTGCAATCGCCAACGCCAACGACACGCAGGTGCCTTCGCTGGTGAGCGACTGCATCCTCGTGCAGCCGGCATCGGAGTATCTGCTGCCCATTCTCGAAGTGGTGCCGCTGCAGTTGTTCGCCTATTACATGGCCCTCGAGCACGGTGTAGACGTAGACCGCCCGCGCAATCTGTCGAAAGCTGTCATCGAAAAGTAAAGGTCCTTTCAACGACCATTCGTAGCCGGCCACCCGGCCGTTGGAATCTGCATCCGTGCAAAAGGGGAGACGTGTGCGCCACGCTGGTGCACGCGGAGGCTGCGGTGAAGATTGAAGGCGAACCTCGGCTTTTGCTGGAGTCGGTAGCTCTTGGAGTTGCGGGCGCGCTGAGCGCGCGCCTATTCATGTGGATGCTCAGGCTCTGCGACCACATATTCCTGTATCGGATAGCCGGCTATCGGGCTCCCGGCATCGAGAGCCCACATGGTCTGGTGCAGCAGATCGGTCCACACGGACTGTTGCTGATTCCGCTGGTGACGACGCTGGGCGGGTTGATCTCGGGATTCCTTGTCTATAAATTTGCGCCTGAGGCCGAGGGCCATGGCACCGATACAGCCGTGGCCGCCTTTCATCGCAAAGAGGGCGTCATTCGTCCGCGCGTGGCACCGCTCAAAATGGTGGCCTCGGCCATCACCATCGGCTCGGGCGGTTCGGCCGGCCGCGAGGGCCCGATCGCGCTGATTACCGCAACGCTCGGCTCCTGGTATGCAAAGCTGGCCAGACGCTCAGACAGCGAGCGCCGTCTGCTGCTGCTGGCCGGCATGGCCGCAGGCCTTTCTGCCATCTTTCGCTCGCCCATGGGTACCGGAGTCTTTGCCATCGAAGTTCTCTACGGCGAGATGGACTTCGAGGCCGGGGCACTGCTCTACACCATGTGTTCCTCAGCGGTTGCATATGCGGTAAACGGCCTTTTTGTAGGATTCGCGCCGCTCTTCGTAATCCCGTCAATTGCTATGCCGATTCTCAAGGACTATCTCGCGTATGCCGTCCTGGGACTGGCGGCAGGCGTCGTCGGCATGATTCTGCCGGTCGTGTTCTATCGCGTGCGCGACCTGTTTCGCGCGCTGCCGATTCCCATGTGGACGAAACCGGCGATCGGCGGCCTCGGTGTTGGACTGCTGGCTCTGCGGCTTCCCGAAGTGCTGCAAGGCGGATACGGGTGGATTCAACTGGCCATCAACGGGCAACTGGCGCTCAATCTGCTGCTGATTCTGCTCTTCGCCAAGACCGTTGCATTTGCGCTGACGGTCTCTTCGGGCGGATCGGGCGGTGTGTTTGCGCCGTCACTCTTTGTGGGCGCCATGCTCGGAGGCAGTTTTGCCATTCTGCTGCACCAGCCCAGTGCCGTTTTCGTAGTCGTAGGAATGGCGGCGGTCTTTGGCGCGGCCGCGCGCGTACCCATTGCAACCATGCTCATGGTGACGGAGATGGCCGGCGGCTTTCATCTGCTGGTTCCCGCAGGGCTGGCAGTGATGATCAGCTATCTGCTGCAGCGCGGGCTCTCAGTGAACCTCAAATACCGGAGCCTCTACGAAGGCCAGGTGCCCAAGCAGAAAGACTCGCCGGCGCACTACCTTGAGCGCATTCATACAGCGCTCAGCCTGCTGGGAAAAAGAGATCTGCACCTGACGGAAAATCTGGGCCATCTCGATCTGCTGCGGCTGATGCGTTCGCATGTGCGATTCGACCTTCCGGGCAGGAAAGAGCTCACCATGGCGATCGTGTTCCAGGAGAGTCCGCTCGCGGGAAAGACAATTGGCTGGTTCTATCGCGAGCTGCGGGCGTATGAATTTGAGATCGTCGTCGTGATGCGGCGGGAGCATGCGCTATTGCCACATCCTGATAGCGTGATTGAAGTGAACGACCGCCTGATTCTGATTTCTTCAGCCGCAATTCAGGAGCCACTGGAGAAATTCATCACCGTGTTGAGCGATGTTGACGAGAGCGCCTCGCAGATCTCTGCAGGCGAAAAGCAGATTTGAAAGGAGAAGTAGCTTTTCCCGGAGTTGCTTTATGCCACAACCTACCGAGTCTTCAGATTCCCTTCCGATCCATCTCAAGAGAATTCTTTTCACTTCCGACTTTACTGAGACCTCCGCCATGGCGCTGCCCTACGCCGCCGCTTTTGCGCGGCGGTTCGCGGCAGAGATCTTCGCGATCCACGTAATTCCCGCGGATGAGTATCAGCACATCCATCGCACAGAGCTTGACGAAGTGCTCGAACAGTTAAAGCACGAAGCAGGAAAACGGATCAAAGAGCTGCTTGCAGCTGCTGGTTTTGCTGAAATTCCATATAGCATCCTTTTCGATCATGGCGACGTGATGGAGGCGATTGCTGCGAATGTGCGCGAACATCAGATTGACCTGATCGTCGCCGGCAGGCATGGAAGACAAGGCATTAAAAAATTGCTCTACCCTTCTACCGCTGAAGCAATCGCGCGCGGCATTGAATGTCCGGTTTTATTAATCGGTCCTGAAGTGGCGGTGAGACCTGAGGCTGAAGTCCGCATCGAGCGCATTCTGCTGGCTACGGACCTGGAGCCGCGTTCGAAGCCATTGATGGATTACGCTTACGCGCTTGCTGCGGCTTACAGCGCGGAACTCTTCTTTCTCCACGTGGCCGACGATGCGTGGAAAGAACCCCTCGCAACGCGGATGACTCCCGAGGCCTTTTGCTGCTTGCAACTTCTTGAGAAAGGACTGCCCGAGCGGGCGCACGGCATCGAGCCGAAGTACCTAGTGGAATTTGGCTCCCCCGAGTTACTGATTCTCGAGGTGGCTCTGAGGATCGGGGCGGAGCTGATTGTGGCAGGCCTGCCCGCAGCCGTGCATCCCGGTCTGGAGTCGCATCTGCCGGGCCCCATGGCCTACGACGTCGCTTCGCATGCGGTGTGTCCGGTGCTCGCGGTGCGGGATGTGGCAAAGTAGCGGACGAGCTTTTGACTGCCCAGCTCAGCATCGAAGTACATCCTTTCGATAGGGGCCTGTGGCAACTCCTTACTGCTCGGTGGCCGAAAATTTCCTGAGCCACGGCGGAAAAGCAACACGACGTCGGGATATACTCTCGGCCATGAGAAAAATCACCGCGAATGAGCTACGCGCGGCCATTGAGCGTGCCGGCCTGCCATCCAGCACATTCGAACGCATCGAGCAGGCTCTGAATGCGGAACCGGAAAATGCTCCAGCCTTTGAAGCGGCTCACATTAGCTACTACCTTGGGGCTCTGCTTATTATCGGCGCGATGGGCTGGTTTGTGACCAATGCGTGGGACACCCTTTCAGGCCTCACGCTTACGGCGATTGCCGCCCTCTATGGCGTTCTCTTCGGCGCCGTGGGCTATCGCCTGTTTCAGCGTCCGGCCACGAGGATTCCCGGTGGACTGCTGGTGGCAGTTGCCGTGTGCATGACTCCCATGGCTGTCTACGGCGTAGAACGAGCGCTCGGCTGGTGGCCGCTTAACGACCCCGGCTCCTACACGAATTTTCATCCGTACATCAACGCAAGTTGGGTACTTATGGAGTGTGTAACAATTACCGTTGCCGTCATCGCGCTCAGATTCGTTCCATTCCCATTCATTACCGCGCCTGCCGCTTATGCCCTCTGGTATCTCTCCATGGATGCTACCGCCCTGCTGGGGCATGGGCACTGGACCTTTCACCAGCAGTGCTGGATATCGGTATTTTTCGGTATTGCTATGCTCATTGCTGGCTACCTGGCAGATGGCGCATCGCAACTGGACTTCGCATTCTGGTTTTATCTCTTTGGCTTGCTCACTTTCAGCGGCGGGCTTTCGCTTTTGGGCGAAGGCAATCAGTTAGGCAAGGCCATCTACTGCGTGATCCATTTTGCGATGATCGTGGTTGCGCTTCTTCTGCAGCGCAGGGCATTTCTGGTCTTTGGAGGCATCGGCGTCTTTATCTATCTCGTGACGGAAGCAGAAAGATACTTCCGCAACTCGTTTGGCTTTACGCTTGCGCTCACAGTGATCGGCGCATCTTTCATCGTTGCCGGCATTGCCTACAAACGGAACGAGGCTCAACTGGAAACAAAGCTTGCGCGGCTGGTACCGGCGCGTGTACGTCACCGCCATGCCGGCCTGCACGCGTAGGCACGGCTTCTAGCTCGCATGCGCCGAGCCTCGCTCGAAGTACGTTTCGATCTCTTCGAGTGTCTTGCCTTTGGTCTCGGGCAGAAAGAGTGCGGCCACTGTGAAGTACACCATCGTGAAGCAGGCGAAGAGGAAGAACATCGATGAGTAGCCGTGCTTGCTCACGAAGGGCAGAAAGATTCCGGCCAGCGTGGTGGAGACAAGCTGATTAAGCAGCAGCGCGATACTCATGCCATTCGAGCGAATGCGTGTGGGCATGAGCTCGCTCAGCGCAAGCCACACAACTACGCCGGGCCCCATGGCATAGAAAGCCATAAAGCCGTAAAGGCACAGCGCCACAAGCCATCCATGGCCTGCCTCGGGCACGCGGCCGATAAGCGCCTTCTCAATCCTGAGCGGAGCCGCCTGCGCAGCCTGAAGATCGGCAAACGTATTTTGGAAAATCGACTCGACTTTGTTGGCAGGCAGACAGCTGGCACGCGTGATTTCGATCGGCGCAGCAGCGGCATCGTCGGAGCGGACAAAGCTCGTAGCCGCCGTGAAGTCGCCATAAGAGTAGATGATGGCCAGCGAAGCGCGTTCGGGAGCAATCTGGTTTCCGCTGTAGCCAGCAGCGGCCAGCAGCTTCTGCGCCTCAGCCGGATCGAAGCGCAGCGTCATCTCCTGGTTCGGGCCAACGAGCGCCTGCACCGCGGAGCGGCAGTCGATGGTGGCTTTCTCGGTGGTCTTAAAGAGAGTGCCTACGGTGATGAGCGAAACGATGATGCCGCTGGTGCCCAGGATCAGCAGAAAGCGGCGGCCCTTGCGATCCACAAGCGTCATGCCCACGGTGGTCATGAGGAAGTTGACGCAGGTGAAGACGACATAACCCCAGTGCGCGTTGAGATCGCTGAGGCCGCTCTGCAGCAGGATACCCGTGTTGTAACCGATGATGGAGTTCACGCCCGTTGCCGTATTGCACGAAAGGATGGCGCACGCCAGCAGAAACGGGATGACATATTTACGCCGCAGCAGCGAGTCTTTTACCTTCTGTCCCGTCGTAGCCTCGGCGCTGCGCGCGTTGGCTTCCATCTCTTCAAGTTCCAGCGACGCCTGCTCGGGACTGCGCGAGCGCAGAAGTGCAGCGTACGCGCTCTCCTTGTCGCCGCGGCGGAAGAGCCAGCGTGGCGATTCGGTGACCAGCAGGCTGCCCAGCACAAAGAGCAGGCCGGGCGGCAGCGAGACCCAGAAAATGCCGCGCCAGGCGTGGTCTTTGAATTGGAACAGCGCAGCGGCGTCGGCCAGCTTTGCCACGGCTTCTACGCGATAGCTGAAGTACATGCCGACGAGTGCCGCAGCCACGATACCGAGTGTGAACATCC
>DASZXD010000021.1:0-13367 GCA_035546015.1 Occallatibacter sp.
CTCGATCTGCTGGCGCGACTGCTGCTGAAAAAAGGCGATCGGATTTGGATGGAGGATCCTGGGTACTTCGGAGCCAGAATTGTATTTGACAACGTCGAAGCCAGGATCGTTGCTGTGCCAGTCGATGAAGAAGGGCTATCTGTTTCCACCGGAATCAAGATCAGCCCGAATGCGAAGGGAGCCTACGTAACGCCGGCTCACCAGTTCCCGCTGGGGGTAACAATGTCGCTGGAGCGGCGGATGGCCCTTCTTGGCTGGGCCTCACGCACCGGAGCTTTTGTTATTGAAGATGACTATGACAGCGAGTACAGGTTTGAAGGGCCGCCTGTGCCTGCCCTGCAGAATCTCGACAATCACTCAAGCGTTATCTTCATCGGATCGTTCAGTAAGACGCTGTTCCCGGCCTTACGAGTGGGCTACGTCGTATTGCCCACCCCCTTGATAGATTGCTTCCTGGGTTTCCGTTACCGAACCGATTTCAGGAATTCATCCTTTGACCAGGCGGTGCTCTGCGACTTTATCGTCGATGGGCATTTGGCCCGTCATCTGCGGAGGATGCGGAATCTGTATGCGGAGCGCCTCGCAACACTCATGGAAGGAGCCAGGCAACATCTGGGTGGGCTGCTCGAGATCTCAAACGTCAGGGCAGGACTCTACACCATTGGGTACCTCAAGAATGAAATGACTTCACGACAGGCGGAAAAGCTGGCGGCGGCCCAGGGTATTGAGGTTCTTGCCGTCGATCGATGCACCCTGAGACGTCCTGATCCGAATGCGTTGCTGCTCGGCTTTGGCGGATTCAATGAGCTTGCGATACGGCAAGGACTCCTTCGACTCGCAAAGGCATTGACCTAGCCGGACTTCGGAAGATGAGGCCCGTTCTCTCAACGAATGCGAAATTGCCAAATCGCAAATTGACCGCCGTCACTTCGTTGAACGCATCTCGGCTGCAACTGAAGGATCGAGCGACTCAATCAACAGCTCTGCTGCGGCAACCGCAAATCCTTCGTCGTTGATGTGTGCGTCAAGTTCAACGACCCGGATGTCCGAGCTCAGCGAGGCTTTCAGGGCGCGGCGATAGGCATCGAGAGCTTCTGGCGAGTAGAACGGTCCGCCGATCCTATCGATCGCGGAAACTCCCTGTAGAGGAATAACGAAGGTTACCGGGCCGCTTGCGCGATTGAGCCTGGTAGCGGTGATGCGCGCGATCTCAGCGCATTCTTCCGAGGTAGTTCGCATGAGCGTTACGCTTGGGTTGTGGATGTAGAGATTGCGGGTGCGAAACTGAGCTGGCACTGTTTCGAGTGGGCCGAAATTCACCATGTCAATTGCACCCGGACAGACAACCTGCGGAATGCCCTTACGGCCAGCCGCCTCGAGCCGGCCCGGCCCCGCACTCATGACACCGCCTACCAATTCGTCTGCGAGCTCTGTGGTCGTCACGTCGAGGACGGCTCGAAACGCACCGTCTTCGATCAACTGTTCCATCGCCTGTCCGCCGGTTCCTGTAGCGTGAAAGACGAGGACTTCGAAGCCTCTTTCCTCAAGGACATGCCGCGCGGCGGTGACGCAAGGTGTGGTGACGCCAAACATGGTAGCCGCAATGGCGTGCTTCTGATTGAGCGCAACGGCTGCTTCCGCTATAACCATGCCGCAAATCGCAGCAGCCGCATTGCCGATGATTCTCCGGGAGACGTGATTCAAACCTGCGATATCGAGCACCGAAGGCATCATGCAGATGTCGCTGGTTCCCACGTAGGGCTTAATATCGCCGGACGCAAGCGTGGAAACTATCAATTTTGGAAAGCCGAATGGGAGCGCGCGCATTGCGGCGCTAGCGATGGTGGTGCCGGCAGAGCCACCCAGGGATACTACTCCATGGATGACGCCTTGTTCGAAGAGCCGTAACAGAATTGCCTTCGCCCCAGCCGCCATGGCCGCCACACTGCGGCCTCGGTCCCTCTCTGCTCTGAGTGCAGCCAGATTCTCGTTAGCCGCTGCGGCTACATCGGCTTGCGAGATATCTGCCTGATAGGCAGCACTGCCTAGCACACCGACATCGATCATCAGCGTTCGCAGGCCAGCACTCTCAATCCGATCACGGAGGAAGCGGAACTCTTCCCCCTTAGTGTCGAATGTACCAATGAGCGCGACTGTTTTAGCGATCATCGCATCAGTTTCCCGGCAATTGACCGGGCGCAAGCACACGGCACTCTGGCATGGCGCGCAGTATAGCCTCGGGGCCCGGCGGCGAATAGACGGCAATCAATTTCAAGGCTTCCCAGCCGGTGTTCACTGTTGCGTGGTAAATGTCGGCGGGAATGTGAATCATATCGCCGGCGCCGATGGCTTCCCATTGCTCGCCGTCGATGTCGATCATCTGCTTGCCTTGTCCGGACACCACATAAAGAATCTCTTCGGTTCCAGGGTGATTGTGACGCGTGTGGCCCTTCCCTGGTTGCAGCAGCACAACACCCATGGTGAAACGCTCCGTGCCGGTGACGCGGGGTTCGCTCAACCACTTGATTGTTCCCCAATCGAAGACCTGCGTTTCGACTGAAGCGGGTGTTACGAATCGGTGACCGGCGAATGCAGTCATGCTACCCCCTTTAACTGTGCTCCACACTGATGTTTAGTTTTTTGAACTTCCCGACCTGCTCGGTAATGGCGCGCTCTGTGGGTAGGCGCTCGACGCTTGAAGCGCCGAAGAATCCGCTGACGCCCTGAGTCCGGCTCAGAACGAACTGAACGTCTTCCGGCTCGGCAATCGGGCCGCCATGACACAGGACCAGAATGTCGGAACGGATGGAAATGGCCGCTTCCCGAATGGCTTGGATACGCTTAACCGACTGATCGAGAGTGATCGCCGTCTTGGCGCCAATTGTTCCTTTTGTTGTCAATCCCATGTGTGCGATCAGGATGTCTGCACCTGCCCTTGCCATTGCTATTGCCTGATCTTCGTCGAAGACATACGGACAGGTGATGAGATCCTGTTCATGGGCTAGCGCAATCATCGCAACCTCCTCGGCGTACCCCATGCCGGTTTCCTCAAGACTTTCGCGGAAGGCACCGTCGATAAGCCCCACCGTGGGAAAGTTCTGCACTCCGGAAAACCCAAGGTCTCGCAGGTTGCGAAGAAATATATCCATAATCCGAAATGGATCCGTTCCACAAACGCCGGCAAGAACTGGTGTGTTCCGAACGACGGGCAATACCTCACGGGCCATCTCTAAGACAATCGCGTTGGCATCTCCGTACGGCATGAGGCCTGCCAACGATCCGCGTCCAGCCATGCGGTAACGGCCAGAATTGTAAATGATGATAAGGTCCGCTCCCGCAGCTTCAGCGCACTTGGCAGAAATTCCCGTTCCCGCTCCGGCGCCAACGATGGGGATGCCCGCAACGCTACTCTCTCGCCATCGCTTTAGCCATGCAGCTCTGTCCATCGTTCTACACTCCCAAAGCCAGCTTGGATCACAAATCACTATAGAATGATGATGCCCCGCTCTAAAAGGCAATTTAGTCCGATTCGCGACCTCTCCGCATTTCAATGAGCGTGACCGTCCGGAAGCTCGCTCGCCCCACCATAGTGTAAGTACACCTTTAAGGCCGCAATTCTGGTCGTATGCGGTTTCTAGGTGAGTTCCAGTCGCTCCAGGACACGTGTATAAGCGCATTAGCCAGTTTCCAGCAACGGGACTGGGCGGGCCCCAAAAATTGCCGACTTCGCGTTACAATTTTGGTCTCGGCGAGTGGTCCTGAGTCTCGTCTCAAAATACTCTATGTGTTTGCAGCGGCATGTTTGCCGACAGATGATCGTGGATCTATTCCATGGCGCTGAAAGTCAAGCCGGTCAGTCGATCGAGCTAGGTAGCATGAAGAGGATGAGACGGGGTCAGGGATGAACAGCTCGAGGACCGGAAGCTCTTTCGAGATTCAATTGACAGAAGAAGAACTCTGAATCTTCAGATCTCACATATATCTTATCGAATCGATCACAGAAGACGACTTCGCCGATCTTGCTGTCAATCGAGATTCGCATGGGCTGAAGTCTCTCCGGGATGCCAGCGATTTCCCCGTCGATGACTAAGTATTTACCTGGGAGATCTCGGATGCTGCGTATCGTGCCATCGTTCACAAGGAATTGCGGATTGTGGTCCTGCATTAGCGTCTGAAGCGAATTGCCGAACTGAGAGTAATCCACCGAAACATCCGAATCAAACCCGTTGAACACCAAATTGGGGCTCATCCCGGCGGGAGTCCTTTCGGCTTCTACATCCTCGCGTTTCGCAAAAACGGCGGCACTGTAGTGCAAACCACCGTGTCTCTTCAGGACATCAGCGAGTTTCGATGCAGTCTGACGCGTGCGTGTATACACCTCCACCTGTTTACATAGGCCAGCCAGAGTCTTAGAACAATCTGTTTCGAAGTCGATGGTCAGAGATGATCCGTCTAACGGCGAGAGTGCGCGCTCGATCGACGTCAAGGTTTCATCAGATTTCTTAGAGAGAAGAAGCGCTTTGTGTGCATCGTCAACAGACTGCTTCAATTGAGCTACGAAACCTAGTGTAGTCGTGACCACGATGCCTAACAGTGATACTCGACCCCACTTCGTAATCCTTTTGGTTTCTTTTTCTTTGAACTCGGTCAGTAAGCCAAGGATCCCAAATGCACCCGTGAGCAAAATGGAGGAAGCCTTCCAAATAGTCACGAAATCCATCCGCTGCCCCCTCCGAACTCAGTCTGACTAATTGTGGTAAAGGAATACCCTCCCAATGTCCGCCGCCTGCGGGCCGGAAGTCAAGCGGGTGACTTTTCAGAGCCTCGTATGCGGATCTTTACCGGGAAAACAGCGCCTCTAGCCGAATCAGCGAGCACCTCATCACCTACGCACTTTTCGACGCAGGTTTCTGAGGGGCTATTTTTGTGCATCGAAGGCCGCTCATATGCGCAAAAGGAACAGAAAATCACCCTGCCGCAAGATCGTCTTGAAGCTCCCTGATCTCGATCACGCGAAATCGGCGGTGCTCACACTACCATGAGCAAGGCGGTAGTCGCATCCCTCAATCAAGAGACCGGCGCGCTCTTGGATTTGCTCGATCGGGCTCTCACGACCAAAATCAACGAGCCGATCAAATTCGCAGATCTACGTACGTTGAATAGGACTGTCCGTGATGCTGCCGTCGCCTATGAATCACGGCTTGAAATCTTCGAAGACACGAAGCGTGAAGATCGGCTGTAGACAAGTATGCTTTCAAACGACCTTGAGCCTTGCAGGCTCAATGCATATGCCTCAGGCGCAGCACCCGGACTATTATCTACGGAGCAGGACCCGATCTGCCGCTCTATGATTGGTCGATGATTGAGTTCGCAGCGACCACTGGCCCGAATTGACTTTTCGCTTCTCACGATCCCCGCGCTTCCATCACAGGGGTCACCCCGTATCTGTTTCAAAGTTTCTTTGCGACCGCGTCATCAGTCTTCGCGGCAATTGCCCGCCCCGTCCCAACTACATCCCACGGGACCTTCGGGCGCAAGCGCGAGATTTGGATCGAACTTCGGGTTCGGCGCGGGCATGGCACCATGCACGTTCGCGCGCCATGTATGCAGCTTTGCACGAAGGTCTGCTGCCCTGCCCGCAAAACTGGATGCAAAGTCGTATTGCTCGCCTGGATCGAGCGCGAGATTGTAAAGTTCAACCCGATCCTCTTCAAAGAACTCAATCAACTTCCAGTCACCTTCGCGAACAGCACCGGAAGGAGTGCCTCCCTGATCGCTGTAGTGCGGATAATGCCAGTAGAGATCGGTACGGGTCAGAGATGTCCCGCCGTGCAGCAACGAGGTAAAGTCCATTCCGTCGGCAGGCCCCACAGGTGGCGCCACACCCACCATGCTCAAGATCGTGGGCAGAAAGTCCATGCCGACAACCGGCACATCGCACACGCTATCTGGCCTAGTTACACCCGGCCAATGGACGATGAGAGGCTCGCGAATGCCACCCTCATACAGAAATCCTTTACCAGCGCGAAGCTGCCCATTGTCTGCGATGCGATGCAGATTGCGGCCCTGAAATCCAACACCGCCGTTGTCCGACGTAAGCAGAATAATTGTGTTGTCGGCAACCCCAGCCCGTTCGAGTACGCTACGCAACGCACCAAGCGCCATGTCGGTGCTTTCAACCATCGCTGCATACACCGGATCAGGCTCCGCTCTGCCGCCATTCTTACGCCGGTATTTTTCAATCATGGCCAGCTTGGCCTGCAGCGGCAAATGGACTGAATATTCTGCCATATACAGAAAGAACGGACCTTTTGCCGCAGCATCTCTGACGTACGTTTCCATTTTGTCCGTCAGTACATCGGTGAGATAATCGTCGGCCGTGTAGCCGGTAAGATTATGGAAGTGGAAAGGTCCGAAGTAGGAGGGCGGATGGCCGTGATTGTCTCCGGCGATGTTCACATCGAATCCGAAGTTCTCCGGCAGATAGCCATCGCCTCCCAGATGCCACTTGCCAATGGCCGCAGTCTGATAACCCGCACCTTTGAGCACATGCGCCAGAGTGGGCACATTGAGATCGAGGTGCTGCGCGCTTGGGGCTTCAAGAAGTTTTTTATGCGGATAGACTGTGCCCGGAATCCATTGCGTCAACTGCATCCGCGCGGGAGCGCGGCCAGTGAGCAGAGCGGCTCGGCTCGGTGAGCACACCGGTGCGCCTGCATAGGCGTTTGTGAATCGCATACTTTCGCGGGCAAGCCGGTCGATCTGCGGCGTCTCGTGAAAAGAATCTCCATAGCAGCCCAGGTCTCCCCAGCCCATGTCGTCAACCAGAAAGAGAACGACATTGCTGCGCTTCGGCGTTTCTGCCAGAGCACGAAAAGCGTCCGGAACTGCGGTAAGGCCCACCGCGCCCACCAACTCCCTACAAAACTGCCTGCGATTTTGTCTCAAGATAATCTGCCTGCTCCTGTGCAATAGACGATCATGAAGGTTACAAGCCGGCATGTCGCAGGCTTTATGCGCGTATACCGGCCTATTTGAAAAACTGCCTCTTGGTCACCAGTAAATCTTCAGCGCGAACTGCACTTCGCGTGGATCGTTCGGTGAGTCCACAGTGGAAGTGATCTGGCCAAAGTTCGTGGTATTGGAGAAGTTTAATGCCGTGGGATTGGCAAAGTTCGCCGTATTGGTGATGTTGAAGAGTTCGGCGCGAAACTCCGAGTAGATGTGCTCGGTAAAGTTGAGGCGTTTGAAGAAAGCAAGGTCGAGCCGGTGGAAGGGCGGTCCGGCGACTTGTGTAGATTTTCCACCAAGGGGAGAGTAGTCGCTTTGCCCGATGGTGGTTACCGCGGGCGGGTTGGCAAATGCCGCAGCGTTCACAAAGTGAGCGACGCTGCTCTTGGCGTAGGGATTCTGCCCCTTTACGAGAAGGGCATTACAGCCAGAGCCAGAGGATGTGGCAACGCTGCAGCCGACCGTGAACGGTTGACCATCCTGAACAGTTGCTATGAAGTTCATACTCCACCCGCCGACAAGGCCTTGCGATATTCCGTGAGCATGCGAAGCAAGGAGCTTTCCCTTACCGAAGGGAAGCTCGTATGTACCGCTCGCGTGGAAGATGCGGCGAACGTTGAAGTCTGCCAGCTCAGAATCAGCGCGAATGCCGAAGCTTGGGAGGAAGGGCGCTCTGTATGCTCCAGTGGTATTGGATAGCGGATCGCGCGCATCCGAGATAGTTTTTTGCCAGGCAACGTTAGCCAGCAGCGAGAGCCCGCGCGCGGTACGTTGTTCGAGCGTGATCTGGCCTGAGTTGTAGTCGCTAGCGGCTTCGGGCGCAATATAGGTCCCGCCGGAACCTGTGGTTTGATAGGGCCAGTATGGCTTGGTGGTCGTGCCAGGTGGCAGCAGAGTGCCAACACTGTTGAGGCCCATGGTTGTGAGAATATGGTGAGCTACAGTGCCGGTATAGGCCGCGGTGAGAGCGAGGAACGGATTGATCTGATATTGCAACGAGAGGTTGTAGCCCTCTGTGTAAGTTGTTTTGTTATTTTTCTGTGCGCTCACAAGATTGATTCCTGTCGGGCTTAGAGCGGACGGTGAGGTGTTGAGATTGACGAAAGTATTCTCGAGCAGTCCGATTGAGTTGTCCGCAGCGAGCGGTGTGGCGGCGTTAATGGCAGCCTGAGTCACATCGTACTCTACCGGAAAGTTCTCCGTAATCATGGGACTGCCGCCGATATCTTCAATGCCGCCGTAGAAGATGCCGTATCCGCCACGAACCACCAGGCGCTTCGCCATCTGATAAGCAAAACCGATACGTGGAGCGAAGTTGAGATGCTGCACGTTCACCAGAGATCCCTGGCCGACCTGCTGCACTGAGACGCCCTCGGCAGAAAGCGCATTGACAAAGCTGGCAGGAAGCTCGCTCTTGATGCGGGCGGTGGCCAGGAATATGCCACCGGCACGGGCTGGACCAGGCACAAAGTTGGCGATGTTATCGTGTTTCTCGTGCATGTAGTCGTAGAAATCGTAGCGCAAGCCAAGATTCAGCGTGAGATTGTGTGAGACGCGCCAGTCATCTTGCAGATAGGCGCCGGAATATCTGTGGGTGAGTGCGTGCTCAGTGAAGGTGGACATGGAGACGGAGTTAGCGCCAGCGAGATTCGATGTTGACGTGGGATTCAAGAGCATCTGTGCGATGCCGGTGGTACCGTCTGTTTGTCCATAGACTGAGGTGTAGGTGCCGCCGAAAGTGAAAGCTCCGCGCGATTGTGGCGGCTGGGTATATGGGAATTGAATGAATTGCTGCTCGATACCGATTTTGAAGGTGTGCTGACCGCGCACGATTGTCAGGTCGTCGTTGAGTTGCGGCGTAGTTCCGTATTTGTTGCTCGGCATGTAGTTGAACGAGCCAAATGAAGTAAGCGATCCAACATAAAACTCCGGCAGGCCGCCATTGGTGGGATACTGCGGAACTCCCTGAATCCCAAACTGCGCGGGAATGCCCAGGGTATTGCCGTTGGGTTGAAGCCAAAGCACATGCTCGCGATTCAAACCCAGACGCAGGTCGTTCACCACCCGGGGATTAAATGTATGTGTCTCGCCAACGGAAATGTTCTGCGCACGGTCATAGAAGTTGCTCAAAGACGAGGAATTTCCGCCGTCGGCATAGCCTTTCTGGTAGTCGGTGAAGATGCCGGGATGATTCTGCGTGTGCCCGTTGTAGCTGTAACGAGCGAAAAGGTAGTCGTCGTGGCCGAGCACCTGGTCGATGCGGATATCGAAGCTGTTGAAGATGTCGGAGTAGGACGGCGAGGTGATGTAATTGTTCTGCAGCGAGGAGCCGGTAGGCGGCGGAAGCAAGTTCAGAAGTGCAACTGCGACCGGATCGATGCGGCTGCTGGGTATCTGATTCCCCGCAAAGGGCGTACGCACATAGCTGCTACCGTGCGGAGTGGTCGTGGCAGGGTCCAGAATGGTGCCGCGCGGATAAACAATTCCCGCTGCATCTGCTGGATTGTTACCGCTCTGCAGGGTGAGAAGATCGCTGAAGTCGGTGTATCCGCTGGTGCGCTCCTGTGCAGTGGGCACCGTGCCGGTAATTGTGTTTCCCTGGCTGAGACGCGTGCCTTCATAGTCACCGAAGAAGAAGGTTTTGTTGTGCCCATTATATAGACGAGGAAAAAGTACGGGGCCGCCCAGCGTAAAGCCGAACGTGTTCCGCTTCAAGGAAGCACGCGGTTTGCCTGCCCGATTGAGGAAGTAATCGTTGGCGTCGAGGACATCGTTGCGCAGAAACTCCCAGACATCGCCGTGCAGTTGGTTTGTGCCTGACTTGATTGTGGCATTCAATACTGCGCCGGCAGCGCGGCCAAACTCGGCGTTGTAGTCGTTGGTCTGGATCTTGAAGTCGGCCAGCGCGTCCACCGGCGTCTGGATCACGTAGTCCTTGCCGTTCTGCGCAGAGACAATTGAAGAATTGTTGTCGATCTCGTCGAGGAGATAGTCGTTCTGGGTGGCCCGGACGCCGTTGGCTACAAAGCGTCCATTGCCGTTCTCGCCCCGCGAACCTTTTTGAGCAAAGGTGACGCCTGCTGCGGTCTGCGCAAGGAAATAATAGTTGCGCCCATTCAGCGGCAGATTATTAATCTGCTGGGCGCCAACCACCTGCCCCACGGAGGCATTCTGAGTTTCAAGGAGCGGAATCTGGTCAGCGGTTACCTCAACCGACTGCTGCGTCGATCCCGGCTGCAGAGTGATGGGCACTGTGAGTTGCTGCTGCACATCGACACGGATATGCTGCTGGATCTGGCGCTGGAAGCCATTCACTTCTGCCGTAATGGTGTACATGCCGATACGCACAGGCGAGAAACTGAAGCCGCCCTGCGCGTCAGTGTGCATCGAAGCCATTACACCTGTATTTTCATTCCGGAGTGTCACCAGCACATTGGGAATAACCGCACCGGTCGGGTCGGCAACCTGGCCTTGCATCGATCCCGTGTCTACCTGGGCATGCGTTCCCAGTGCCGCAACCAGCATCAGCATTCCGGTGCCCAGCCAGTTGAGGATTGGCCTTGTGCGACTCCTGTGCTTTCTGCCGGCCTGCACTCCGCCCAGACACGTCGTTTCCTTGTTCATCATTACTCCTGACCTCCTGTGCAATGAAAAACGATTGAACCTCTCGTTTTCCCCGAACGTGGTGTGAGCTAAATCACCATCTGTTTACGCGATTGTTTCCGCGGATTCGCAACCGCTGTCAAGGATCGAACCGTCAATAACCGTTATGCACATCACTGGTGGCGTAACCTCTTGCGCAACAGGCAGATGTGCATCTGCTGGAAACGTTTGCGACCGCATGTGACGCGGTGTTACGCTATCGTGCATGCATAAGCCCGGCCTGAATGGCGCCGCTGAAGTTGCGTCCGATCGGGCGCTCGAGCACCTTGAGGACATCCTCAAAAGTCCGGCTTTTTCTTCGAGCAGGCGCTGCCAGGAATTTCTTCGCTATATCGTTGTCGAAGCCACCCATGGCCGCGCAGAGTCGATCAAGGAGCGGAATATCGCGCTTGAAGTTTTTGGGAAAGGAGCGGACTTCGAGCCAGGTGAAGACTCGCTGGTGCGTGTAAAGGCCCGCGAAGTCAGGAAGAGACTATCGGAATATTACGAATCGACCGCGGATCATGGTCTGAAGATCGAACTTCCAGTTGGTGGATACATCCCACGCATCCTCTCGACACAGAGTTCAATAGAAGAATTAAACACAAGCCCGGCTGATCCACCTGCCACACAAGCCAATGCGCCGAGCGCCGCTGCCAATCGATTCAGCAGGCGCAAGGTTGCATGGATGCTGGGCGGAGCGATTGGTGTGGCGGGAGCGGCCTCACTGGCGTCTTTAGCCTTCCATCGCAACGGTCCGCTCGATCGACTCTGGCATCCGATCTTTGCAGCGAAGATTCCTCTGCTCATCTTCATTCCGGTTCTGACTGATCGCACAAACGGCCTGCTGTCCGATCGCGTAGGCATTGGGCCGGCAATCGTTCTGCGCCGAGCGGCCGACTTTCTTTCCGCGCACGATTATCCGTATCACCTGCGTTTTGGAGCTGATCTCACGTTCGCTCAGTTGCGCGAGCAACCCAGCCTTCTGCTCGGCGGCTTTTCTTCGATCTGGACAGCTCGCATTACGAGTGGCCTTCGTTACGTAATGGATTCGAGCGATAGCGAGATTAACGGTTGCATCCGTGACACCAAGACTGGCCAGAGCTGGCGCCAAGTCAATCCTCGCCCGGAGGGCTATGCTGACCAGGACTATGGATTGCTCTGCCGGCTCTTTGACGCCGAGAGCGGCCAGATTATTCTGCTCGCCGCCGGCATCACAACCTTCGCGACTGCCGGCGCCGGTTCCATCTTCTTCGACCCAGCCTCCTTTGCAACCATCTTGCGCAATGCGCCGGCAAACTGGGAATCGAAAAATATTCAAGCAGTCATCCGAGTCTCGATCATCGGAACAACTCCCTCATCTCCAGAGATCGTGACAACCTACTTCTGGTAGTTTCCTTATCCATATCCATGCGACATGGGTCTGGAGCGCCAGAAGCAGGCGCCATGAATGTCTCAATGCGCACTGGTTCAAAGCACAGGCCAAACCAGAACAGCCTTATCGAATTCTGGCGAAGCAAATTCAATGAGAGTCGTTCTCACAGGGCTCTCAACGAGAAGATACCAGGCGAATTCGCCAGTGATTACGCGGCTACACCTCTATGACCCAAGTTTCATATGTATCCAGATAGAAGACCGTGACTTGGCGGAAACGGTCTGGTACATTGGCGACCTCTACAATTTCAGAAACGGCTATTCGCAGGCGCCGGCTGTGACGCAACGAGCCTCTCGTTGGTGCCCGCGAGAATACGCCGAGCGAGCACATCGCTGCATCCAGCACGGCGGCGCCCTTCGACCAAAGGGGATAGATTAGCCTCATGTCTTCTTCCTGAATCTGGCCGAGAGAGACCTCTTATCCGATCCGCTTTGCGACAATCGAATAATTCAGCGCGTTGCCCGCCACACTGCGGATCTGCACGAGGAGTTCAAAAGGGGGAATGCTGCCGTGAGGTTTCACGATTGAAGCAAGAAAACGCGAGAACTCGCGGTGGTTCAGAACGAATTCGCCGGCAGCTTGCGTCCCAGAAAGCCATAGGCCACTCAGGAGCAGCACTTTGTACATTCCGGGAATATTGGGCCGATAACAGATCAGAGCGTATACCTAAGAGTCGGACATCCGGACGGGAACGTACAGAGACAGCGTCTTGTAATTCAGGGGAGAGGGTACTAGGCACCTCGCCGGTACAGGACGAGATGGCCTTTCTTGAGCAACTGGCGGAAATGGAGCGTTCATGTACTCCTCCCCGTCCCGGTAAATGACGCAACCCGCTGCTTTCAACCCGGCCGCGCTCACGGCCACGATGATCTGAAGAGAAAGCTCCGGCAAGACTGCCAGAACGATTCTCTCCCAGAAATGGATGGGGGCGAGAAGTAGCTAACTGCGTAGTTTCCATTTTTCAAAGTGGAAATCCCGGGTACTGCAGCGGTACACTCCTCAGCTTCCGTCAAACTGGTCAATCTCGTCTAAGTTAAGGTCAATCAGCTACTTAGGCCGGCAACAACATACTTGCCTGACCTTTCTTTAGACTTTCACTACTAGTGTGAATTGTGACATTTGCTACAGTTATGGCATGACTAGGGCGTGTTAACACTATTTCCATCTAACTTGTGTAAGTTAGGGATAGATGGAAATCAGCGAAGAGCAGTATGCGCGAATCAAGGACAGCTTGCCGGTGCAGCGCGGCAATGTGAGCTTATCTAACCTGCAGTTTCTG
>DASZXD010000022.1:0-9940 GCA_035546015.1 Occallatibacter sp.
ACTTACGTGGGCTGAGGATAGGCTGGGGCCAAGCGCCCCTAAAGTCACGTGGAAAACTTTGGATTTCCACATGAGAGAGGGGTGCGTACCTAAATACACGTGCTGTTTTCAATGGTTTAGAGGAGGGGCCACCCAATCTACTCGATCCCCGGGCCATCGCAAGAACCCCGAGGTTTAGCAAATCCCGGCCAACACTCCGGGGTGGCCGCCACAGAGACGCACATTGAGGGGTGCGGCTTCGCCCCGGAGCGCGAACAGAACCACGTGGAAAAGCGCGGGCACAGAGGGGAGAGAAAGAGACCGGATGGCCTGCGGCCATCCGTGGTTTTCCACAGGTCAACACCACAAGATCTTGTGGTTTGCCGCCCCAATCCCTCGCGGTTCCGTGGAACCTGAACAAAACAAAGGGCTGCCAAGTTGACATACTGGCCGATTATCGGAAGTATCCTCATGCTACTCGCTTCCCTCTCGGCTTCTCCCATAAGGCCCGGTCAATCACCTGGTGGTAGGCATCGAACAGCAGCCGGACGGATTGCGCAAAGGGCAGATGAATCGTGAGGAGGGCCTTCCCCCGGGAGAGAAAGGCTAGACGGTCGGTGTGCCGGGTGAGGCTGCGGGTGAATTCGGCCTCGTAGACCGGAATTTCCTCGTGGCGCTCCGCGGAGGTAAACGCAACTGCGGCGTGCTCCAGGGGAAGCAGTAGTGTCAGGCTGCGTGGAAGAGGCACCCCTGGATGCTGCCGCTCCCAGTCCGTTACCAGACCCGGTTTGGTGGTATAGCGGTAGCTGGAAAGCAGGAGTCTGATAGAGTCGGGGAATGAGAGTTTGATGGAAACAGCTCCTGCGGAGCGGCGAAAGCGGAGGGTCACCGCGGACTGCTTCGCTAGATCTCTGCTGATTTCGACGGAACGGACACGGAATCTCTCGCGGCCGGCCGCCGAGGCGAACACTACGGCGGTGTTCTTCAGCCTCATCGTGGTATGGGTCATCGTCGTAGGGGACCAGGGCCGGGCGGAATCCGGCCTTGGTTCCGTCTCTCCTTTTCAAAAAAGAACTCGTTGTTGGGATAGCTCTGTGCTCACCGGGCCTCGCGCTCCAACCTGTTCAATTTCTCCGCCGCGCTTTGCACGATAAACGCAGTTCTGGTAATGCCGAGCTGCTTCGCTTCGCGATCGATGCGGGCCAGAATATGGCGAGGGAAACGGATCATGATGGGCTTCAGAGATACCTCGGTGTCCGCATCGGTGGGCATTGTAGCTCCGGCTTTCGAGATGAAGGCTTCGGCTTTCCGGTCCTCTTCAGGTAGACTCGGCTTGGTATTGCGTCTAGGATTCGGCGCGATAGGCATTGTCTTTCTCCTGTAAATCTTTTGGATATACAGCGTAAAGTAGCTGGGTGAGCTCTGCGCTGGCTTTAGGGTCGTCATATTCCAGGACAGAACGGCCGGCTGATCCCGAATTAGGGAACGCTTTGCGCCGTACAATGACCACCGGGCAGTGTTCTAAGCCTTCGACCTGGCGCAGCGCGGCGGCGGCTTCCTCGTTGTCCTTTCCCTGTGGGTCGGCCGCGTTGAGGACGGTGAGGGCGCGGAGGTCATGAACCTCCCGCGCCTCGTTGACCAAAGCGCTCATTTGGTCGATGGCCCACACGTCATAGCTCCGGGGCTGCACCGGGATCAGTACGACGTCGGCGACGGTGAGAGCAGCCCGCAGGCTACCCGTATCCCGGCCGCCCGCATCAATGATGATGTCGGCGTAGCGGGGCGCGAGCTGGCGGACCTGAGTCCGGAGGGCGGGACCTTGCAGGGCAACGGCAGTGTATCCTGCGTCGCCCAACTGGGAGGCGCGAAGTTCGGTGAACGCCATAGCCGTGCCCTGCTCATCACCATCTATGAGTAAGACATCTCTGCCGGCGCGAGCCTGAGCCACCGCTAGATTGACGGCTAACGTGGTCTTGCCTACGCCGCCTTTGGTGTTCGCAACAGCGAGAATCATAGCATGCTCCTGTGTTGACAAAAGCTATTGTTTGTATTATCGATGGATTGCTATTGTATGTACAGTAGAAAAAATCCCTTATTTTCACTCTCGCCGAGTCGGGGGAAGCAGCATGATGACGGTCTGGACGATGGCCAGCAGCAACATAAGGTATTCCATGTTGAAAGTTCTCCCAATTCGAGGCCAGTTGCCTCCGAACTATTTAGCCCGGCGGCTGTTTTGCACTTTCCTCCAGGCTGCACATGGGTTGTTAGTATAGGCATTCGCAGCGGAGACCCTGGGTAAGCGAAAACGCGGTAACCGGTCGTGAGATGGGCCTGGCTGGTTTTATTATGGGGAGGGTCTGAGCCAACCTGTTTTGGAAGGAGGTTACCAGGAGAGGGTGGCTCACTACTTGGTTAAAAAAGGGGCGAAAGAAAGTGCTCAAGCAATCAGTTCTTCCAACTGCAAGCAACTTCGAAAGAGAGATTCGGAAACGTTGGACCAGGTCAGAGGAGCAGGGCGCCGCTCATCTGGATATTAGGGCCGGAGAATTGCACAGTCATCTGGGTGGATATCCAGCACCTGACGGCCGCCATCGTATGCCTGACTGTTGTCAGGTCATGAAAAGGTTGATGCAGACCGGTGACAAAATCATAGAAAGCCCTCCCAAAGGACAGGGCGCTTCGCTGATCGTGCGCTATTTTTTTCCGCGGAATGAAAAATGACC
This sequence comes from Occallatibacter sp., assembly GCA_035546015.1. Classification (GTDB taxonomy): domain Bacteria; phylum Acidobacteriota; class Terriglobia; order Terriglobales; family Acidobacteriaceae; genus Telmatobacter. The sequence goes on from DASZXD010000022.1 coordinate 2,703, forward strand.
CTTCCCAGTGCAGGGTGTTGGAGGTTTCTTCTCCCGGCCCGCGCCAGCACTGCCCCTTATTTCCTTCGCATAGTTGATGCCTTGCGACGGAATTTGCCCCGCAGCGTGGGCATCTAGCATTCATGTTTAGAAATCGTAGCAAGTTTTTAATCGGGACTCGAACTGCGAAGTTATAATGCCCTCATGATGCGAGGCCTTCGCCTGGATCAGATCACGCTTGAAGCGGCTTTACTTGGATTGGAACAGAAGCGCAATGACATCGACGCCAAGATTGATGAACTGCGGGCCTGGTTAGGTGAGAATGCCGAAGTTGGTGCTGCTTCCACACGGCGAAAGCTCAAACGGGGGCCGATGAGCGCTGCTGCGCGTAAGCGAATTGCGGCGGCTCAGCGCAAGCGCTGGGCCGCATATCGATCAGCGAAGAAGCATTGAGTGAACTCACCTGTTCCCGTCCCCAGGGTGGGTCACCTTTTTTCGACGGTTTCGGCGCGCTTTAATGGCTTGGATTGCAGGTCCACAGTGGAGCCACGAAGAACTGTAAATATATTCGAGGATAATGTGCCGCGTCGGATGCTGTACAGGATATGGATATGCGCCGTGTATATGAGCTACCGCTGATCTTCTTACTAAATAGATTGTTATCTGGATCACAACAGCAAAAGATTCGTATTGACCGATACGTGCACGTTGATTAACATTAGCCGCAGAAGTGTTGCGCAAGAGTTTAAAATCATGCGCCACAAGGAGCGGTCAATGCGAATGCGAGCACGAGTGATCTTACTCCGGGCATGTGTGCTGCTACTTGCACTGTGCCTATTTGAGAATACAGCAGCCCTTAGTGGGACAGTCACCTCTTGTACCCCGATATATGGTTGTCCGATCGCCTACGAGATACTCTACGTTTCTTGTAGCGACGGGTACGGAACCTTGCTAACCTGTTGTCAAGATGGATGCTATGTTGTGAACTGGTGGTCGTGTTCTCCTGGTAATACCAGTGCAGAGTGCCATCGGTGGGATTTCTGTGGTGGCTACCTAGACGATCAATACATCTTCTGTTGATCGAAGAAGTGCACAAAAGTTCTGGATGAGGTCTACAAAGGAGACAGTCGCCATGAAAAAGTACATTGCGTTCTTCACCATCGGTGTCATGGGCCTGTTCGCTCAGGATACGCCAAAACCGCGACCCATCGACCTTTCCTTTACAGTGGAGCCGAGCGCGAATGTTCCCAGCGGTATGCCAAATGTTCCCCAGATTCGTCTGACGTTGAGGAATAATTCGCCTCTCGAAGCGCTTGCATACGTGGTGGTAGTTGGATCTGTGGATCAAGACGGCAAGAAAGGTCCCACGCGCGTCACCCAGTACACAAAGCATGCCTTGTTCGATGATCAGACTCCGTTTCAGGCTGGTGGTGTTTTCCAGAAAACGGTATCTGGCTTTGTGGATAAGGCGGGGCGGCCACTAAAGGCAGAGCCTGCGCTGGACTATGTATTATTTGCGGATGGTTCCGAATGGGGGCCGGATACGCTCAAGCAGTCGCGGGAAGTGAAAGCTATTCTGCGGGGGGCCAATACTGCTGCTCTCAGTCTTAATAAACTGCTGGAGAGCCAGGGGGCAGCAGCAGTAGAGAGAAGAATACGTGAAGCGGCAAAGTCTTGCCCGGGTTGTGGGACCACCAAGGGAAAGTAAATGCGACGCCCGAGTATCGAGGAGAAGTGAAGTCCGGCATCGCCCCAGGTTCGGCGCCAAAGCTGGGGGTTTGCCGTACTGGCAACTGGCTGAAGCCGGGGGGAAATGCGCCCCCCGGTCGTTCACTCGCTCACCGGCCAACTACCTTCCAATTGAGCCAACTGTCAGCCATGCCGTTCTCGAGCGCATCAAGCGCATCGTAGGACTGTTGGTTGGCAATCGCCTGGTTGGTGTCGGCAGCGAGGCTATCACGCGTGAGCTTGCTCTGCGCGACCTGCTGTAAGGCAATCTGCGAGAGCAGGTTATTCGTGTCTTGGGTTGAGCGGAGTTGGAGCAGCGCAGCATTGCTGGTGCGTTGCTCAACGGCGAGTTGAGATTGGACGGCCGGATCAGCGTTCTGCGCGTCGTTCTCCAGCGCAGCTATGGCAGTTTGGTACTGCATGGCGGCCTGGTGGATCTGGCCCACCGCGGTCATAGCAGCCAGGTTGTTGCCATCCATCACGGCTTGCGTTGCATACATAGCGCGCCGCGAATTAGCAACGCCGGCATTGATCTTGGTGAGGGTCTGGTCCACATCGGCAAGAATGGTGCTCTGGCTATAGGCCTGCTGCACCGTATTTTGGTCACCGGAGTTCGCGCCGGTCGCCCACAGCGCAAGCGTGGCATACTGATCCGCATACCGGAAGTCCTGCCAGATGGTTTGAGGACCTCTGTAGCGGAAGAGGCCCTGAGCCTGGACAGCCATGGCTTTCATTTGGTTGTACTGGTTGGTGAGTTGTTGGATTTGTTGTGCGCCTTGCGAGACCTGTTTTGTGAGCTGGGCTATCGCATCCGCATCCACCACGGCCCACTGGGCGCGTAGCGGTACGCACGCAGCAAGAATGCTGAGTGCAAGCGTTAGGCGTTTGTGCATGAGTGCTCCTTTCATTTGCTGAAGAATTTTCCCGCGAGGGCCAGGGCTCCGCCCCCGCCGCCGCTGGAACCTGCGAAAAGGTTGCTAACCAAAGCCTGGGCTTTGAAAAGACCGATGATTGCCAGACAAAAATAGGGAACCATGGCTACACCACCTAGTGAGGGCCATATGTTTAGCAGCATGGTGGCGAAGACGTGCACCAGGATGGCCGCGATCAGCGGATAAAACGCATATTGCAGCAGCGAGCGGAACCAGTTCCAGAACAGGAACGCAAGCGGCTGGAATACCAAAAAGGGGATGAAAAGAGGGCCTACCAGGATGATGGCCGTCTGGGCGATGAGGCCCCAGCTCATGACGAAAAACATCGCCATCCGTATGGCTTCCATGCAGATCCACATTACGAATGTGCTGAAGATATTGTTGACTCCGCCGATCAGGTTAAAGGGGTGTTCTTTTATGTACGTGAGGCACTGGCCGCTGAGCTGGGTGAAAGCGACGGTTCCTATCTCTTTAGCGAAGTATTGCGGGCCACCGGTGATGGTCGAGCAGAAAGATTGGTTGCCGAAGATCGGCGCTGGGTCCAAGTAGTTGTTGAGAATGGCGAGCGGGACGCAGAACAGAAAGACCCGGTGGATTAGGGATCCGATTACGTCGCTAAAACCGCCGCCCGAGAACATCAGATGCACGCCATCGAGCATGAGAACAATCGCGCCCAGCCCCGCGAACAGAAAGTAGCCCGTATGGATGAAGATGCTCTGGTGGCTGGCCAGCAAACCGGACATCGTCTGATTGACTTGTGCGATCCAATCGCCATTCATACGTTCACCTCTGGAGGAAGAAATGTGAGCGACGTCGGAAACTCATCGGCCGTCGCGAATGCAAGCCGTGCATGATGCCGGGGCTCAATGGTAGCGGTTCGGCCGCCGACTAGTGGGACCTGGCGAATAGACAAGATGGTTTCGCGAAGGTGGGCGAGCTGCCGGACGCTTGGGCAGATCCACACTACCCGGTCGGCTTTGCCGGCCCTGATGGCGCGGAGGTGACCGGCTAGAATCTCTGGATAACGCTTAGGGGTTTTTGTGGTGCGCTCGTATTCGATGGCCCAGCGGTTGCCGGCGCGATCGCGCGCAATCGCGTCCGGCCGATATTGGCCTGGTTCGAATTTGCCGTTTTCGATGTCGTAGCACCATTCGGTCCAGCCATCCCGGAGCGCCTGCAGGTGAAGCCGCTGACAGTCTAGGTAATGGATCAACATAGTGCTGGCAACGCGGCTGTGGGCGAAATAGCGGTCGTTACGGGGCGCTCCTCCCTCCACGTGTGCCATAGTCTGGCCGTGAGGGGTGATGCCGAAAAGGCCAAATTTGACGCCGTGCAGGTCGAAGTCGCTGTGCACAATCAGCTCGTCTCGTTGCATCGTTTTGAGCGTGCGATAGACCGGCGCTGCTGATTGGAGCCCCATCACTCGGCCGAGAATATCAGCCGTGCTGTAGATGGTTTGGCTTAGGAAAAGCAACGCTGCGCGCTGCTTTTCCCGCTGACGGGCTTGGCGTTGCTCGTAAGATAACAGAGATCCGCGCATGTCATTTCTCCTTCGGGCTTGACCGGAATCTCTCGCAGTTGAAAGCCCAGCAGTAGAGCGGATTCCAGGCGAGCATCACGATCCCAAATAGCAGGCACAGGGCGAAAGGGGGCCACAGTGCCCAGGCCCAGACATGATTCCCAATAGGCCACGCGTACAGCACCAAGAAGAACCAGAGAACGGCTGGCAGAATTGCAAATAGCAGAACGCCGAGAAGGTGAAAGAACGCTTCGCAGGCGGAGCTGAGGTTAAAGTGAAGACGGGTGTCGGGATCGGGCGCTATTGCGCCGGCGAGTAGATCACTGATGTTGCAAGTGATGTCGTAGTACCGCAGAAGCGGATATAAAGCAAGACGGAGCAGTGGCTTCATGGATTAGATTTCCTCGTCGATGTTGGGAGCCGCGAGGGGCTGAGGTACAGAGGCCGGCGGCGCCGGCATCTGTGAGTCAACGGCCTGGGCGAGTTGGACCAGACCTGGCATTTGCTGATGGACCTCTGCCGGCGCGGTATAGACCACAGGTCGGGGGCCCATTGGTAGCGGGCAAACCTGGATGATGCGAGCTGCGCCGACCCCGTAAAGCACGCCCATGCCGGCGGGGAGGTGGAGCAACACATTTTCTTCAATAAGGGGCCTCTGTTTCTCTTGCCACGATCCACGGTTACCGCTCAACGTAGTGTCCATGTGCTCGGAGCTGACATAAGCCGTGGTGCTGCCCGATAGACGACTTCCCCACTGCGCTGTGTCGGGCGATTTGACCTGGTACAGGATCTTCAGGGCAGTGTTCTCGACCACGGCGCCGTAGACGGCCTGGGGATCGAGCGCCCCACAGTTGCGCAGGTCCTGCAAAGATTGGTGGCACAGCATCACGTGGCACTTGTAGTCGCGGATCGTTGCCAGCGCGTTTAAAACCTCATTGCTGAGGATGAATCGCAGCTCGTCCAGCAGGACGGTAACGTACTGCTCTCGGTCGCGATCGCGCTCACGAATGAGCTGCATCAGACGGAAGAGCAGCATTTTTTGCACTATGACTAGCTGCTCGTCGTTCGTATCGCCGATGACATAGAGCACGCCGGGCTGTTCCACTGCGGCCTGGAGGTCTACGCCGGTGGTGATGTTGAGGGATGGAACACGGGCGAGTTGCCGCAGTGATCGCCAGAACTTTTCCCCCGCGACTTTGGTTTTTGGATCCTGCAAGGAAGTAAACCGGTTGGAAAAGGCGTTGCGAATGTATGGCATCCCGAAACCGGCGGCGCTAGCGTGCGCCGCGACCTCATCCGCGGCATCCTGATCCTGGCCGGCATAGTAGTCGGAGTCTCCGCCCTTGCGGCCGAGATCGAGGCCAGAGACAAGGAGCTTTTGCACCTGGCTCGGGGTCGCCCCGGCAAAAAGGTTGAGCTGGGGTGTCGTCTCGGATCGCAGGTCCACAAGGGTGAACGGCACGCCGGCCGCATTCGCCTCGCGAGCGAGGACGCCTGGCATTTTGCTGTCGTCCTTCGGGTCGATGACGATCACACTTTCACCGGCCCGGATCGACTGGGAGAGCATGACGGCCGCCACGACTCCCTTCCCTGTGCCAGTCGTTCCGGTGATTTGCTTGTGCTGAGTCCGGTAGTTGAACCACGGTACATATACTGGCTGGTTTCCAGCCAGGCCGATGAACACGCCTTTGCGCGGATCGAAATAGCGGGCAGGATCGAAAGGCTTGCGGGGCTGGAGGGCGTGCGCCAGTTGGCGCACGTCGCTCATGCCCTGGCCTGGCCGAGAGGGCCGAAGGAGCCGACGTAAAAACCATGCAACTGGCGCGAGGAGGCACCCCCATGAAAGCATCCGGAATCCGAGCCCCCTAAGCGTTTTTGCGAGGTTGGTTTCCTGCGCCAGAAATGCTGCGAAGAAGAGGAGAATGGTGAGAGCAAACCATGTGAAGCAACCGAGGGTGATGTGTTTGCGGGTCATTTTGGAACCTTCCCCCACCCGCTGCCACACGAACGTGTGATCTACATAAAAGGCAGTCAACAGGGCGAGGCATTCGACCAGGGCGACGCCGGCGAACCAGGAATAGGAAAAGAACGTCTGGTATCCCCAGCGGACAACGGCGAGACGTTCTGCTAAGGGAACCGTGGGATTGACCAGGAGCCGCAACCAATCGGGTGCGGACAAACCCGGCTTTGCCATCAGAAGGTAGCGGGCGGTGACAGCGTGCCAGTCCAGTGGCGTCGGATACAGCGGGTCTGGCAGATATCCGAACGGCCAATACTTGACCAAAAGCCAGTAGCCGGCGGCGAATGAGACAGTGGCTACGACACAGAACCAGAGGAACTGACCGAACATTCCAAGATCACGCTTCATCGGTCATCCTCTCTCCTGGAGGCGGCGGAGCTCACATTCACGTTGGTGCTGCTTTAGCTCTTTGGCACGCTGTAACCTGGACAGGACAACAAGAATCACGCATAGAGCGAAAAGGCCACGGAATAGGTCGCCTGGGTGTGTGATCGCGCCCCAAATATGGGGTAGAGCTGAGCCGATCACCCACAACGAGAAAAGCATTTTGAGGCTGTTTTTCCAGTGCTTTCTGACCAGCTCACAGGTGATCATCATCTGCGCCCACCTATATAACGGCGCGCGGCCGCCCGAAGGCCAACGATAACGAGGTAGTAGCTGCTGAGAACGATGGCACCACCGATTAAGAGCCCCCCGAGCTGACACCAGAAAGTGAAAGAGTCAGTACTGGGCTTCCTCGTCGCAACAAACGAGGTCACCATTAGGAGTGCGGCCACTCCGGTGATGCATCTGCTGACCCACAGCGACGCTCTTTGTTCGGGTGTTGGGTACACGATTCTGCGGGCTAAACGATTCAAAAGAAGGTTGACCATAGGGAAGAATTCTGGCGGCGAGGCGCCCAATGGTTGCGGTGCCCTTTCCTCAACTGCACAAAATGCCTGAACGTGCTTTCGCTGCGGGGCGCTCCCCCGCAGCGCAAAAGCGCGTGCCGAGAAAGAACTGAGCGATTTGCCAGCTCAGGGCTTTCGCTGGAGGCCCGTCCAGGGCCGGAAGTGCCAAG
>DASZXD010000023.1:0-26078 GCA_035546015.1 Occallatibacter sp.
CGATAGAGCCGCGATGCAACCCAGACGACTGCCCAGATGCACAGGAGCAGAAACGCAAGCGAAAGCGCGATCTGCCACACCGGTGGCGTTGACAGCCCTATACGCGGCACCATGACCAGCGGTGCTGTGGGAGGGAAAAGCGATGCGGCGATGACCCAAGGCGAATCAGGATTGCTCAACAGGAACGGCAGAATGGCAAAGCTGGTCCAGGTGGGCACGACAGCAAGCGAGACGTACATCTGCAGGTCCTGCGCAGTTTCGCAGGTTGCGGCCAGGCCGGAAAAAAAGGCGCTGTAGAGAAAGAATCCGAGTACGAAGTAGATGGGAAAGAAGACAGCCTCAAGCAAGGAGAACTGAATTTTGATATCTCCGCTGAGCAGGGGCTGCAACAGCGCCGAGCCGCTGAGCGCGGCCGCTGCCGCAACCCAGATAGCGATCTGCGTGAGGCCGACAGCACCGACGCCAAGCAGCTTGCCGGTGAGCATGTCGTCGGCTCGGGTTACCGAGAGCATGACTTCGAAGATGCGCGAGGTTTTTTCTTCCACTATGGAGCGCGCCATATCCAGACCATAAAGAAGGATAGGCATGGTCATGAGGAAAGTCATGAGCATGGCTTTGTAAAAAGGCGCCATACCCTGGCTCTTGCCGGTTTTGCCGTTGCTCGAAACCATCAGGGTTTCGATGGGAACAGATTCGACCAGCGTATGTGCCTGCTCGGACGTCATGCCGTGCTGCGTAAGACGGAGATTGAGCAGTCCATAAGTAAGTGCGGCCTTGAGCGGATCCGTGTCCATCAGATCAGCAGAAGAGCGCGACGAGTATGTAACGCGCGGCGCGCCGCTGGCTGAGTCATCAACCGTGAGCAGTCCGTCTATGGATTTACTTTCGATGCGCTTGAGCAGTTCAGTGCGATCCTGCGCAGTAAACGGAGCAACTACATCCACCGTGTAGTGAGCTTTCTTGTCCTCGAGCAGATTGTCTCGAATGTCGGCAGCGAGCGCGGGATTATCCGCTGCAACCACGATGTGCCTGCCCGTGCCCATCTTATGCGAGGTAAACGCGCTCACACCGAGAAGCGCCAGTACCAACACCGGAACCAGAATGGTGGAAAAACGGAAGGCGCGGCCGCGTATCTGCTCGAGATATTCGCGCTTTGCGACGAGGAGCATGTTACGCATCGGCCTTGCCTCCCACGGTCTGGATGAAGATCTCTTCGAGCGAGGGCTCTACCAGTTCGAAGCGGTAGATGGTGGCCATGCTGGCGGCCTGATGAAGCAGTCTTTGCGCGTCGCCGTGCGGCTTGAGCTTGATTTCAGCGTGGCCGGAGTAGTTGTTGGCCTCGGCAATCTCCTCGCTCTTGAGAAAATCCGCGCTGCCTTCAAACTCGACAATCACGTGGTTGCGCTCGTAGCGGCTCTTGATCTCGCGCATCTTGCCAGCGAGTACAGCTTCTCCATTATTGATGAGGCAGATCGCATCGCAGAGCTTTTCCACCTGATCCATGCGATGCGTCGAAAACAGAATCGCCTTGCCGTTGGCCTTGAGTTCAAGCAGCGCGTCCTGCAGCAGCGTAGCGTTGACCGGATCGAGGCCGCTGAAAGGCTCGTCCATCACGACCAGGCCGGGATCGTGGAGCAGCGTGGCGATAAACTGAATCTTCTGCTGCATACCCTTGGAGAGTTCCTGGGTCTTTTTGTCGAGCGCGCTGGAGATCTCCATGCGTTCAGTCCAATTGAGGGCGCGCTTGCGGGCTTCTTCACGTTGCAGCCCATGCAACTGACCAAAGAAAATGAGCTGATCCAGAACCTTCATCTTCTTATATAGGCCACGCTCTTCAGGCAGGTAGCCTACGCGGTCAAGGCTGCGGCGGTCGAATGGTTTACCGAAGAGTTCGACGCGGCCCGAATCGGGCATGGTGATGCCCATCATCATACGGATGGAACTGGTTTTGCCGGCGCCGTTGGGGCCTAGCAGACCGAACATCTGACCAGCCTCGATGGACAGGCTCAGATGATTGACGGCAATCTTGCTTTCATAGGCTTTGGTGACTGCCGCAAGTTCTACAACTGCCATGGATTCTCCGAAGTATGTAGCCTGTCTTCGATCAAGCAAAGCGGGGAAAGTTGCCTTGGAGCAGTGTAGCAAAGGCGCGAGGGTATTACTTTTGTGCCGTGCGCCATCAGCAAACACGCACAAAATGGCGAAGAGCGTTCGAAAATTAGCCGCAGCTACGACTAATTGGGCAGCGCTTTGACGACCAAAGAGCCATGTATCAATTCACGGGAGGAAGTAAATTAGTAAACACGTTCGAACTCATCAAAAGATATTTCAAGTCATATCCAGTGACACATACATCCAGGAGATATAGATGGCTACCGTCCTCTCCATGCAGGATTTCGAGTTTGATTTTGGGTCCACTTCCCTGAATAATGCCGGACCGGAGATAAAGCCCCGCAGCCTAGCGGAACTTGATATACGTCAGTCTGTTATCGAAGAGCTGGTCTTAAAAATCCTGTATCTATCGGGCGCGCTCTCGATTATTGAACTCTCCGACAAGATTTGCCTGGGCTATGAGATTACGGACGAACTATTCTGCAAGCTGCGCTCCCAGACGCTCTGCCAGGTAACCGGCATGACCGGCAATATTCCGCAGATTGCGCTCACCGCGCAGGGCCGCACGCGCGCCACCGAACTGCTGCAGCAAAGCCAGTATGCAGGCCCCGCACCGGTGGCATTTGAAAGCTACGTCAACCAGGTAAAGAAGCAGAGCGTGCAAAAGGTCGAGGTGCACGCTATCGATGTGCGCCGCGCCTTCAGCCACCTGGTCATCGATGAAGATACTCTCGACCGATTCGGCACTGCGCTTAACTCCGGCAGTTCGATTCTGCTCTATGGCCCCGCCGGCACCGGCAAGACAACGATTGCCGAGGTACTTTCAAATGTGCTGGCCGAAGACTCGGTGTGGATTCCACACTCAGTGGAAGTAGATGGTCAGATCATCACCATCTTCGATCCGTCAATTCATCAGCAGACGGAGTTGGGGGCCGGCAACTGCGATGCGCGCTGGGTGCGGTGCAAGCGGCCCGCGGTGATGGTGGGCGGCGAGCTGACGGCCGAGATGCTGGACATGCAGTACAACCCTGTGAGCAAGTTCTATCAGGCTCCGGCACAGCTCAAGGCCAATAACGGCGTCTTTATCATCGACGACTTCGGACGGCAGCGCATCCGGCCGGACGAACTGCTCAACCGCTGGATCGTTCCGCTGGATCGGCGCAAGGATTATCTGACGCTCGTGGGCGGCAAGAAGGTTGAAGTTCCGTTCGAGATGCTGGTGGTCTTTGCGTCAAACTGCAATCCGGCCGATCTGGTGGACCCGGCGTTTCTGCGCCGCATTCACACCAAGATCCGCATTGGCGAGGTAAGCGACGAGCAGTTCTCTGAGATCTTCCGCCGCGTAGCCAAAGAAAAGGAAGTCTCGTACGACCCTGAAATTCCGCACAGCCTGATCTCGTACATTCGCAACGCGCTGGGCCAGGAATTGCGCTCGTGCTATCCGCGCGACATTGTGAACCAGGTGTGCTGGGCCGCGCGTTACGAGGGTAAGGCGCCGCATGTGGACCACACGACACTACAGCGCGCCATTGAAGCTTATTTTCCGGCGACCGCCTGACGAGCAACTGGAGAGAAAACTCGTCGGGCGGCCGCCCTCGGGGGATACCGATAAGCTAAAGCAGCTTCATGGTGTCCGGATCCCACTGCACAATTAAGCCACGCTCCATGCTGAGGTTGCTCAGCAGCGCTGCGCCTGCGGCACGATAGCCGAAGACTGCGTCTTCCACCACAGGCTTGCGCGAACGAACTGAAGCAAAGAAGTTTTTGAAGTGGTCGTAGCTGTCGCTGTAGCCGGCGGGCGCAACGTACTTCTCGAAGCCTGCCGGGGGTGCGCCTTCAGGATGCGTGCGCGGGTACTTCTTCTCATGCTCGGCGAGAATCTGTTTCTGCATGGCCTCAGTAAATGTGTTGATGGTCAGGCCGGGATCTTTCTCGCGCGGCACGCGGTTCACGCTGACGGAGTTTCCAGCAATCTCCATCGTGCCCTCTGAGCCGGTGAAGATGAGACCCTCGCTCTCTTCGCCACCGTCAACGAAATTGACGCGCAGGCTGAGATTGAAACCCTCGCGATAGTCAAAAAGACCCAGCATCACATCGGGAGCATCGCGGCCATCTTTCCAAAAGCGAAGGCCACCTGTGGCCATGCCGCGCGTGGGGCCGTTCGTGCCAGTGATGAAGTGCGTTCCGCTGAAGAGGTGCACAAAAAGGTCGCCAGCCACGCCGCTTCCGTATGCCTTCCACTTGCGCCACTGGAAGAAGTGTTCGGCGTTGAAAGGGATTTTGGGAGCGGTGCCGAGAAAGCGCGGCCAATCGCAGGTTTCAGTCGAGGCATCGAGCGGAACAGTGTAGTTCCATGCTCCCATGGAAGAGTTGCGGTCCCAGCGCGCGGTGACCATATTGAGCTCACCGATGGCCCCGGAGGCAAGCAGCTCTTTGGCCTTGGCATAGATCATGGAGCTTACGCGCTGGCTGCCGATCTGGATGATGCGGCCGGTGGATTTGGCCGTCTCAATCATCTCCGGCCCGTCGGAGTAGAGATGGATCATGGGCTTTTCGCAATAGACGTCTTTGCCGGCCTTCATGGCGTCGACGCTGGCCTGCTTGTGCCAGTGGTCGGGCGTGCCGATGATGACCGCGTCGATGTCATTGCGGGCGAGAATCTCGTTGTAGTCTCGTGTGGTCTGGATGTCGTTGCCCCAGATTTCTTTTGCGTGCTCAAGGCGGCCGTTGTAGCAATCGGCCACGGCGACTAGCTTGACGCCGGGAACCTGCACGGCTGTCTTAGTATCGCCCTGCCCCTGGCCACCTGCGCCGATCAGCGCGATTTGGATATGGTCATTGGCCGCAATGGGCGCGTCCTGTGCAGCTTCGAGCATGCTTTCTTTTGCTTCCAGTGCGTAGACTTTACCAGCCAGAGCCATCGTGGCCGATGCGGCTCCGGCGCCCTTGAGGAAATTTCTGCGGTTAAACGTTTGCATTTAAGTACGGCTCCCAAAGCAAAATTTCAACGCATATAACCATACAAGACTGCGATCAGAGAGCAGACGGCAGTTTTTCTGTTGCAGCACGAAATGCACTTTCGGATAACAAAATCTCCGTGTTGTCCTATTTGTTCGGGCTCGCTAAACCCCGCAGGATGTCCAGACGGTTCGCTGGAGCATTCGGCAATAGAAAGTCTGGAATAGTTTTCGGAGTCCGTCGGGGGCGGCGAAGAAACTCTACTGGCCACTCGGTGATACGCTCCTTTTTCACGTGTCGGTATTCACCTGGGTTCGGCTCATCGATGTATTCGACCTGCCGAATGAGCGCGAGTGGTTGCTCCGCGCCATCAGTGCTCTCGGAGAATGCGGCAGCCTTAGCATATGTCGCAAAAGCAAAGTAGTAATCGCTGCCATCCTCTTCCTCCGGAGCGCCACGCTCTGGATGGCACCAAACCCTATACTCAAGGACATCGTCCCAGACATATCCTCCTCCGGACTTTGCTAACGCTAAGTATGTGCCCACAAGGCTTGGGTCTGCGGCATCTGGATATTTATCGGTTTTCATCGATCTCATCTTCGCAGAAAAAGCATCCGCCATCCACATCTCCAGTTTGTTTCGCGTTGCACTCGCCATTTAGCATCCATTCTGTGCCCGGTCTTGAGACTCAGGTGATGTACGTGCGCGGCGTGGGGCCGCGCTTGGCGGAGATGCTGGCCGCCAAAGGCATTCAGACCGCCGAAGACCTGCTCTATCACCTTCCCTTCCGCTACGAGGACCGGCAGAATCCGCGCCCGCTGGATGAGTTGCAGGCAGGCGAGACAGCCAGCGTGATTGCAGAGGTGCGCGGGTCGGCGCTGCTGCGCACGCGGCGCGCGCCACTGTTTGAATTGACGCTGGGGCAGGGGCGGCTGGCGCTCAAGTGCATCTGGTTTCACGCGCCGTATCTCGAAGGCAAGTTTCAGCCGGGGCAGACGGTGGCAGTGTATGGCAAGGTCGAGCCGTCGCGGTCTTCGAGTAATTTAAAAATGATTCAGCCGCAGTTCGAGGTGCTGCCCGACGAGGGCGACGATGTGGAGACGCGTCTGCTTGAAGTGGGGCGCATCACGCCTGTCTACGAGTCGCTTGGAGGCAGCAGGCTGGCCTCGCGCTGGCAGCGTAAGACGATCTTTAACCTGCTGGAATCTGTTCGAGGCACAGTGCCAGAGTGTCTGCCGCGCGCGCTGCTGGAGCGGCTGAGCCTACCGGACCGCGAGACGGCGCTGCGCGAGGTGCACTTTCCGCCCGAAGGCACGCCGTTTGCGCAGTTGCAGTCGTTCTCGACGCCGGCGCACCGGAGGCTGATCTTTGAGGAGTTGTTTTTTCTGGAGTTGGGGCTAGAACTAAAGCGGCGGCGTATGAAGGAGCGCGCCGGCATTGCGTTTACCACCACGGACAAGGTACGCGAAGCGCTGCGTGAAGTGCTTCCCTTTCATCCCACAGCGGCGCAGAAGAAGGCGCTGGGCGAGATTGTTACCGACATGCGCGAGCCGAGCCCGATGCGGCGGCTGCTGCAAGGCGATGTGGGCTCAGGAAAAACTATCGTAGCGCTGCAGGCCATGCTGGTGGCAATTGAAAACGGCTACCAGGCGGCGCTGATGGCGCCGACAGAAATTTTAGCCACACAGCATTTTCTGGCTGCACGCAAGCTGCTGGAAAAGTCGTCGCGCAAGCCGCGCATTGTGCTGCTCACCGGCTCCCTTGACGATGACCGCAAGAGGACGAATCGCGGGCTGATCAATCGCGGCGAAGCGCAACTGGTGATCGGGACTCATGCGCTGATTGAAGAAAAGGTCGAGTTCGACAAGCTGGGTCTGGTTGTCGTTGATGAACAGCACCGGTTCGGTGTGGTGCAGCGGTTCCGGCTGATGAAAAAGCCGAATCAGTCCGAGCCCGATGTGCTAGTGATGACGGCGACGCCGATTCCGCGCACGCTGGCGCTTTCGCTTTATGGCGATTTGGATTTGAGCGTGCTGGACGAGCTGCCACCGGGACGCACGCCGATTGTGACGCGCCGCGTTCCCGACGAGCGCGCGGCCGAGGTGTGGGAGTTTGTGCGCAAGCAGGTGGCGCTCAAGCGGCAGGCTTACGTGGTCTATCCGGTGATCGAAGGCACGCGCGACGACCAGCCGGAGCTGGATTTTTCGCGTGACGACCCTGAAGCAGCGGTTGAGGTGGCTAGTCTGGTGGCGCAGAAACGGACGAAGAAGGGCAAGACCTCGGACCTGTTTCCAAAGGCTGCGCAGGAGGCGAGCCCGGAAGCGAAGTCGGGGCTGAAGTCGGCGGTGGAGATGCACGAGAAGCTGCGCAGAGGACCGCTCGCCGGCTTGCGCGTTGGGCTGCTGCATGGGCGGCTTGACGCGGACGACAAGGAAGTGATCATGCGTCGGTTTCAACGTGGTGAAATCGACGTATTGGTGGCGACGACGGTGATCGAGGTGGGTGTGGATGTGCCCAACGCTACGGTCATGGTCGTCGAACATGCGGAGCGGTTCGGGCTGGCACAGCTGCACCAGTTGCGCGGGCGCGTGGGGCGCAGCGCGGCCAAGAGCTACTGCATCCTGATGACCGGGCCAAGAGTTTCAGAACAGGCCGAGGAACGACTGAATGCGATGGTGCGGACGCAGGATGGGTTCGAGCTGGCCGAACTCGATCTGTCGATGCGTGGGCCGGGTGAGTTCTTTGGGACGCGGCAGGCGGGGCTGCCGGAGTTCCGCGTGGCGAATATCGTGCGCGACCGGCAGATGCTGGAACTAGCCAAACAGGAGGCGGCGCGGTTTACCAGCGAATCCGGCAGCGAGGCAACGGAAACGGAACGAGCGCGGGTACGTGCGCAGCTTAAAGAAACTTGGCAGAGACGGTATGGGCTGGTAGAGGCGGGGTAAGGCGTGCGCTTTCCCAGGTCCTCAATGCGAGGGTGTAAAGAATCTCCAGAGACACGACAGAAAGAATGTCATGAAACTGAACAGCGAAGCACCCGGTTTCGTGCCGATGCTGTGAAAGACCCCCGCAAGTTGCGCGTTTACGAGATTCCGGGAGCGGGAGCGCTGGCAATGGCCTCGATCGGAAAAGTGCGGATTTCGAGGTCTACGCTGGCAAGGTCAGTGCCGCACTCGGGCAGGTGGTTCCGGGTGCACTGGCAAAGTTCGGTAAAGTGCACGTGGCCGCTCTGGCTCAGCTCAATGCCGGCGCCGATCAGCACGCTGTAGATATCAATGCAGGCCTGGCGCTCGAATTCGAAGAGCATGTTGATGGTGCCGGAGTCGTTGGCGCCGCGGCTCAGAACCCAACCGCCGCAGCCCAGGATCGCCCCAGTGAGGGATTGCACAAGCCGGGAAGGTTCCTCGGTTGAGATAGCCCGAAGCTGCATCGCCCAAGGTATATTTACGTCGCGCATTGGATCTAATTGCCGCATCTTAAACCTCGTAAAGGTTTTATCGGAGCAAGGCGGAGCCGTTTGATGACTGTTCGCCGCTGGAACGCGAAGGAGCCGTGGATGTCTGTAATCGATACAGATGCGCGCCGCGGAGGGTAACTGCTCTGCCACAACGGTAATTTAGCCGCATTTCATGCCGGGCGAACCAAAAGCCCGATGTTGTAGCTTTTAGACAGCATGATCGTCGGTTCCGGCATCGACCTGGTGGAGATTAAACGCATTGAGCACTCGGTGAACCGCTATGGCGAGCGGTTTCTGCATCGGGTTTTTACGCCGTCAGAGCAGGCCTATTGCCTGCGTAAGCGCCAATCGGCTGAGAGCTTTGCGGCACGGTTCGCAGCTAAGGAAGCAGGAGCCAAAGCGCTGGGAACCGGCATCAGCCAGGGCGTAAACTGGCTGGAGATTGAGGTTACGCGTGAGCCAAGCGGCCGGCCAGGGCTGCAGTTTCACGGACGGGCGGCAGAGATTGCGGCACGGTTGGGAGTGATACGAGCGTCATTGTCACTTACGCACACGGGTGAATTGGCCGTGGCCAGCGTAGTACTTGAGGCTGCGGCCTGAACAAGATCCTGGCGAGGTCCTGCTCAGGGTTGGTCTGCTATCCTCAAGGCGTCGAGCCGGTTTCAGACCAGCCTGACGCGTTTGAGGAATCTTGGGTTAGCCGGCACTTATGGCAACAATGACAGCGCGACCAAAACCGCGCTCCGGCCATCCAAGTTAAAAGCAGGCGTATGTTTCCTTGAGTCCGGGGTTTCTCTTCACTTAGAGGGGTGACGTGCCAAGCCGCAAAGAGGTTCAATGGTCACAACTTAGGGTAGGGGCATTGGTCATGGTGGCCATGGCTGTGCTGGTGGGTCTGATCTTTCTCATGTCGGGCTCGACAGGCGGCCTGTTTGCGAAAAAGCTCTATCTGCGCTGCTACTTCAAGAACGCGTCCGGCCTGAAGACGGGCGCGCCAGTCACGCTGGAAGGGGTGACCATCGGTAACGTGCGCCGCATTCGCGTCATACCCGAGCGTCAGCCGTATCCGGTTGAAGTCACGATGGAATTGGGTCACGAGTACATGAACGGTCTGCACACAGACTCAACAGCCAGCATTACCCAGGCAGGCGTTCTGGGCGACAGCTTTGTCGACATCGACTCCACTCACGCCACCGGCCCGCCTCCTCCGGATCGCTCCGAGTTGCACGCCGCCGGATCGCCGACCATTCAGGACGTAATCAACAGCAGCCAGACATCGATTCAGCAGATCCAGACAACGCTGAACAAAGTGAATACGCTGCTGGATAGCATCAACTCCGGCCACGGCACAATCGGCATGCTGATGCAAAACCGGCAGATGGCCAACCATCTGGCAGCCATCACGGCCAATCTCGATAGCCTTACCCGTTCGCTGACTGAAGGTAAAGGCACAGCCGGCAAACTGCTGACCGACGATACGATGTACAACCGGCTCAACTCCGCCGTGGACAAGCTGGACCAGATCACCACCGCGCTCAACGACGGCAAAGGTACGGCCGGCAAGCTGCTCAAGGACGATACGCTTTATAACAACCTGAACGAGACGGTGAAAAATACCAACGAGCTGGTGGCGCGGGTCAATGCCGGCCAGGGTGCGCTGGGCAAACTGGCCAAAGACCCAGCCTTTGCGGCAAAGATGGATGACACCGTGACCAATCTCGACGCCATCCTCAAGGGTATTCACGAGGGCCAGGGCACGATGGGCCAGCTCTTCACCAACAAGTCGCTTTACAACAACATGAACGACACGCTCACCAACACACGTGACCTGCTGGATGCTTTCCGCGCCAACCCCAAGAAGTATCTAACCGTTCAGTTGAAGCTGTTCTGAATTCAGGCCTGCTGCTCTCTTTTGCGGAGGTAGAAACGCCCGTGTTTGCGAAGCACGCTTTCTCCACAATCGCAGTCCTCGGGTTTGGCGCAATGGTCTTGATCGCACTCGCAGGCCACCAACCCAAGACCGCACTGGCCGCAGCCGGCACTTCAATTGTTTACGCAAAAGATGGCGATATGCTGCCGCTGGCAAACTATCGTGAGTGGGTTTATCTCTCAACCGGCATCGATATGAACTATCTGCCCGGCGCTACGCGCGACCACTCGATGTTTGACAACGTCTTTGTCGATCCGGCCGCTTATCACAGCTTTCTTGCGACGGGAACGTGGCCTGACAAGACAGTGATGGTTCTTGAAGTGCGCGAGGCGCGCAGCAAAGGTTCCATCAACCAGTCAGGACATTTTCAAGGCACCGACATTATGGGTCTTGAGGTTCACGTCAAAGATCAGTCGCGCTTCCACGGCGGATGGGCCTTCTTCGGCTTTGACTCGCCACAGGCGAACGGAAAGCTGATTTCCGAAACTGCGGTCTGCTACAGCTGCCACCAGCAGCATGGAGCGGTAGACACCACATTCGTGCAGTTTTATCCCACACTGCTGCCGATCGCGCAGAAGAAGGGCACGCTGAGCGCGAATTTTCTGAAAGAAAGTACTGACTCTCCGGCTCGCTAACCTGCTGATTCGCTGCCCCGAAAGATGTGCCAGAAGGCCACGAACGCTTTGAGCCGGACGACCTGAAAGATATCGTTGGCGACAAAGAAAAAGACCACAGAAGCCATCGTTACAGCGCGCAGCGCTCCGGGGCCGAGTTCGTCGCTGAAGGGCAACGGCGCAGCTGAGAAGACCATGGCCAGCACCACAAGCGCGATCTTCACAATGCCCATTACCAGGTTGATCTCCGCCAACTTGCTGGTAAAACCCACGCCCAGCTTGAGTCCGCGCCAGATGGCTGCGCCTGCAGAGCACTTTTCCAGCAGTGCCAGCAGCGGCGCAACGGCAAGAGTCCAACTCACCAGCGCCCACGCGGAAAAAAATCCCAGCGAGAGAAAGATGACCCACATCGCATAGCCGACGAGGTCTGGCTCGCCGTTGCCAGCGATGTGCGTGGCTGACACCCAGGCGATGCAGCCGAACCATCCCCAGAAGGTGATGGCCAGCAGACCAATCAGCGCGGCGTGCAGCGCAATCATCGTGAAGGGCCGGAAGCGGATCCCGCGTTCCATCCGCATCAGGATCAGGTTGCGGCCAACGGCCGAAACTACAATCCACGCCAGCGCTGCGAGCGGCAACAACCAGCGAAGCACGGCGGCTATGTGCGGCTCATAGTAATCCCACACACCACCGAGTTGCACTACCGCTACCCAGGGATTCTGCGCGTCGAGGTTGTTGAAGCCGGACGAGTCGAGCGGATACGCAGCGAGGACCTTCTGCCATTCGCGCCAGAAGGCCCAGAGAATAGGCACCGCCGCGAACCAACGCCAGCCCAGCTCGATGGCGACAAGCAGCGGCCGCCGCAGGACTGCTCCAAGATGTTCGACGAGCAGTTGCGTGCCGCGCACCGTAGGCCTCGCCGCGCGCACTGTCGCTTTGCCGGCCGCATCTGCCATGGAAATTCCCATCACTTCACAACCAGATTCACTGCCCTTCCGGGCACTACGATCACCTTCGCCACGGTCTTTCCAGCGATGCGGCCCTGCACCTTTTCGTCAGTCAGCGCTGCCGCTTCCATTGTCTTACCGTCGGCATCCGGCGGGACGCGGACGAGCGTTACAAGCTTGCCGTTGATCTGCACCGGAATCTCAATCTCGTCTTCCTTTGCAAGCCCGGGGTCGCTCTTAGGCCATGGCGCGCGCAGAATCGCGCCGTCGCCTGATTGACCAAGCATCTCCCACAACTCAGCCGCGAGATAGGGAGCGAAGGGCGCCAGCAACAACGCCAGATTGCGCAGCAGCTCGCGCACAACAGGCGCAGGCACCTCGCCCGCGGCAATCTGCGCATCGGCAGCCTGCATCTCGTTCACCAGTTCCATGATGGCGGCCACGCACGTATTGAAATGCCAGCGGCCTTCAAAGTCCTGAGTGATTTTGGCGATGGTCTGATGCAACTTGCGCTGCAGCTTAAGCGCGGTGCCGGTGTTCTGGGTTTCTGCTGCGGCAGGGCCTGCAGCACGTGCTGTGGCCGAGTTCTTCTCTGCAAGGCGCCATACGCGCGCCAGAAAGCGGCTCACGCCGGCCACACCGTCTTCCTGCCAGTCTAGATCGCGGTCAGGCGGTGCGGCGAAGAGCGCGTACATGCGCGTGGCATCTGCGCCGTAGCGGGCCACCATGTCGTCTGGCGAAACCACATTGCCCTTCGACTTGGACATCTTTGCGCCGTCTTTGATGACCATGCCCTGCGTGAACAGGCGCTGCGCGGGCTCATCGTTCTTGATCATGCCCAGATCGCGCATGACCTTGGTCCAGAAGCGCGAGTAGATCAGATGCAGGATGGCATGTTCCACGCCGCCGATGTACTGGTCGATCGGGAACCAGTACTGCCCTCTCTCGGAACTGAATGGCGCACTTGCATTCTTCGCGTCGGTGTAGCGGTAGAAGTACCAGCTCGAGTCGACAAAGGTGTCCATGGTATCGGTCTCGCGTTTGGCGGGCTCTCCGCACCTGGGACACTTCACGTCAACGAACTCGGGCACACGGCTCAGCGGCGAGCCTCCCTGCTGCGTGATCTCGATCCTGTCGGGCAGCAACACGGGCAACTGATCGTCGGGAACGGGAACGAGGCCGTCGCGCTCGCAGTGAATCATCGGAATGGGCGTGCCCCAGTAGCGCTGGCGGCTCACGCCCCAGTCCTTAAGGCGGAACGTGACCGTCGCTTCTCCAAATGCGCCGCTTGCCGCAGCTTCCTGCAGACGCTTTTGCGCATCAGCGCAGCTCATGCCGCTATATCTGCCGGAGTTGACGAGCACGCCGTCTTCAGCTGTGAATGGCAGCTCTGGCTCTTCTGCATTTGGATCGGCGAGGGCGATGACGCGCACAATCGGAATGCCGTATTTCTTCGCGAATTCGAAGTCGCGCTCATCGTGCGCGGGCACGCTCATGATGGCACCTGTGCCGTAGTCCATGAGCACGTAGTTGGCTACCCAGATGGGCACCTTCTCGCCGTTGTAAGGATTGATGGCGAAGTAGCCGGTGGCAATGCCGTGCTTTTCGATTGCGCCGATGTCGCCGGTTTCTTTAGCCTTCTTCTGCTCGTCGATCAGCGTTGCGACCTGTGCCTTCAATCCGACGTTGGATTCAGCGAGCGCGGTAACCAGCGGATGCTCAGGAGCAAGCTGTACGCTTGTCGCGCCGAAGATGGTATCAACGCGCGTGGTGAAGACACGAATCTTCTCGCTGCGGTCTTCAACACCGAAATCGACTTCGGTGCCTTCGCTGCGGCCGATCCAGTTGCGCTGCATGGTGCGCACTTTTTCCGGCCAGCCCTCGAGTTTGTCCAGGCCGTCCAGCAACTCCTGCGCGTAGGCAGTAATGCGAAAGAACCACTGCTCCAGGTCACGCTGCTCGACGAGCGTGTCTTCATGACGCCAGCAACGGCCGTTGATGACCTGCTCGTTCGCAAGAACCGTGGCGCACTCAGGGCACCAGTTGACCTTGCTCTTTTTGCGATAGACCAGGTTCTTCTCATACATGCGCAAAAAGAACCACTGGTTCCATCGGTAGTAGTCAGGCAGGCATGTGGTGACTTCGGTTGCCCAGTCATAGCTGAAGCCGATGCGCTGCATCTGCTGGCGCATGGCAGCGATGTTGGCCAGCGTCCACTCGCGCGGAGGCGTGTTGTTCTTGAGCGCCGCGTTCTCGGCTGGAAGGCCGAAGGCGTCCCAGCCCATGGGGTGAAGCACGTTGTAACCGCGCATCCACATGTGGCGCGCCAGCGCGTCGCCGATGGAGTAGTTGCGCACATGCCCCATGTGAAGTTTGCCGCTGGGGTACGGCAGCATTTCGATCACGTAATACTTGGGGTTTTCGCTCGATGCGGGCTCGGCTGCATACAGAGCGGGGTCTTCGGCCCAGCGCTGCTGCCATTTGGGTTCAATTGCCGCCGGGTCGTAACGCAGTTCTTTTTCTTCCGCCATACATGTTTAGTGTAAATGGCGGAGCTAGAGAGAACTTACCGTTTCGAGATGCGCGTTATGCTTCAACCAGGCTCTTCAGCACGCGAACATTCCGCTCTTCGTCGCCGGGTTCGTCCACCGGGGTCTCGGCCACGAAGGCGCAGTGGTCGAAGCGTGGATCGTTGAGCAGCCAGCGGAAGGGCTCGACGCCGATGGTTCCCTGCCCGATGTGTTCATGGCGATCGAGCTTCGATCCCCGCGCGGCCTTGGCGTCGTTGCAGTGCCAGACACGCACAGCGTCGAAGCCTGTGGTTGCAACCACCTGGTTCATAGTTTCGGCGTAGCCATCGACTGTCACAATGTCGTAGCCGGAGACGTGCGTGTGGCAGGTATCGAGGCAGACGCCCACGGGCGCATGGGACTTGAGGCGTTCAACGAGTTCGGCAACCTGCTCAAAGCTGCCGCCGAGGGAGAACTCAGCTCCGGCGGTATTTTCGATAAGGATGCTGAACGAGGTTCCCTGCCAGGGCAGACCGTCGATGGCACGCTGGATGGAGTCGGCGGCGAGTTTCAGGCCCTCGTCGCGTGTAAGCCCCTTCCACGAGCCAGGGTGCAGCACCAGATATTCCGCGCCGAAGGCCAGCGCACGCTCGATCTCACCACGAAATGCGTCGACGCTTTTTTCACGTGTCTCGCTCGACTGGCTGCATACGTTTACGAGGTAGCTGCTGTGCACCACCAGCGGGCCTACATCGAGTTTGGCGCGCAGCTCGCGCATGCGCGCGGCCTGTTTGGGATCGACCTTAGGCGCGCGCCACATGCGAGGGCTCGAGGTGAAAATCTGAAAGGTGTTTGCGCCGATCTCGCGTGCGCGCTCGACGGCATTCGATGCGCCGCCCGCTGTGCCCAGATGAACTCCGATCCGTTTGGCCATGGACACAGTCTATCGTGCACACCAGCCAACATCGGCATTGCCGAATCAGCAACCGGGCTCACCCATGCATCCAGCGCAGACCGATTACGACGCTGACTGCCAAGCAACCCCGCGATTGGCGCGGCTCGACACATAGCCCATATCCACCGAGATGCCGCGCACGCACTGCAGCAGGTGATTGGCGATGGAAGGCAGCTTTTGCGCTGTTACGCGGAACGACGGCCCGGAGATGCTTATCGCCGCTACCGGGAAACGCTGCGCATCGAGCAGAGGCACGGCTATGCAGCGCAACCCCTCTTCAAGCTCTTCGTCGTCCACCGCGTAGCCGCGGCGGCGAGTCTTTTCCACCTCTGCACGCAGAGCTTCAGGAGTAGCGATGGTACGCGATGTGGGCCGCTCGAACCGGATGCGGCGCACAACCTCAGAAGCACGCTCAGGCGGCAGAAAAGCAAGAATCGCCTTGCCCACCGATGTACAGTGCACGGGATTGCTGGCGCCGATGCGGGTAATCATGCGCACGGAGCGGGCAGGCTCAATCTTGTCGATATAGATTACGCGCGCTGCCTCAAGAATGCAAAGATGCGCGGTTTCTTCCGTTTCCGCAACCAGGCGGCGCAGGTGAGGCTGCGCACGCTCACGCAGATCGTATTGCTCGATAGCCCGATTGCCGAAGTCGAACAGACGCAGGCCAAGACGGAACTTGCCGTTCGACGTACGCTCCACCATGCGATGGCGCTCGAGAACCATCAGAAAGCGGTGCGCGGTGCTCTTGTGCAACTGCAGCGAAGAGGCAACCTGGGCCAGTCCCAGAGGTGTATCGCTTTCACCAAGCAAATCCAGTACGGCAAAGGCTCGGTCAAGAGCCTGAACTTTGTAAGTGCCTTGCGGGGCGGCATCTCGCATTGTGGTCCTCTATTCCGCGCTTTGATTACATCTCAAGCCTCTCAAAATGCGAGATTGCCGTCAAGGGGTGATACGGCTATTTGGGCCCCTGCTGCTTCAGATCTGGCGTTTTTGAGTGAATTTACGCGGGAACCACATCTCCCTCGCCGGGCGCGAGGAAGAGATTGGCTTCAAGGCCATGCTGGCGGGTGTAGAGATCGTAATAACGGCCGCCGAGCGCGTAGAGTTCGGCGTGGTTGCCGCGTTCGACAATGCGGCCCTGCTCGACCACAAGAATCTGGTCGGCGCGGCGGATGGTTGAAAGCCGGTGCGCGATGACGAATGTGGTGCGGCCCTGCATGAGTTGCGCCAGGCCGGCCTGAATCATGGCTTCAGACTCCGAGTCGAGCGAGCTGGTGGCTTCGTCCAGAATGAGGATGCGCGGCTGTGCCAGCAGCGCGCGCGCAATTGAAAGCCGCTGACGCTGACCGCCGGAAAGCTTCACGCCGCGCTCGCCGACGACGGTGTCGTAGCCTTCTGGGAAGCGCTCGGCGAACTCATCGACGCGTGCCGTGCGACAGGCGGCGAGGAATTCTTCTTCGGTGGCCTCAGGGCGCGAAAACATCACATTCTCGCGGATCGTGCCGTCGAAAAGGAACGATTCCTGCAGTACGACACCGAGTTGCGAGCGGAAGGTGTCGAGATTGACTTTTGCGAGATCAATGCCGTCCACCAACACGCGACCTTTGAGCGGAGTGTGGAAGGCGCAGAGCAGGCTGATGATTGTGGATTTGCCCGAACCGGATGAACCCACCAGCGCGGTTACAGTGCCGGGTTCAGCCTGGAAGCTGACACCGTGAAGGACCGGCTTCTCGGGCGTGTAAGCGAACTCAACATCTTCAAAGCTCACAGTGCCGTCGATGGGCGGCATCGTGATGGTGCGGCCGGGAACTTTATTCTCTTCAATCTCAGCCATGATCTCGCGGGTACGATCGAGACCGGCAAAGGCCTCAGTCAACTGCGTGCCGATGTTCACGATCTGAAAGACCGGCGCAACCATGAAGGCGAGAAACATGTTGTATTGAAAATAAGTGCCGACAGTCCAGTTGTGATTAAGCACATCGTGACCGCCAAGCCACATGACCAGCGCGGACACAAGGCCCAGAACGGTTGTGGAGGCCGAGCCGAGAATGCTGGTCATAGTGAGCGACTTCATTACGTTGTTCAGCAGCCGCTCCACACCTACGGAAAATACTGCGGCCTCGCGTGCTTCGGCGTGATAGCCCTTGATGACGCGCACGCCGCCCAACGATTCGGTAAGCCGGCCACCAACCTCGGAGTTGATCTTGCTGCGCTCGCGGAAGATGGGGCGGATGGTCTTGAACCCGTACTGCAGGAAGAAGACAAAAACGCCAAGTACCGAGAAAACCGTTAGCGTGACCTTGGGGCTCAGATACATCAGATAGACGAATGTGAGCGCAGCGGTGAGCGCACTGCCAAGGAACTCGACCAGCCCGGTGCCGACAAGATTACGCACTCCCTCGACATCGGTCATGATGCGCGAAGCGAGCGCGCCGGTGCGGTTCTCGTCGTAATAGGACACGGAGAGCAGGCCCACGTGCCGCTGCACCTGGCGGCGGAGTTCGGCAATCAATCGCTGCCCGGCTTTGGAGAGCAGTTGCGTGAGCGAGAACGACGTGATGGCCTGCACCACCATTGCGCCGAAGACCAGCACGATGATGCGCGGAAGCAGTTCAGGGTGCGGATGCTGCACAGAGAGTACTTTGTCGAGCAGCGGCTTGGATGAGAACGGCAACACCAGCCCGGCCACGCGGTTGATGGCCATCAGAACCAAACCGATGGCGATAAGTCCTTTGCGCGGTGCCACCAAAGCCCGGATCTCAGGCCACATCTTCTTGAAGCTGACTTTGGTTTTGGGTGAATCGCCCTGCCCTGCGCGCATGGCGCGGCTATGAGTGCGCTCGGCGCGCATACCCATGCCCAGTCCACCACCGCGCATTGTGCTCATCGGCTATACCTTGCGTGCACGCCGCGCCGCAATAAACGACCGGACGCACAAAATGACATAGACCAGCAGCAGGCCGGTCATAGTCAATTTCGATGCGAGTGCGATGTGATCCGGTTCAATACCTTGCGATGTTGCCTTAAGGTAGCCGCGAACTGCCTCAGCACCTGCGCCCAGAAAACCGAGCAGGCCAATGGTCACATTAATGTGCATGAAGAGCTTGCGCCGGCTCTCGCTGGGGCTGATGGCCAGAACGCCGAAGAGGCCCAGCGCCAGGCCGAACCACGCAGGAATGAGTGCGGTGTGATGAATCCCGCCCGTTCCATAAAAGCCGACAAGACCAAGAGCAATGAGCAGGACTGCAAAGACGATTGTGACTTTTGCCATGCGAGGACCTCCGTCTCTCCGCATGGCAAGAATAACAGTTGCAGTGAACAGTGGTCAGTTCAATGTTGCCTTCTCCATAGCCATCGACCGACCACTGTTCGCTGTTCACTATCCATTTGCCCTAACGCTGGATTCGCGCCGATCCGCCTTTTGCGAATGCACGCACCTGATCGAGCGTGGCCATAGTGGTGTCACCGGGGAAGGTGGTGAGCAGCGCGCCATGCGACCAGCCCAGCTTGAGCGCGTTCTCGGGCGACTCGCCGGTAAGCAGACCGTAGAAAAAGCCTGCGGCAAAGCCGTCGCCGCCGCCTACGCGGTCCACCACGTCCAGCTCAGCCGTGGGGGCGGTGTAGGTTTTGCCGTTGACCCAGGCCACAGCAGACCATGTGTGACGGTTGGTGGAGTGCACTTCGCGCAGCGTGGTGGCCACGACCTTGGCCTGCGGCAGCTTCTTCACCACCTGCTCCATCATGGCAAAGAAAACGCTAGGATCCAGCTTCGACTTTGCCTCAACTTCAGGTCCAGGAATGCCAAGGCCTTTCTGCAGATCCTCTTCGTTGCCGACCAGCACATCCACGTGCTCTACGATCTTGCCCAGCGTCTCCACGGCGTGATCGAGGCCTCCCGCAACCTTCCACAGCTTTTCGCGGAAGTTGAGGTCGAACGAGGTCACTGCGCCTGCGGCCTTGGCTTCTTTCATCATTTCGGCAGCGAGGGCTGCTGTTGAAGCCGAGAGCGCAGAGAAGAGCCCACCGCAGTGAACCCAGCGCACGCCTTTCGAGAAGATGGTTTTCCAGTCGAAGTCGCCTGGCTTGAGTTGCGCAGCGGCTTCATTGGCGCGGTTATAAAACACTACGGGCGGGCGCACGCCATGTCCGCGGTCACTGTAAACGGTGGCCATGTTGGGACCCGTGGCACCATTGTGCTCAAAGTGCTTATAGATAGGTTTCACGCCCATAGCCAACACGCGCTCTGCGATGAGGTCGCCGATGGGGTAGTTGACCATGGCGGAGGCGACGGCCGTCTTGAGTTTGAAGCAGTCGGAGAGATTGGCGGCCACGTTAAACTCGCCGCCGCTCACGTGAATCTTGCATTCATTGGCCTTGCGAAAAGGGATGATGCCCGGATCGAGGCGATGAATGATTGCACCCAGCGCCAGAAAATCCAGTTCACCATCCTTGGGAATATTCAGTCCTTCACTCATTCTTTTCTCCTTGCGATTCGTGCAAATCGTAAAAGTCAACTCAAAATCAAATATCAGCAGTCGCGCCTGCGTCAACCGGCGTTCGCAGCCACGCGCTTCACATCTGCAAGCACCTGCTGCGGTGTCCAGTCGTTGCCCGGGTAGTATTGCGCTACCCTGCCGTGCGCATCGATGAGGGTAGTGGAGAGCGTGTGCGTAATGGTGTCGTCGGGCCCCGGCGAGTATCCAACATCAAACCACTTGGCCATTTCGATCAGCACCGGCTTTGCAGGTACGGCAAAGTCCCAGTGCGCGAAGGCCGACTTTGCATCGCTTCCGATGTATTGCGCTCCATAAGCACGAAGCCTGTCTGGCGTGTCGTGTGCAGGATCGAAACTCACACAGACGAGGTGGGTTTTGGCATAGAGCGCAGGATCAGCTGCCAGTTGGCTGTTGATGGCTGCAAAGTTGTGCGTGATGAGCGGGCAGAAGTTGGGCAGAGGGCAGCGTGTGTAGATGAATGTAAGCAGCAGCGTCTTGCCGCGGAACTGATCCAGGTGAATCTCGCGCCCATCCTGATTGCGCAGCCTGAAGTCGGGCACCGCATCGCCGGGTTCAGGCACGTGATAGAGCACCGTGGGCTTGTAATCCGGCTTGCCCTGCGCGATGACCACGATGTGGTCGAGGAAGACATCCGCATCTTCGCCCTGCGAGACGAAGAGATCGGCGGTGAGCACGTCGCCGGGGTGCAGATCGCTCAGGACGCTTGGGTCCTTGAGTTTGTACGGCATGGTCATCGCATCCATGAAGCCTGGAATGGCCTCATGTGCCAGCGTGACCTCACCGGTTGCGGGGTTGGTCGAGATGACTTTGCCGCGCAGCTTGTAGATCTTGAACTGAAGGTTTGCCGAAGCCTGCTGATCGGCCTTCGGACCCGAGTGACATCCCGTCAGTGCCGCGAGAGCAAGCACGACGCTTGCAGCCAGAATCCGCATCACATGCTCTAGTGTACTACCAGTGGACTGACCTCTTGAGACCACTGTGACATGGCTGGGCCGGGCAGCGTATAACGCTGGAATGGGGGGCATGACGGCCGCGGAGATCGATGGATGGCTGAGCGCCGGCGGACGCGTAGTTGCAGCCAGCGAACGCGCCGCGCGCGCACTGGCCGCCGCCTATCATCGCACGCGCCGTTCTGAAGGTCTCACCGCCTGGCCCGCTCCCAATATCCAGGACTGGGATGGATTTTTGCGTGCTGCCTGGGACAGGCACTGTGCCGACGACCGCACGGTGCTGAGCCCGGTGCAAGAACAGTCGCTCTGGGCAGAAATCGTAGCGCGAGACAGGCAGCATGCTGTGCTTCTGGAGGGCCCACGTCAGCGCGTCGCGCGACTGGCCATGGACGCACACCGGCTGATTTGCCTGTACGCACCGCAGCTTCTGCGTGCACAGGCACGAGTGGGATGGCAGCAGGATGCGGGCGCATTCAGCAGATGGCTGGAGATTCTTGACGATGCATGCCGTGTGCAGGGGCTGGTGAGTGCGGTACGGCTGCCGCTTGAGCTAACGGAAGTCCTCAACGCGCAACCTGCCGAACGCACACCGCTATTGGTAGCTGGATTCGACCGTATTCTGCCGACGCAGCGCGCCCTGCTCGATGCATGCTGCGCATGGCATGAGATGGCTCGCGGTGAAGCGGCAAGGAAAGTTGCACTTTATCAGGCCACCGACGAGCAAGCCGAGATGGCTGCATGCGCTTTGTGGTGCAGACGGCATTTTGATGCGAATCCGCATGCGCGGTTGCTGGTTGTGACGCAGGACGCGGCGCGGCGGCGCGGAGAAATGGAGAGAGTATTCCAGAGATTTCTTGGCGATGTGCCAACTCAGAACAACACGCAGCTTTTTGAATTCTCTCTTGGTGTGCCGCTTGTCCGGGTTCGGCTGACCCGCGCTGCATATCTGATTCTGCGCTGGCTTACCGATGCAATCAGCGAGCAGGAACTCGACTGGCTGTTTTCGTCTGAAGCAACAACTGCCGATGCCGGGGAGTCACGCGCACTTACCGCGTTCATGTGCGCTGTCCGCGATCGCGGCCGGCAACGCACGAACTGGCGGTTAGAGGCTTTCCTGAACCAGCGGCCAGGAGTGGCTTTACCAGAAGACTGGACGGTGCGCATGAAGCACGCACAGCAGCGGCTCAACGATTTTGCCGCGGCAGAGCAGCGCGAGACCGGAGCGAGCGCAATCGCATGGTCTGAGCTGGCGCGCGATCTGCTACGCATTACCGGATGGCCGGGTGGGCGGGCACTTTCGAGCGCTGAGTTTCAGGTGATCCGCCGCTGGGAGCGTGCGGTGGACGAGTGCGCATCGTTGGGATTCCGCGCACAGCGCATGACATGGAATGGCTTTCTCTCAGCCATCGGGCGATCACTTGAGGAGACGCTCTTTTCGCCAGAGTCAGAGGATGCGCCGATCCTCATCGCTGGACCAGCGGAGTCTGCAGGACTCACTGCCGACGCAATCTGGTTTCTGGGTGCGAGCGAAGATGCATGGCCAGCTAGTGGCACAACGCATCCGTTGCTACCGCTCGATGTTCAACGCGAGAATGGGATGCCGCACGCCACCGCGCAGCTCGATTGGAGCGTTGCACAGACTGTTACGGAACGCCTGCTCGCCTCTGCCCCTGAACTCTGCTTGAGCTATCCACGGCAGATTGAAGGCGTGGAAGCTGCGCCGTCACGGCTGATTACAAAATTTGCCGGTATGCCACATGCATTGCCGGCAGAGCTGCTTGCTGCACATGCACCGGCGCCGCAGACAGTGCTGTTTGAAGACCGGAGCCTGATTCCCTTCCCGCTGACGAGTACGCAGGGGGGATCGGGCGTGCTGACTGCGCAGTCGCAGTGCCCGTTCAAGGCGTTTGCCACAGCGCGGCTTGGAGCCGAACGATGGGAACCAGCAGAGCCGGCGCTTACGGCTTCACAGCGTGGACAGCTGCTGCATGCGGTTCTGCATTCAGTGTGGAGCGGGCCACCTGGAGGCATTCGCAGCCATGCGGAGCTAGCCCAGATTGCGGATCTCCGCGCATTCGTCGCGAAGCACGTGCGGGATGCGTTGCGGGACAAGCTCACGGCGAGCGTGCGCGAACAGATGCCGAGGCGCTATATGCAGCTCGAAGAGGCTCGCCTTGCAGATCTGGTTACACAATGGCTCCTCTATGAGCGAAAGCGTGTGGAGTTCACTGTCGAAGATACGGAGCTAAAAGCTCAGGCGTCCATTCATGGCCTCAGGCTCGATCTGCGGCTGGATCGCGTGGACCGGCTCTCCGACGGCACGCTGCTGGTCATCGATTACAAGACCGGCGATGTTTCGCCGAAGTCGTGGGAGATGCCGAGGCCGGACGATGTGCAGTTGCCGCTGTATGCCGGCTTTGCGCTCGATCGCGAGTCACAGCCACTGGGTGGGCTTGTGTTTGCAAAGGTGCGTGCCGGTCAGCATGGCTTTGCAGGACGGGTAGCCGATGCGCAAGGAGCTCTGATGCATGATCTAGGCAATCAGAGCACTCTTGTGAAAAAACCTTTTACCGTTGAGGAACTAATCGACTGGCGCGACTACATCGAAAAAATGGCCGCTGATTTCATTGCAGGCCATGCCGAAGTCGATCCGCGCGACTATCCGAAGACATGCGAAAACTGCGGGCTTGAGGCACTCTGCCGCGTGCGCGAAAACCGTGGGCTTGCGGATGACAGCGAGGATGGCGCTGAGGTGGAGAGTGAATAGCACGGCCACGCGGACTCCGCCTCCCGATCAGAACGAACGCGCGCGAGCGCTCGATGCGAGCCGGTCGATTCTGGTGCGCGCGCCTGCGGGGTCGGGTAAGACCGATCTGTTGACGCGTCGTTTTTTGCGACTGCTGAGCGAGGTGGACGAACCGGGACAGATTGTCGCCATAACTTTTACGAAGGCCGCAGCAGCGGAGATGCGGCACCGCATTCTGGCCGAGCTTGAAAAGGCTGCGGCACGCGAGGGTGGAGAGGCCGACGCCGATGAGTTCTCAATGGAGTCATTGGCGTGGCGTGCGCTGGCGCGTTCGCGCGCGCTTGGCTGGAATCTGACTGAACTGCCGGCACAGTTGCGTATTTCTACCATCGACTCGTTCTGCAGGGAGTTGGCACTGCAGCGGCCGCTGCTTTCGAGCCTGGGTGGAGGGCTCGATATTGGCGAGCAGCCGTCGGAGCTCTATCGGCGCGCGGCGCGCAGAACTCTGGAATCGATTGACGGCAATGATGCTGTGCTGCGCGAGTCGATTGAGGCGCTGCTGCTGTGGCGCGACAACGGCTGGCATGAGATAGAAGACCAGTTGGTGAAGATGCTGGCGCAGCGCGACCGCTGGATGCACGGCTTTGTGCTGGACCGTGATCCGGACTGGGATGTGTTGCGCGCGCAGTTGGAAGCGCCGTTTTGTAATGCTGTGCGCAGTGCGCTGACGCAGTTGAGCGAACTGCTCCACCAGGTACCGCATGCACGTAGCGAAGCGCTCGAACTGGCGCGGTTTGCCTGCACGCACGGCGCAGCTACGCTATTTCAGCAATTGGCTGAGTTAGCCGAATTCCCCGCTGCTCCGTTTGAAAGTGCTGCGGAGCTTGATGAAGCGCAGGAAGCGTGCAACTGCCTTGCGCGGCTATTGCTGACGCAAGACGGATTCCGCAAGCAGGTAGATAAGCGTCACGGATTTCCCTCTGATCGCAAGCAGGAGAAGGCAAGACTACTCAATCTGATTGCGGAACTCGGAAAGATTCCAGGATTCGAGACGGCATTGGCCACCATTGCAGAGTTGCCCCCGGCTCGCTACACAGAGGATGACTGGCGGATCATTCGTGCGTGTTTTGCCCTGTTGCGGCGTGCCGCGGCTGAACTGCAGGTGGTGTTTGCCGAGGCTACACGTGCGGACTATATCGAGGTAGCGCAGATTGCGGAATCTGTACTGCGCGGGCAGAGCGAGATTCCCAGTGAAGCCGCGCTGGCTGTGGCTGACGGCATCCGGCATCTGCTGGTTGATGAGTTTCAGGATACGAGCCGGCGGCAGCACCAGTTGCTGGCACGGCTGATCGCTGCGTGGGATGAGAGAGCGGGACGAACATGCTTCGTGGTCGGCGATCCGATGCAGTCCATCTACTTCTTTCGCGATGCGGATGCAGAGCTGTTTCCCCGCGTGGAGAGCATCGGACTGGAACTGCCACAAGAACTGCCGCTTGCATTTGATGCGGTGGGATTGTTTGCAAACTTCCGCACCGCAAGGCCGCTGGTGACGCGGCTGAATGCGTTCTTTGAAGATGTTTTTCGAGCCGATGATGGCAGTGGCGTGCGCTTTGCGTATGCTGAGCCGGCGCGTGCGGAGAGCGAACCAGAATCCGCTGACGATCAGCGGCCACGGATGGAGCTGCACTTTGAGTTTGTGCCGGATGCTGTGCGCGGAAGGTCCGGAGGTGCAGATAAGGATTCGATTGTTCCAGAGCGTGAAGCTGCAATCGATAGACAGACTACTGAAATTGTCGCACTGATTCGTGCGCATCATGAGCGAATCGAGCAGACACGCATGGAAAACGAGCAACGTGGCGACGCGGAAAAGAAGAAATATCGCGTTGCTGTGCTGGGACGCACGCATAAGGTACTTGCGCCGGTTGCTGAAGCGCTGCGCGAGGCTCGCATTCCCTTTCGGGCAGTGGAACTTGAAGAGCTAAGCCAACGGCCTGAAGTGCTGGACGCGCTGGCGCTGGCACAAGCACTGCTGAATGATGAAGATCGCGTTGCATGGCTGGGTGTGCTGCGGGCTCCGTGGTGCGGGCTTTCGCTTGCGGATCTGCATACGTTGACAAGTGCAGACGATGCCGAGTTGCAGCGGCGCCCCGTGCCGGAACTGATTGCAGAGCGGCTGCATCTGTTGAGTGCGGAGGGGCAGGCTGCTGCGGAGCGTGTGCTGCGCGCCATAGATGCCGTGCCGCGGCTGCGGTTCACGCAACCTGCAATTTCGCTCGGTACTTGGATCGAGCAGGTGTGGCTTATGCTGGGTGGCGCGCAGTGTGTGGATGCGGCGGCGCGGGCCAATCTTGACCTGCTGTGGCGCGCACTCGATGCACT
>DASZXD010000024.1:0-39201 GCA_035546015.1 Occallatibacter sp.
AGGAATCGAGCTTCGATTCGCACATCGACCCGATCGTTCGCGTGACGGCACGCTCGCTGCGCAAGAAGCTTTGGAGCGTTTACAACAGCGAAGGGCAAAGCCATCCGCTGCAGATCGTGCTGCCGCTCGGCCACTATGTCCCTCAATTTGTGCGCCCAAGCGAAGCGGGTACACAGCTTGCCGCGCCGCCGGAAGATGGAGCCGCCGAAACTGTTGAGACTGAAAGCGCTGCTGCCGGTGAAGAGGCAGCTCCTCGGGAAACCGCAGAGCGGACCAAAACGACATCGGGCTTTTTGAGCAAGCATCGCCGCGCCATCCTGCAGGGCGCACTCGCTCTTCTGGTTGTGCCGCTCATTTTTTTCGCAGGCTACTTTTTCGGCCGGCGCACAGAGCCTGCGCCGCAGCCTGCAACCCAGGGATTCAAATGGGGCGATCCTGTCTGGAGCGATGAGTTCGACGGCGCAGCCGGGCAACTGCCTGATCCAGCGAAATGGGCTTACGACACGGGAAGTTCGACGCTGTGGGGCAACAACGAGCTTGAAACCTACTGCTCGCCACGTGGCGCCAATCCGCCAGGATGCGATGCGCGTCGGCCGAATGCATTTGAGGATGGCGCCGGCCACCTGGTGCTGCGCGCCGAGCGCGGGGCCAGTGGCGCATGGACCTCAGCGCGCATCACCACGCGTGGACTGCAGAACTTTCAGTATGGCCGCATTGAAGCGCGCATGAGACTGCCCGTGGGTACGGGGCTTTGGCCGTCGTTCTGGATGCTTGGCGCAAACTTTCCGACCGTTGGCTGGCCGGCGTCGGGCTCGGTCACGATTGCCGAAAATATCTCGCTCACGCCGCGCTCCAACGGCCTTGGGCCAACGATGATCCGCTCAACGCTGCATGGCCCGCGCTACTATGGCGGCAACGGATTCTGGCACGACTACAAGTTGCCCAACGGCGCGCGTGTGGATGACGGCAGCTTTCACACCTACGGCATCATCTGGTCGCAGGGCATGATGCAGTTCTATGTGGATGATCCGGCGAACATCTACGCTGTGCAGAATGCAAGCGATCTGCCCGAAGGCGGCGAGTGGGTCTTCGATCATCCCTTCTATCTGGTTATGAATCTGGCCATCGGAGGCGACTGGCCCGGCAGTCCGGATGCAACCACACCCAATCCCGCCGAGATCCTCGTCGACTACATCCGTGTCTACAAGATTCCCGGCATTCCCGCGCCGGCCATTCAGTGGCAGGCCGTTCCGGTGAAGGCTGGCACATCGGTTGCGAGTATCATCACGCTACATGCTCAAAGCTACGCAGGGCGCGTGCATCTGGCTTGCTCCACCGAGCCTGCAACTACCGCATGCTCGCTGGCGACTTCAGTCGTCGACTTTTCTGACACGCTTTCTCAGGAAGACAGTCTTACCATCTCCACCGATTTCTTTACGGACAAAGGCCGCGTCGTCGCGCCGCCGGGCCGCTACAAGATGACCATCACGGCCACGACCATCAGCGGAGACCACTCGCAGCTGACCGTGCCTTTTGAAGTGCGCGCTTCAGATTAGCTAACGTCGAATCGTGCGCGATCGTCTTTCCCGTCGTGCATGACTTGCTGGGTTCTGCGGGGCTGGATCTGCCTGTGCCTCGCGCACCGGCGGTGCGGGGTTCAGCCAGTGTATGAGCGCCGGAGCCAGCAGCGCCGCACCCTCGTCGGACATGTGAATGCCATCGGTCTGGCGGATGCGCGTGATCCTTCCATCCGGCGTAGTTGCAAAGTCGCGGTATGCGCCTTTGTCATCGCCGAGATACGGCGCAGGATTCCACCAGCTTACTTGCGGGTACTCGCTCACCACCGTGTAGGTGATGCGATTGATCTCTGCGATCTTTTCGTTATACGCGCCGGACTTCATCGGCGGCAGAGCAACCCATACAACATGCGCACCGTTTTGCGTAAGCATGTTCAGAAATTCGGCGGTACGCTGCTGGTACACCTTCACCCAAGCGGCGCTGCCGAATGCCAGCACCTTGCCGTTGTCCACAAACCCCTGTGCATCGTTTGCGCCGATGGCGACGATGATTGCGTCGGGCTGTGTGTCACCGATCATCGCCGGATACTCGGCCATCCAGTCAAAGACATCGGGCCTCGCCAGTCCGGTGCCGGAGCGGAAGGCCTTCATCACGTGTATGTCCTGGTCAGCGGCAGTGTCGCGCAGCAGAATGTCGCTCAGCCCTACGGCCATCATCGAGTCGCCCACCAGGGCCAGCGTACGCGGCTTGCCTGCCGCGGCCGGTGGAAGCTGTGGCAGCTTAGTCTGCAGCGGAATACTGGCCACAAGCGGCGCGTCGGCTCCACGCGCCGGCGTCGTGAGTGGAATATGTCCGGAAGCAACGACCACATCGCAGGATCTCTCAGACTGCACTGGGCCGCCCAGGTAAGCTTTGCGTGCCGTCAGCAGCCGCGCAGGATCATCGCTCCAGCCGAGCCGGTCGAGGCCCGCGAGGCTTTGCCTGCGCACGTTCTCCATGCCGAGAGGCTCAAACGTATTGTGAATAGCCGAGGTGATTCTCACCGCGATCATAGCGGCGCGATTGACTTCAAGCCGGCCAGCCCACACAGCAAGCGCGTCTGACTCGAGCAGAAGAATGGTGACAGCGAATCCAGCCATTACCGCGGCCAGCTGAGAGAGCGAATTGAATCTCTGTGCGCGCATGGTCTTAGAACCTGAAATAGATGAACGGGGCTACACCCGAAGGTCCGAGCAATTCGATCGCGAAGATCGCGCTGGCAAATGCGGCGCCACGCGCCATTGCCGGCCAGCAGCCAAGCTCATGTTCGAGAGACTTGCGCCAGCGCAACGGCTGGAACTGTCCGAAGAGCCCAGGCAACAGCGCAAGCATCACCGGAACAGTGGCGAGCGTTGCCGCACCATGTACGGTGAGTCGATGTAATAAGTCAAAGGCAGTGCCGAATGACGGAGCACGGAAGAACACCCATCCCAGGCACACGGCATGAAACAGCAGCAGCCGCGAGGCCCAGCGCCAGCTAACGGATTCACGCATGCGCAGGAGCGGGGGCCACTTGAGCGCGTTCCACATGCGATGAAGGACGAGATAGAAGCCGTGCAGAGCGCCCCAGACCACGAAAGTCCAGGCCGCGCCATGCCATAGCCCGCCGAGCAGCATGGTGATCATCAGGTTCACGCAGGTGCGCCACGCCGTGCCGCGCGAGCCGCCCAGCGGAATGTAAAGATAGTCACGCAGCCAGCTCGATAGCGAGATATGCCAGCGCCGCCAGAAATCCTGCGGATTGGTTGCGATATAAGGCGCGTTGAAGTTGCGTGGAAAGCGATAGCCAAGCAGCATGGCACATCCGATTGCAATATCGGTATACCCGGAGAAGTCACAGTAAATCTGTGCAGCATAGCCATAGATGGCAAGCAGCGTGTCAACCCGGCCATATGCCTGTGGCGCAGCGAAGACCTGTTCCACCAGCCGTGTGGCCAGCAGATTTGAGATGACGACTTTCTTGAAGAGCCCGGCGATGATCAGCAGCAGCGCGCGATTCACGCGGATCGCCTTCGGGTTACGGCGCGTGCTTAACTGCGGCAGAAAGCCTGAAGCCCGCAGAATCGGCCCTGCGATCAACTGCGGAAAGAAGGCAACGTAAAGCAGCGCATCGAGCAGGCAAACACGGTCGCGCAGCTTGTGCCGGTAGGCATCCATCATCAGCGAGATGGCGTGGAAGACGAAAAACGATACGCCGAGCGGCAACAGCGGCGAAGGAATGCCAACCTGCGGCGTGCGTGCAATGCGACTCCAGAGATCGAGCGCAGTGGTAAAAAAGAAACTTGTGTATTTGAAGTAAGCAAGCGTGGAAAGGCAGATGACGATACCGGCAATCAGCCACATCTTGCGAGTTTTTTGCGCTTCGCTCGCCTGGATGCGCCGCGCGGCAATGCCGCTCACCAGCGAGATGCCGAAGAGCAGCGGAACATAATGCCAGTCCCAGAAACCGTAGAAGACGTAGCTGGCAAGCAGCAGAAATGCTTTGTGCGTGGTATTGAAGCGGTAAAGACCCCACGCGGCAATCAGGACCGCGAGAAAGAAGAGCGCGAATTCAACCGTCGGAAAGAGCATTCGTGGCCCCGCAACAGAGTTGCTGTTGCTTGAGGCCATTGCATGCCGTCGTCCAGAGCATTCGATGAAGAAATAAACGGGTTATGAGTAAGCAACCCAAAGGGAGTGTGTCACACTCGACACGAACGTGTCAGAGATTACACGACGCTGCGTGTCTGCTCATGCATGGACCGCCCGGTTTTCTACGTCAGCTGGAATCGTCCGTCGGGTACGCCGCGCACATCCACGTCCAGTGCAAAGACGCTACCTGAGAGCTGTTCCGCCGAGCGTGCACTGGTTATGAAGAGGGTTTTGTTTTCGGACCCTCCGAAGGCGCAGGTGGTTGGGCTGGATACAGGCATCTCCACCACGCGGTCAATGCCGCCATTCGGAGCGATGCGCACCACGCAGCCGCCGTCGTAGCGGGCATTCCAGAGAAATCCCTCAGAGTCCATCGCTGAGCCGTCGGGTTTGCCGCGCCCAAAATTTGCAAGCAGGTTCCGCTGGCCGCTGATTGCCCCGGTTTGCGTATTGTAGTCGAAGGCCCACAGTATATTGGCTGTCGTGTCACCAAAGCAGAATGTGTTCCCGTCCGTGCTCCACGCAACGGTGTTGGAGATTCCGATGCCGCTCCTCCACTCGGTCACCATTCCATCGGGATCGATGCGATACAGCACCCCGTCGGCAAACTCCACATCGACAAGCTCGCCGTGTGGGCCTACGTTGTTGCGCATGGTGCCCACCCAAAGCGAGCCACGTGGATCGACGCGTGCATCATTAAAGCGCATGACGGGCGCTTCTGCGAGCGTATGGATTGTTTTGAACCCAGGATGTGTATGCGGCGACCAGAGACCGATGCGCGAGCCGAGCACAACAAGAAGCTCTTCATTGCGCGTGGTGAGATTGACTGAGGTCACGGGCTCGTCAAAGAGCCACGTCTGCGTTGTGCCTGCCTTCGGATCGAATCTGTGCACCAGGAACCGGTTAATGTCGGTCCAGTAAAGGGCACCCTGCTCCGGATGCCACAAAGCGCCTTCGCCGCAGATATCGCCGGCCGGTACTACGCAACGCAACTCGTTCTTCATCTCCACCTCGTTTCACGCATAAGGCACAGTGCCTTTAGCGAATCGCGGCGTTATGCGCAACTGCGGATCTCCGCCGCACCATGCTACAACCCGAGCGTCATGATTGCATACAGAGGGAGATGACGCGGACAGATTGGTGGCATCTTGCTTGCGCGCATCCCTCGAAATGGGCGGTTTACAACAATCCTATCGGCTTTTGTGCTTTTTCAAATTGCTGCGTAATCTGGTTCAGGTGCGAAAAGCAAACGCGCTGTTTGCAAAAACAGCCAATCGCGTTGACTGTTCGCTCTGCTCATTTCAAGGGTGTGTCTGCTGCACTCAGAAGTCAGGAGAAGTAGATCATGAAGGCCATACAAATCGACAACAGTCACCAGCCGCAGACACTGGCTGCAGTGGACCTGCCTATACCCGGACCCGGAGAAAAGGAAATTCTCGTTCGGGTTAGTGCTGCGGGCGTTACGCCGGCTGAACTGGTCTGGTATCCGACAACCAATACCCGATCCGGCGAGCCTCGCGTGAAGGCTGTGCCGGGCCACGAATTCTCAGGAGTGGTGGCAGCTCTGGGAAAGAACGCTCAGGGATTCGAAGTAGGCGACGAAATATACGGGCTCAATGACTGGTTTGCCGATGGCGCAACCGCAGAGTTCTGTATAACGCAGCCGCAGAATATAGCCGCGAAACCCCAGACGCTCAGTCATGCCGAAGCAGCGGCAGTTCCAATTGGAGCTCTCACAGCCTGGCAGGGACTGTATAGCCGCGTGGATCTGCAACCAGGCGAGCGTGTTCTCATTCACGGAGCTGCCGGTGCAGTCGGCGTGTTTGCCACACAGTTTGCGCGGCTGCGCGGTGCAGTCGTGATCGCAACGGCTTCAGCGCAAGCTGTGGCGTTTGTGAGGCAGATTGGCGCCGATGAAGTGATCGACTACAAATCGGAGCGATTCGAGGATAGAGTTGACAAAGTCGATGTGGTATTCGATGCGGTTGGCGGCGAAACCCGTGACCGGTCGTGGAGTGTGCTGCGGCCCGGCGGCCGGCTGGTGACAATTGCTGCTGACGCGGAGGCGACGAACGATCAGCGCGTGAAAGACGCTTTTCTACTGGTCGAAGCGAACCAGCACCAGTTGCAGGAGATTGCCAGATTGCTCGATGCCGGAACGATCAGGGCTTTTGTTCGAGCGGAAGTGTCTATGGAGCAGACGCCCCTCGCGTACACTGGAGGCCTGCGCGAACGGCTGGTCTACGGTAAAGTTGTGGTTAACATTCAATAAACACACGTTCTTCAACTCACCAGCGAGGTCGACTTATGGGCAGGCTTGAGGGAAAACATGCACTTATTACCGGCGGCACAACCGGCATCGGCCTGGAAACAGCGCGCCGATTTGTGAAAGAAGGCGCGCGTGTAGCTGTCACCGGAAAGAACCCATCCACACTGGAGGCGGCGCGCAAAGAACTTGGTTCAGATGTACTGGTGATCGCTTCGGATGCGAGCACAGTCAACGACCAGGAGCAGCTTGCCGAGCAGGTGAAGCAGGCGTTTGGCCGGCTCGATGTTCTCTTTGCAAATGCAGGCGTTGTAGACATGCGGCCGCTGGAGCAGTTTGATGAAGCTGGATTTGACCGCTCGTTTGCCATCAACGTGAAGGGGCCATATTTCCTGATTCAGTCACTGCTTCCAATTTTTTCCAATCCTGCATCGATTGTGCTGAATGGCTCAGTCAACGCGCACATCGGCATGTCTGGCACGAGTGTGTATGCAGCTTCAAAGGCGGCTCTGCTCTCATTTGTGCGCACGCTTTCCGGCGAACTGATTGCGCGTGGCATTCGGGTGAACGCCGTCAGTCCGGGGCCGATCTCGACGCCGCTTTATGGCAAGCTGGGCTTCTCTGATGAGCAGCTCAAGGCCGTTGCAGCCTCCATCCAGGGGCAGGTGCCTGCTGCTCGATTCGGGGATCCTGCCGAGATTGCAAACGCAGTCGTCTTCCTCGCGTCCGACGAATGCCGGTTTGCGGTTGGAACTGAACTGCTCGTGGATGGCGGAATGAGCGGCATCTGACAGGTCTGCCCACTCGCCGTTCCTCTCCGCGTGATGGCGTGGCTGCCTTAAAAAACAGAACGCAATAGTGCAGCTAAAGAATGGCTCGATCGAGGGGGTAGCATTTGCCTCGTTTGTGGCTCGCGGCCATTCTGCTTCTGAAAGACAATCCAAGAAGTAGCTCACTGGTGTAGCTACTGCCAGTCCATTCCCCATCTCAGTTCACGCGCGTTGAAGAACGTCATATTGCTTCGTTCTTCGCGTAAGACCAACCGCATATTTTGCAGAGAGTGAGAGTGCCATGAACGGTATTCCGTCGAAGTCAACGTGTCTGTCAGCACATGCAGAGGCTCGCGTGCGCCATGTGGAGGCTCTGGTTGCAGCCGCGCGAGCCGGGTCAAGCGCGGCATTCTCCGAGCTGTGCAGTCCCTATCTGAAAAGCATCTACCGCAGGCTGTACACAATTACCAAGAATCGCGAAGATGCCGAAGACGCCATGCAGGATTCGCTGATGAGAGCGTATCTGGGGCTAAAGGATTTCCAGGGTAACGCACAATTTTCAACCTGGCTCATGCGTATTGCCATCAACTCGGCTCTCATGATCCTGCGGCGGAATCGAGTGCGCCGCGAGTTCTCTTATGAGCTTTCACCAGCGGGCGAAGAAACGTATGTACTCGAAGTAATTGATGGCCGCCCCGACCCGGAACAGATCTGCGACCAGCAGCAGAGATTGAGCCGGCTCATGCATTCAATAAGCCGGCTGCCTTTGAGTCTGCGGCAAACAGCCGAGTTGAGAATGATCGAAGACCGTTCGACGGACGAGGTTGCAGAGCTGCTTGGCCTCTCCAGGCTTGCCGTCAAGACACGTCTGCACCGTGCCCGCCTGCGTCTGGCAAGAACGCATAATAAGCGGACCAGGTGGAGCGAATCTCAACCCCTTCAGGAGACGGCTTAGCTGAGCAGATGATGCTCCATCTCCCGATCTGCGATGTCCTGCGGTTTGCCTTCGAAGATTGCGTACAGGCAGGGCACGATGACAAGCGTCAGGAATGTGGATGTGATCAGGCCACCGATGACAACAATAGCCAGAGGGCGCTGAATCTCCGAGCCTGGACCATGGGCAAACAGAAATGGTACAAGCCCAAGCGCTGCTACAGTAGCGGTCATCATCACGGGCCTGAACCGCATCTGTGTTCCGCGAATCACAGCTTCAACCTGCGAAAGGCCTTCTTCGCGCAATTTGCGGATGTAAGAGACCAGCACAACACCGTTGAGCACTGCGATGCCCCAGAGGGCGATGAATCCCACGGATGCGGGCACGGATAAGTACTCGCGCGAGAGAAACAACCCGATGACGCCGCCGATGGATGCGAACGGCAGCACAGTGATAATCAGCGCAGCGAAGCGCACCGAGTGGAAGAGCAGGAACAACAGGAAGAAGATGGCTCCAATGGTGATGGGGATGATGATCATCAGGTGGTGGAGCGCACGCTGCATATTCTGGAACTGGCCACCCCACTGGAAGAAGTAACCCGGCGGCAGAGGAACGCGCGCATTCACAGTCTTTTCCAGTTCTGCAACGTAACTGCCCAGATCGCGGTCTGCAACGTTGATGGCGACAACAATGCGGCGCTTGCCCTGTTCACGATTGATCTGAGCTGGACCCTCGAGGACCCGGATGTCGGCAAGATTTTCAAGCGGAACCCGCGGGCCACTCGGTGAGGAGACCATGATTTGTTTGATTGCTTCGATGCTGGAACGGTCTGACTCAGGCAGGCGCACGATTGCATGCACGCGGCGCTCGCCTTCATAGATATCGGTAGCCGCTTTTCCGGCAATTGCCATCTCAATGGTGTCATTCACGTCGGCGGCGTTGAGGCCATAACGTGCAATCTCCGAGCGGTCGATGTCGATGACCAGATATTGCTGTCCGCCCACGCGGTCCACGCGCGTGTCCTGCGTGCCACGGATAGACGCAGCCACCTGTGCGACCTGTTGCGCCTTTTCGATGAGCGTATCGAGGTCGTCGCCGAAGATCTTTACGGCAATATCGGCGCGCACGCCGGTTACCATCTCATCTACGCGATCGGAGATGGGCTGCGACATGACGAGGTTGATTCCGGGAATTGTCGCAAGTCTTCTACGCATCTCGTCCGCAATCTTTTCCTGCGTGAGCGAACGCGGACGCTTGTCGACAGGAACAAGGGTAGCAAGGACATCGGCTTCATTGGGCCCGGCCGGATCGGCAGGCGATTCTCCGCGGCCAAGGCGCGAGACAACTCCCTCTATTCCAGGTATGTCGCGCATCAGCCGCTGCATCTGCAGCTCCATCTTGACCGACTCATCAAGAGAGATGTTGGGCACGCGGTCGGCATTTGGCCCGAGTGTGCCTTCCTGCATCTCAGGAATAAACGCCGTGCCCAGAAATGGGAACAGGCAGAGAGATGTTGCAAAAAGGAGCACGACTGCGGTGATGCTTTTGGCCTTGTTTTTCATGGCGACGGCCAGTATGCGGTCGTAGTAGCCGCGCAGGCGCGCTACAAGCCATGTATCCTTTTCATTTCCGCCTCTCAGGAAAAACATAGAGAGGGCGGGAGAGAGCGTGAGCGAAAGGCCTAGCGAAAGCAGCAGGGCAATCGCAATGGTGTAAGCCAGCGGGGCAAACATTTTGCCCTCTGTCCCTTCGAGGGTCATGAGCGGCAGAAAGACGAGAACAATGATGAGTACCCCAAAAATGACTGGCGTTGCGACTTCAACCACAGCATCGCGGACTACGTGAAGGCGGCTTTCTTCCTTCGGATGACTGAGGCGCGCAAAGACGTTCTCCACCACGACTACCGATCCATCCACCATAAGTCCAATGGCAATGGCCAGGCCGCCCAGCGACATCAGGTTCGCCGAAAGGCCGATGTGATTCATGACCAGGAACGTGATAAGAGGTGTTAGCAGCAGGTTGGCGCTCACAATCAGGCTTGAACGCAGATCGCCCAGATAAAGAAAGAGCACCACAACGACAAGGACGATGCCTTCAGCAAGCACTTCTGTAACGGTATGAATAGCGGCGTCGACCAGGCGCGAGCGGTCGTAGTACGGCACAATCTGCAGGCCGCCGGGAATCATATTCTTGGCATTGATTTCAGCCACGCGCTGCTTGACCCGGCTGACAATCTCTTTTGCATTGCCGCCGGCAATCATCATGACAACGCCGCCGACTGATTCAGTGTAGCCGCCCTTCACCATGGCGCCGTAGCGGACCTCGTTGCCGATGCGCACCTCAGCCACATCGCGGATGTAGACAGGGGTGCCCGCGCTCTCTTTCAGAACGATATTGCGGATGTCGTCTACGCCATGAATGAGCCCGACACTGCGGATGAGGTATTGTTCGGCATGCTCGGGCAGAATACCGCCGCCTGCATTCGCGTTATTACGCTTGAGCGCTGAGTAGACGTCTTCAATGGTCAAGCCGTAGTAGCGCAGTTTTTGCGGATCGACGAGAGTCTGATATTCCTTGACGAATCCACCTGTGGAGTTGATCTCTGCAACTCCGGGAATGGAGCGCAGCAGCGGGCGAACAACCCAATCTTCGATCGTACGGCGCTCAACCAGTTCATCATGCGTCAGCGCGCGCTTGCCGTCATCGGGCCGCTCCAGCGTGTATTGATAAACCTCGCCGAGCGCATTCGTGACCGGGCCAAGCACAGGTGTGACGCCTTCCGGCATCATGTCGCGCAGTTCGTTCAGGCGCTCGCTCACAAGCTGGCGCTCAAAGTACACGC
This sequence comes from Occallatibacter sp., assembly GCA_035546015.1. Lineage (GTDB taxonomy): Bacteria > Acidobacteriota > Terriglobia > Terriglobales > Acidobacteriaceae > Telmatobacter. The sequence goes on from DASZXD010000024.1 coordinate 11,001, forward strand.
CCTTTCCGTCTTCAAAGACGAGTGTGATGAGCGAGAGCCCCGGCTTGTTCAGCGAGCGCATATCGGTGAGGCCGGGCAGGCCTGTCATGCCAATTTCGATGGGCACCGTGATGAAGCGTTCGACCTCTTCAGGAGATTTGCCTGGAGCCTCGGTTGCGATCTGAACCTGAACATTGGTCACGTCGGGAAATGCATCTACCGACAGATGCAGCGCGGCATCTACACCAAAGGCAAGCAGGATGAGAGACACGACGACGATCACCAGCCGCTGGTGAAGTGCCGCTGCAATGAGTGCGCGCATTATTCCGCTCCTCTGACGAGGTTCTGCTTGCGCTCGTTGTTCAGATGGAACGCGCCGTCAAGCACGATCTGCTGGTCCTCGGTGAGTCCGGAGAGAACCACTCGCCGGTCTGCGGCCTCAGGGCCAAGCTGTACCTCGTGCAGCATGTACTCTTGTGGAGCGCATTGAATAAAGACCTGATCTTTGTTTTCTTCGCGGACTACTGCGGTAGAGGGAATGGTCAGCCCTTTTTGCGGGCGGCTCTCGAAGGTCATGGAGGCGAGCATCTCGGGCTTGAGCAATCCGTTTCTGTTGGCCAGATCCATGCGAGCCTGTACCGTGCGTGTTTCCGGATTCACAACCGGGCTCACGAAAGAGAGCGTACCCGTAAAAGGCTCATTGGGCAGAGCAGGAACATTGGCGATCACAGTCTTGCCCATATAAAGCGATCCGGACTGTTCTTCGGGCACATCGGCAACCAGCCACACGTTCGACAGGTCGGCGATGAGGAATGCAGGATCGGCTGGCTGCACAACCTGGCCGATTGTCACCTTGCGCTCAATGACCGTTCCGGAGATAGATGCAGTGATTGGATAATCGGAGTTGATCTTGCGCGAAGTCTCAAGGTCTTTGATTGCGGCATCGGTCATGCCAAGGCCGCGTAATTGCGAACGAAGCGCTGCCAGTTCCGCACTGGTCTGCAATACCTCTGCCTCGCGCTTCTGCAACTCAGCGGACCCGATTACATCGGACTGCACCAACTGACGCGCGCGCGCAGCGGACTGCTCTGCCAGCTTCTCTTGCGAGAAGGCTTTGATGAAAGAGAACTGCGTATCGGAGAGGACATTACTATGCAGCATGGCCAGCACCTGTCCCTGGTGCACCCGCTCGCCCTCAAAGACGAAGACCTTGGTGATGCGGCCATCGACGGGCGAGCCGATGCGTGCCAGCCGCGAGGCATCGGTCTCTACACGTGCCGCCACCTTTTCTTCGGTTGTCACTTCCCGCCACTGCGGCTTGCCTACAGTGATGATCCGCTGCAGATTCAGCGTGATCTGTATCTTGAGCGGGTCCTGCGCGGCCGAAGCGGTGGCTGAACCTGATAGGGTGGTAGACTTGCATCCTGCCATCGGCAGCAGCGCCGCAGCTGCCATGCATGTGGCGATCAGGCCATTCAATTTATTCATGGGGAATGTCCTCACTGGCGTGTTGCTCCAAGCTCTTCAAGATCGATGAGCGCCGACTGCCTTGCGTACAGCGCATCCAGCAGATCGGTGCGAATGCCCTGCAGGACGCGTTGCGCGTCGAGCACTTCTACGATGCCGCGCTCGCCAAACCTGTATGCCGAGCGTGCGGCGTCAACTGCCGCTTCAGCTTCGCGCAGCGATCCAGCCTGCAGGCTTTCCACCTGCTGATTGCTGATCTCGTACTGGTCATAAGCTCGGTCGAGCGCAGCCGTAATCTCCAACTCGCGTTCGCGGCTAACGGCTTCTGAGCGGGCCAGATCGGCCTTGGCTTCCTGGATGGGGCCTTTCCTTTTGTCCCAGAGCGGAATCTGTACGTTTACGCCGACGCGAAAAAACTGGAGATCCGGTTGATGCTCGTATTCGCCGTAGAGACTGGGTTGCGGAATACGCAGCGCACGTTCGTCGTTGACAACGGCGCGGGCCTGAGCCACGCGTGCCGAAGACTCAGCCAGCGCAGGATGCGTGGCGATTACCTGGCGGCGCAACTCGTCGAGCGGAGCCAGTTGCGCATGGCCTGCCAGTGTTCCGTCCGCATCGGGATTTTCGTTCGCAGGCAGGCCTGTGACGGCCTTCAGCACTGCGCGTGCTGCGGCGAGCTCAATCTCCGCACTGTTGACGGCAGCGCGTGCACGCGACAGTTCGGCCTCTGCGCGTGTGAGCTCCAGCTTGCCCTTTTCTCCTACGTGGACTTCTACGCCAACGCGGCGGCGCAAATCCTCGACCAGGCTTAGATTATCTTTGGCGTTGGCGAGCTGTTCCTTGCGGCGAATCACGTCATAAAACGCGCGCTTGACGTTCGCCACCACAGAGAGCCGCACACCCGCGAGCTGATACTGATCGGCTGTGTAACCGAGCTGTGCGGCCTGAATGCGTGCACGGCGCTCGCTCGGTATCTCGATAGTCTGGCTGGCCGAGTAGTGCTGCAGCAGCCCCGGAACACCGGGAGTTGGAACGTTGAGCCCTGATTGATGACCCGCAAGAAAGTCGACCGACGGATTGGTGTAAGCGCGAACCGATTGAATGTGAGCTTTGGATATTTCGACGGTCGCCTGGCTTTGCCGCAGCAGCGGGCTGTTCTGTTCGGCAAGCGCCAGCGCGCGGTCGATGGTGAGAATCATCGCGGGCCGGTCGGCCGCGGTCTGCGCTTCCTGCAAGAGCGCAGGCACGGCTGGAACCGGCCCATCGATGCGTCCTGGGGGAGGGACGTCGGATCGCTGCGCAGTGGCAGCGAACGGAACGATTAAAGCAAAGAAAAAAAGGGTAACCTGTTGACGCACACGCCAATGGAATGCACGTCTGCTGCCAAAACAGAAATACAGAGTTTGGGCGTACAACAGGACCTCAGCTGCTGCAATTGGTACACTCGCTCAGGCCGCAGTGGACGTTTTGGTACACCATCGCACCGGGTTCACGCCTGCGTTTTCGCCCCTGAACCGCAGCAGGCAGGTGATTCCCGCTTTTGTGCACGCCACGTTCCGGCCGTTGGCAGCTATGCTTTTCTTATGCAGTGGCAACAGTTTTCAACTCCGTCGAAGTCGAGATTCGCGGTTATGCTCGTCGCTGGATCGCTGTTGCTGCTCGCATTTCTCAACTACATTGTTCCGGCGTCGAATGTTTCGGCACACAACGTGCTTCACCATCTCAATTTCCTCCCGCTCATGATTGCGGGAATACTGTATGGATTGCGAGGGGCCGCAGTTGCCGCAGTCTTTGGAGGCATTATTGACGCTCCTCTCATTGCCGCACACTGGGCAGAGTGGCCGATGGATGCCAAGGATCAGATCGTCGAGTTGAGCATCTTCACGGCCGCGGGACTTATCGCCGGTTACTTATCCGATCGCGAACGGGCGCACAGGAACAATCTTGAAAAGACCCGCCATGAGCTTGAAGAGGTTTATCTGGAACTGAGCGAAAACGTGGCTAAAATGAAGCAGGCTGAAAGACTTTCAGCTACAGGGCGGCTGGCCGCCAGCCTGGCGCACGAAATTCGTAATCCGCTGGCAAGCATCTCCGGCGCCGCCGGCATCCTGCGGCGCGGCGCGGCTCCGAAAGAGTATCGGGAAGAGAGCCTGGACATTATTCAGAAAGAGTCGCAGCGGCTCAACAAGCTGCTCACAGGCTTTTTGAACTTTGCCAAGCCGCGCCTGCCGCGGCTGCAGTCCACCGATCCTGATGCGCTGCTGTCCTCTGTTGCATCGCTCGCGGCGCATACTGCTGAAGCCAGTCATATCTCGTTGCGGCATGTTCCGCTTGAGTCCTGTCCGGAGATCGAGTGCGATCCCGAACAGCTTCGCCAGGTTCTGCTCAATCTTGTGCTCAATGCCATAGAGGCATCGCCCGCCGGTGCGCTGATTCAACTGAGAACCATCGACGAGAAGAAACAGATAGCGATTGAAGTGGAAGACAGCGGCAGCGGCATTTCATCCGACGTGGCAGATAAGATATTCGAGCCCTTCTTCACCACCAAGTCCAAAGGAACAGGCCTCGGCCTTGCCATCTCATCAATGATCATTGCTCAACACAGCGGCGCGCTGACATTTCGCCACAATCCGCACGGAGGAACGACCTTCAGAGTCGAGCTTCCGGCCGGCAAGGAGATCAGCCATGGCCGATAACTCGATTCTGATCGTCGATGACGACAACAGTGTGCGCCGCGTGTTGCAGATGCAGTTGGCTGAGGCGGGATATTCGGTCGAACTCGCAACCTCAGGCAGCGAGGCGCACCGGCTGATTGCGGAACGTCGCCCAAAGCTCGTTATCACCGACCTCCGCATGCCTGACATGGACGGCATCGAGTTGCTGAGCCGCATCAAGCAGGACGAAGTGCAGACCACGGTCATCATGATCACGGCTTTTGGCTCCATCGACACAGCCGTGCAGGCCATGCGGCTGGGAGCGTACGACTACATTACAAAGCCCATCGACTACGAGGCACTGCTGCTGGCCGTGCACCGCGCCATGGAGCGCCAGGAACTTATCGATGAAGTGCGCAATCTGCGTTCGGCTCTGGACCAGCGCTACGGGTTCGAGCACATCATCGGCCGCTCGAAGAGCTTATTGCGTGTGCTTGAGATGGCGTCGCGCGTGGCGGAGCATGACTCCACCGTGCTCATCAACGGCGAAACCGGAACCGGCAAAGAGCTGCTGGCGCGCGCCATTCACCACAACAGCCGCCGCCGCAATCATCCATTTGTCACTGTCAACTGTGCAGCGATTCCCAAAGACCTGGTGGAAGCGGAGCTCTTCGGCTACGCGCGCGGAGCCTTTACCGGGGCGGTCGCCAACAAGCCGGGGCGCATTGAAACGGCCGACGGCGGAACCCTCTTTCTCGACGAGATCGGCGAGCTGCCTCTTGAGTCGCAGGTCAAACTGCTTCGCCTTATTCAGCATGGCGAGATTGAGCGCGTAGGAGCAGCGGGCACAAAGACAATCAATGTGCGCATCGTCGCCGCAACCAACCGTAATCTCTCTGCCATGGTTGAAGACGGAACCTTTCGCGAAGATCTGTTCTATCGCCTGGCCGTTGTGCCGCTCTATCTTCCTCCGCTGCGCGAGCGCAAGCAGGACATTCCCGAGCTGGTGGAACGCCTCTTTCATAATGCGAAGGAGCGGCATGGGATGGAAAATGTGCGCATGGCCCCCAACCTGGCGGCACGTTTCATGAACTACCGCTGGCCGGGCAACATACGCCAGCTCGAGAACGTGATTGAGCGCATGCTTGTGCTCTCAAATGGCGTACAGATTACCGAAGACGATTTGCCGGATGAGCTGCGTGAGGTTCAGGGTACACAGCAGAAGTCGACTCTCCTGCTCGAACTGCCGGAAGAGGGAATCAGCCTGGAAGCAGTGGAGCGCGAGCTGCTGCTGCGTGCGCTGGAGAAGTTCGACGGCAATCAATCGCAGGCTGCGCGCTATCTCGACATCAGCCGGCGCACGCTCATCTATCGCATGGAGAAATATGGCCTTCGGCAGGAAGACCTGGCAAAGCACTGAGTTGCGTGCCGATTGAGGCGCGCAGTTTAGCGCCAGATCAAGTGCACGATTAAGCTGCGATGGCTCTAAGTTGTTGAGGGAATTGGAGGCGCGGGCCGGGATCGAACCGGCGCATAAAGGTTTTGCAGACCTCTCCCTTACCACTTGGGTACCGCGCCTTGGCAGGGCTGCCTTACTTCGGAAACCGGTCCAGACCGCCGTAGCCAACCCGGTGGGCACCGGAGGGCGGTTTGGAGCGGGAGACGAGATTTGAACTCGCGACCCTCGCCTTGGCAAGGCGATGCTCTACCACTGAGCTACTCCCGCTTATGCAGTTTCCAGTCCTGAACTGCCGCCTCGGATACCGGCCGATTTTCCATTGAAAATCAGGCTATTTCCCAGGCGAATTCAGCGCTCTACACAGACCGGAATACCGCTGTAACGCAAATCTGAGTATACCGTTTGGGCCATGCCGGGTCAAACCGCCGCAGGGGCTGCTCCGGCGCCTTTTTCTTCTCTCACAATCTCGCCGTCGCGCATGTAAAGAATGCGCCCGGCAATGGCCGCGGCCTCAGGGTTGTGGGTGATCATCAGCGTAGTCTGGCCCAGTTCCCGATTCGACCGAACCAGCATGTGCAGCACGGCGTCGGAGTTCTTTGTATCCAGGTTACCGGTAGGCTCGTCGGCTAGCACTATGGCCGGACGCGTGATGAGCGCACGCGCAATGGCTACGCGCTGCTGTTCGCCGCCGCTCAACTCTGCGGGGCGATGTTTGAGGCGGCCACGGATCGAGAGGATGTCGCTCAGGTGTTCCAGATAGGCCATGTCCATCGGTGATGTACGTCCGCTCACTGAGTAGCCAATCTCGATATTGCCCATGGCCGTGAGCGTGGGCAGCAGATTGAACCTCTGAAAGACGAACCCGATGCGGTGTTTGCGGAGCCGGGTACGCTCGCCGTCGTCGAGCGTGGCAAAGTCAACGCCGTCAATAACTACGCGACCGCTGGTAGCGCGGGTAAGTCCGCCCAGCAAGTAGAAAAGCGTGGATTTTCCTGAGCCGGAAGGGCCGACGATGGCGACAAACTCGCCCGGCTGCACGGACAAAGAGACTCCGTGAACCGCGGTGACGTGAATGCGTCCGGCGGCGTAAACCTTGGTCAGGTTTTCTGCAAGGATAATGGGCGAGGAAGCGTCTGACGGCACATGTTGATTGTAAATGCGCCACTTGCCTCCTCGCCTCTGCGGGTCAGAAAGCGGATTGGTCCGGACTGAGAACCGTTGCCCTCAGCTTATAGGAGCCGACCAATCGTCCATCGCGGTGATTCCGCCCTGCGTCCATGTCCATTGGATTTTCTGGTAGGTAAATGTGACCTCTTCAAGCAATGGGAGACTGGCCTTTGCAGATTCCTCGTTGTTTTCCATGTATTCGCGGATGGAAGCTATGCTGGCGTTGGTCAAATCGATGGTGTAAGTCTGTTGTTCAACACCGGTGGCAGTGACAGACCAGAACTTCAGTTCCCAAGCGGTCAGGTTTTCATTATTGACAAGCGCCATCCACAGTTGCGGCGAGGTTTTGTCGACCTCTTTCAGAATGCGGATAGGCTTGTGTAGCCTCTTGCCGGTGGGCAGGCCTGTCGCGGGATCGCGCGGACTGTCGATTTCGTTGCTGAATGCGTGAACCAGAATGCTGTTTTCCCGCCCCTTCTGGGTTACCGGTCCGTTGATTGCGCCCTGTTTCTGGCCCTTCAATGTCAAGTACGCGTTGAGTGCCATGAGACGCTCCTTTCGGGGAGAGTGTACAACGGCAATCGCCGCGTGTCAGGGATTTTTCCTTAAACCCGCGCTGCGCCTTCCATGACTGGTTTGCGGCCGATTCAATGCCGGGCCGGAGCGGGCGATGCTCTAAAATAAGAGTGCATCGATCTCACCTGCAGGACTCTTTCGCGCATGGCCACTGAACTGAAAACTTCCCTTGTCTCGTCAATTGAAGCGGCTGCCTCCAAGGCCGGCCTGGTGCTGGTTTCCGTCGCCCAGAGCAGTGCCTCAGACGGCCGCAATACAGCCATCTTCCAGTTTGGCCTGCCGGACGCGGATACGCCCGGAAAGACCCTCAAGCTCGAACTGACCGATGTCTTTGACTTCGATAAGCCGGAGCTGCTGCCGCAAATGCAGGCCCACCTTGCGGCTGAGGCCAGGCGGCTGCGCAATCCCCGACCGGAGTGCTACGTGACCCTTGGCGGCATTCCTGTCGCCTTTGGCGCATTCCAGTGGCCGTTTCATCGCTCTACTTCCGGCGCGGACACCTATATCGTGCACGGCGAGATCCGGCTGGACGACGGCGGCGCGCATAACCAGCTCCACGCCAAGGTTGCGGCCAGCGTGACCCAGACCTTTGCCGAGATTGTGCCGGCCATGGAGCAGCCCTATGCGGAGACCTTCGTCTACAACGCTGTCCGCAAGACGGTCGACCTTGGCCAGCTTGAGTTCCTCAAGTCAGGCAACCGTCAGCCTGTGCCGGTGACTACACGCTTTTACAGCCGCTGGCAAAAGAAATTTGTCTTTACCGATACGGATGACAACGAGCGCCTGCACTATCTGTTGACCAAGGTCTACTGGCTCTCAGGCGTGCTGGGCGGCAACAAGCCGGTGTGGATCGCCGATCCGCGTGACGCGCAGTACCTGAACACCACCGAGCAGGACCTGCTGCGCATGGCCAACCACGAAGCCGGCGAGGGACTCATGACCGTGGACGGCGAGTTTGCCGCGGCCACTCCAGCACTAATGGCCAGGGCGGCCGACTATCAGGAAGCTCTGGAAGCTGCGCTGGACTTTACCAAGCCCAAATTCAACGAGTCGATGCGCGCGGGCGAAGCAAACATGTAGATGAGGACTATAGCGCTGCCCCGCACGCCGAGCAGAACTTTGCTCCTTGCGGGTTGGTCTGCTGGCAGCGCGGGCAGGCAATGAGCGTTCCAGGCTGTGCAGCGCCAGCGGCCTGCGCGGGCGGCACATTTACCGTCACATTGAACGGCTGACCGGGCATGCCCCATCCCGGCACAGCAATGCCCAGAGAAGCAGCGATGCCCGCTGCCTGGATGGCGTTGAATTCGCGCACACGACCCGGCATGAAGAAGCACTCAAAGAAGCCCAGAATGGCGGGAATCCCCGACCAGAAGAAAATGCAGTAGAGAACGCCCAGCCCGGTGCGGCGCAGATAGAAGTGGTGTATACCAAAGCTGCCGAGAAACAGCGCCAGCAGCACTCCGACGATCTCGTCGCGGCGCACAGCCTCATACTGCTGGTAAAAAATTGCTTCCGCATTTGGATAAACAGTGCTGCTCATGGCTGCTTCTCCTTCCCGCTCTGCCTGATAATACGCGTCTGTACGCCGCCTTGTTCCAGACTCGCATGAGCGGATAGCATCGAAGGCAATATGGATGTATTGAACGCAAGCCTGAGCGGCACATTCAATATTGGCGGCGATCTACCGGTTCATCGCCTTGGCTATGGAACCATGCGCCTTGTAGGCGATGGCGCCTGGGGCGAACCCGAAGATCCTGAAGCCATGCGCCGTGTGCTGCGCCGCGTGGTCGAGCTTGGCATTACGCTCATCGACACCGCCGACGCATACGGCCCGGAGATCGCCGAGCGTCTCATTGGCGAGGCGCTGGCTCCGTACGCGCCGGGAGTGGTCATCGCCACCAAGGGCGGCATCACGCGCCAGGGCCCGGCCAGGACAGAATATGTGGGCCGTGCTGGTTATCTGATTCAATGCGTTGAGATGAGCCTGCGCCGGCTCAAGCTCGAGCGCATTGACCTCTATCAACTGCATCGCATCGATCCGCGCACGCCGCTCGAAGAGTCGCTGGGCGCGCTCAAACGCATGCAGGAGCAGGGCAAGATTCGCCATATCGGCCTGAGCGAGGTGACGCCCGAAGAGATTGAAGATGCCGAAAAGATTGTGCCCATCGTGACCATCCAGAACAAGTACAGCCTGGCCGAGCGCAAGCACGAGGAGACGCTCAAGTACTGCGAGCGCCGCGGCATCGGCTTTCTGCCCTGGTATCCCATCGCCGGCGGCAAGCTGCTCAAGGCCGGGCAACCAGGCGCGGAGCCACTGGCTGCGCTCGCCGCGCGGCATGGAATTTCCGTGTCGCAGCTTTCGCTGGCATGGCTGCTGCAGCGCTCGCCGGTGATGCTGCCCATTCCGGGCACGTCGAAGATTGCGCACCTGGAAGAGAATGTCGCGGCGGCGCAGATCAAGCTGAACACTGAGGAATGGGCCGAAGTGGAAGCCGCAGCGAAAGCCTGAATCCTTGGTATCCTTGCCTCGATGCCCAAGACGCTCTCGGTCGTTTTAGTCACTCTGAACGAGGCGGCAAACCTGCCGCGTACGCTCGCTAGTGTGCGCTTCGCCAGCGAGATCGTCATTCTTGACTCCGGCTCGACCGATGCAACGGTTGAGATAGCAAAGAACGCGGGCGCACGGGTCTTCGAGGAGCCGTGGAAGGGCTTCGCAAAGCAGAAGAACTCAGCCATTGCGCGCGCCACCGGCGATTGGGCGCTTTCGCTCGACGCCGATGAGGAAGTAAGTCCTGCGCTGGCACAGGAGATTGAATCGCTGCTGGCCGGTGAGCCTGCATGCAGCGCTTACCGCATTCCGCGGCTCAACCATTTTCTCGGCCGGCCGCTGAGGCACGGCGGCTACTGGCCCGACCCCAAGCTGCGGCTCTTCCGGCGCGGCGCGGCGGAGTTTGAAGATCGTCCTGTGCACGAGACGATGCAGACCGCTGGCCCGGTGGGCCAGCTCAAAGGGCATCTCATTCACCACTGCTATACAACGCTCGATGAGTACATCGAACACATGAACCGCTACAGCGCGATTGGAGCGGAACTGCTGGCAACACGAGGCCGCGTCAGCCGCTCGCTGCCAGCGTTTCTGTGGAATGCGATTGCCAACCCGGCCGCGACATTCGTTTACAACTACATCTTTCGTCTCGGATTTCTCGATGGCCGCGAAGGGCTGTTGCAGCACCTCAACCACTCTGCTTACATTCACTGGAAGTTTGCGAAAGCCTGGCAGCGTGGCCGGCGCTGAAGCCGCACGCAGCTAATTTTTCGCCGAGTACCGCGCGCCAAATTCACGCAGCTTTGCCAGGTTGGCCGCCGCCTGTCCCGAGTCGATAGCCTCGGCGCCCATAGCCACGCCTTCTTTCAGATCGCCGGCCAGCCCCGCGGCAACCAGGCCAGCCGCAGCATTCAGCAGCACAATGTCGCGCCGCGCGCCGGGGAGGCCGGTGAGCACGTCGTAAAGCAACGCTGCATTGGTCGCCACATCGCCACCCGTGAAATCTTCGAGAGTGGCACGCGGCACGCCGGCCATCTCTGGGGTGATGCGCGCAGCCCTGAGCGTGGACTCGCCGGTCTCCGACTCTTCAACACGTGCCACCACCGATTCGCCGGTGGTAGTCAGCTCGTCGATGCCATCCGTTCCATGCACCACGAAGGCCCGCTTTGCTCCGAGTTCCGCCAGTGTGCGGCCCACCAGCAGCACTTTGCTGGGAGCCAATACTCCGATCACTTGTGTCCGTGCATGAGCCGGATTGCTAAGCGGTCCCACAAGGTTGAAGATGGTGCGGAATCCAAGGGACTTCCTGAGCGGACCTACCGCCTTCATCGCCGGGTGATAGCGCGGCGCAAAGAGGAACATGAAGCCGGTCTCGCGCAGGCACGCAGCAGCCTGCTCTGGCTCAAGTTCGATAGGCACGCCGAGCGCCTCAAGTACGTCGGCCGAGCCACAGCGCGATGTGACGGCGCGGTTACCATGCTTGGCTACCTTGGCCCCGGCAGCAGCCGCCACCAGCGCAGCTCCTGAAGAGATGTTGAATGTAAGCGGCCCGCCGCCGCCAGTGCCCACCACATCTACGAGCTGCCCCCGTTCTTCATCGGTGAGCGGAACGGGTGTGCCGTGAGCACGCATGACCTCTACAAAGCCGGCCAGCTCAGGCGCCTGTTCGCCGCGCGTAGCCATCACCGCCAGCATCGCGGCCGTTTCAACCTCGGGCACATTGCCGGCAAGAATCTCTTCCAGCACCAGAGCCGCCTGCTTGCGGGTCAACTGTGTGCCATCCTCGGCCAGCGGCTTCAGCAACTCTTTCACAAAGCCCATACCACTCCATGGTAACGGGGCGGGCCGGCGCCCGCCTGCGGATTGCCCGTCCTTTGGTCGCCAATTTAAGATTTAGACACCGCTGCCACGGTCGCGCTGGCCTCATCTTCTTCTTAGGCCGAAACCGGCAATTTTCTCAAACAGCGGACGGGCGGTTCCCAAAAACATGAAAATTCACGAGTATCAGGCAAAAGAGATCCTGGCGAAGTATGGCGTGGCCGTGCCCAAAGGCGAAGTGGCCAACACGCTTGAAGAAGCCAACGACGTGGCCCGCAAGCTTTTTGCTGAAGGCGCAACCGGTGTCGTGGTAAAAGCGCAGATTCACGCCGGAGGCCGCGGCAAAGGCGGCGGCGTGAAGGTGGCCAGGACCCGCGAAGACGCCGAGCAGCATGCCAAGAACATTCTGGGCATGCAACTGGTCACGCACCAGACCGGCCCGCAGGGGCAGAAGGTGCAGCGGCTGCTGATTGAAGAGACCGCAGCCATCGATCGCGAACTCTATCTTGGCATTGTGCTGGACCGCGCCACCGGCAAGCTGGTCTTCATGGCATCGCAGGCCGGCGGCATGGAGATTGAGGAAGTAGCTGCAAAGACGCCTGAGGCCATCTACAAAGAGAGCATCGATCCGGCGGTCGGATTCGGCGCATGGCAGGCGCGCAAGCTGGCCTTTGCGCTGGGCCTCAAGCCCACGCAGATCAACCAGGCTGTCGGATTCCTCCAGAGTCTCTATAAGGCTTTTGTCGACACAGACGCCTCGCTTGTCGAGATCAATCCATTCATTACCACCAAAGACGACAAGCTTTTCGCGCTCGACGCCAAGATCAACTTCGACGACAACGCGCTCTTCCGCCACGCGGACATCAAGGCGCTGCGCGACGTTGCCGAAGAAGATCCGCTCGAGGTGGAGGCCAGCAAATACGCGCTCAACTACATCAAGCTCGATGGTTCCATTGCCTGCATGGTCAACGGCGCAGGCCTTGCGATGGCTACGATGGACATCATTCAGTACGCCGGCGGCAGCCCGGCGAACTTTCTAGACGTGGGCGGCGGGGCTACGCAGGAGCAGATCGAGCACGCCTTTGAGATTCTGCTTTCGGACGCGAACGTGAAGGCCATCTTCATCAACATCTTTGGCGGCATTCTGCGGGTGGACCGGCTGGCTACGGGCGTGGTTGCCGCGGCCAAGAACCTGAACGTCAAGGTACCCATCGTGCTGCGTCTCGAAGGCACAAATGTTGAAGAAGGCCGCAAGATTCTTAAGGAATCTGGTCTCAACTTCCAGGTAGGCGCAACGATGAAAGAAGCCGCTGAGCTGGTGGTTGCAGCTGCGAAAGGATAAGAAAGCTTTCAGCCGTCAGCTATCAGCCTTCAGTAACAGCGCGAGCCCTGAAAGGAATGCTACGTGCCGCAGGATGTTCAGGAACTCGCAGTCTGGAAGAAGGCGATTGACCTTACAGCCTGCATCTACCAGTTGACTCGAGAATTTCCCAAAGATGAACTCTATGGGCTGGTTTCACAAATGCGACGAGCTGCCGTATCTGTAGCAAGCAATAGTGCAGAAGGGCGCGAAGGCTAAATCAACGGGAGTTTCGGCAGTTACTTGGCATTGCGCTTGGTTCAATTTTCGAAGTCAAGACGCAGCTTGTGGTTGCTGGCAGGCTGGAAATGGGAAGTGACGCGGAGATTGACAAAGCTACTATCCTCAGCGAGGAGGTTTCAAAGATGCTCACGTCGCTAATCAACAAACTTGGATCGGAACCAAGAGCTGAAAGCTGATAGCAGACGGCTGAAAGCTCATTGTTAGGAGTTAATTCATGGCAGTTTTAGTTGACAACAATACGCGGCTCATCGTTCAGGGACTCACCGGAAAAGAAGGCACGTTCCACGCAAAGGGCTGTGCCGAGTACGGCACGAGGGTTGTCGGTGGCGTCACACCTGGCAAAGGCGGCACCACGCATGAGGGCTGGCCCGTCTTCAATACCGTTCAAGATGCGGTCTCTGCCACTGGCGCGAATGCGACCATGATCTTCGTCCCGCCGCCGTTCGCTGCTGACGCGATCCTCGAAGCCGAAGATGCGGGCATTCCGCTCATCGTCTGCATCACTGAGGGTATTCCGACACTCGACATGGTGAAGGTCTGGGCCAAGCTCAAGACCTCGAAGTCGCGGCTCATCGGCCCCAACTGCCCGGGCGTCATCTCGCCGGGCATGGCCAAGATCGGCATCATGCCAGGGCGTATCCACAAGCAGGGCTCGGTGGGCATTGTCTCGCGCTCAGGCACTCTGACCTACGAGGCCGTGCATCAGCTTACGCAGCGCGGCATTGGGCAGTCGACGGCCATCGGCATCGGCGGCGACCCGATCATCGGCACTACACACATCGATGCGTTGCGTCTGCTCAACGACGACGCAGACACCGAAGCCATCATCATGATCGGCGAGATTGGCGGCACGAATGAAGAGAAGGCCGCGGCATTCGTCAAAGAGCATGTGAAGAAGCCGGTGGTTGGATTCATCGCTGGACAGACTGCGCCTCCGGGTCGGCGCATGGGCCACGCAGGAGCCATCATCTCCGGCGGCGAGGGCACAGCATCGGGCAAGATGAAGGCGATGACGGAAGCGGGCATTCATGTGGTTGTTTCGCCGGCGGAGATCGGCGAGACGCTGGCCAAGGTGATTGGAAAGGCGTAAAGACAGCTATCAGCCGTTAGCTTTCAGCAATCAGCAAAAGGCCCACCGTGATGGTGGGCCTTTCATTCTTCACCGTTCGCTTCGGATTTACCGCGGTCCCATTTCTCTTTGGCTGCGCAGATCAAAACCTCGGACAGCATATCCGCAATCATCGAGAGTACGTCTGAAAGCACTTCTTCCACGAAGCAGAAATACGAAACCCACACCCGGGGAGTTCCTGCTTTTCCTCATCCCAATGACCCGCAACCCTCATCCTCACGCCTTTTCTTTGACGCGGGCGGGCCGAAGGCGTCTGCCCCACAGCAGGTGGTCACCACACCCGGCAAGGATCTGTGCTCACCATCTTGTCGGTCTTTCTGCAACTGAAGCTTTTAGCGAAGTCCGGGAGATCCTGCAGCACGGAGTTGGTGCGGTATTCGTCCGGCGCATGCGGATCGGATTGGGCCTGCGTGCGCAACTGTTCGGGCCGCGTCTGCGTGCACCATTGCTGCGCATAGGCGATCCAGAAGCGTTGATCCGGCGTGTAGCCATCCATCTTGGCGCTCATGTCCACGTGCGCGGCATGCGCCTGGTCAAGCCATGCCAGCCATGCGAGCCACAGCCCGCCCAGGTCGGCCAGGTTTTCGCCCAGTGTGAGCTTGCCGTTCAGATGCACATCGGGCACGGCTTCGATTGCGTTGTATTGTTTCACCATGCACTCGGCGCGCTGATTAAACTTCTGCTCGTCGTCCTTGGTCCACCAGTCGTTCAGGTTGCCATCCTTGTCAAACTGCCGTCCCTCGTCGTCGAAACCGTGCGTCAGCTCATGGCCGATGGTCGAGCCCATGTCGCCGTAATTTGCTGCATCGTCTTCTTTGCCGCAGAAAAACGGCGGCTGCAGGTAACCGGCGGGGAAATTCACGTTGTTCATCTGCGGATCGTAATACGCATTCACAGTGGGCGGCGTCATGAGCCACTCGCCTTTGTCCACCGGCTTGCTAATCTTGGCCAGGTCGCGCGCAAACTCGAACTGCCGCGCGCGCATCTCGTTGCCCATTGAGTCGCTGCGCACGATCACCAGCTTCGAGTAGTCACGCCACTTATCCGGATAGCCAATCTTATTCATCACGGCGTGCAATTTTTCCTTGGCCCTTGCTTTTGTGGGCGCGCTCATCCAGTCCAGCCCGTCGATGTCCTTGCCCATCGCCTGCTCGATGGCCACGGTCATCTCCAGCGTGCGCTGTTTTTCGGAAGGCGGAAAATATTTGGCAACGTACACCTGACCCAGAGCCTCGCCCAGTTCGCGATCAACGCGACTGGTGCAGCGCTTCCAGCGTTCCTGCTGCTTCTCCGCGCCGTTGAGAATGTGTGCGTAGAAGTTCCAATTCTCCTGATCGAAGCTTTCGGGCATCGCGGTGCCAGCGAAAGCCGTAAGCAGATGCCAGCGCAGATAGGTTTTGATCTGATCGATGGGCGTATCGGCCGTGATGGCGTTGAACTCGGCGAAGAACTTCGGCTCGTTGTCGTTGGCCTTGCCCGTGGTGGGCGCATGCGCAGTGGCCAGATAACTGGCGAGCGAGAAATGTGTGAGCATCGCCTCCATGCCGCTCACATCGGTGGGATGATTGAGATTCTGCGGGTCGCGTTGTTCGGTGATGGTAAGCGTAGCCTTGGCCAGCCGCGTTTCAATGGCCAGCACCGTCTGAGCATCCTGCGCGGCCTGCGCATCCGGTTCGCCGGCCAACACAAACATCTTGCGCACGTGATCCACATACTGCTCGCGCTGCTTTACGCTCACTGCATCAGTGCGGGTGTAATAGTCGCGCTCCGGCAATCCAAGCCCACCCGATGCATAAAAGCTGATCACCTTGCTTGAATCGGCAAAGTCCTGGCCTGAACCCATGCTGAAGAATGCGTTCACGCCGATGGTTTGCAGATGAGCCAGCAGAGCCGGCAGCTCGTCGGCCGAGTGAAGCGCGGCGATGCGGTCCAGTTCGGGTTGCAGCGGTGCAAGGCCCAGCTTGTCGATCGTAGCCACGTCCATGCAGCTCGCATACTCGTCGCCGATTTTCTGCTCATTGGCCGTGCGTGCGGGTGAGGGCGCCGCCGCCGCCGCGAGAATGTCCCTGAGATGTTGCCGGTTCAACTCATAGAGCTCGGTAAAGCGGCCATAGGAAGCCTGGTCGGCAGGCAGCGGATTCCGCTTGAACCAGTTGTTGCAACTGAATCGGTAGAAGTTGTCGCAGGGATTAACCGAAGTGTCAATAAGCGAGGGATCGAAGACGCGCAGTTCTGGCGCTTTCTGTGCTTCCGTTGCGGCGGGCGCTGGGTTTTGGCAAAACAGGCGGGCCGCGGTCAGGATCGCGGCTGCGGCGACAGAATATCGACAGAGGGCATGCATGCCGCCACTCTACCAGATTTTGCGCCCAAACCAACCCAGTCCGGCAGTGGAGAGGCCCGCGAGACCATTACAATGAAAGCTGGAAATCACACTTTTCAGGAGCAAATGCACGTGTCGCAACGCACCTTCAGCATCATCAAGCCCGATGCAGTCCGCAACGGTCACATCGGCGCCATTCTGGCCGAAATCGACAAGGCCGGCTTCCGCATCGTCGCCATCAAGAAGCAGTCCATCTCCAAGCCGCAGGCCGAAGGCTTTTATTACGTCCACAAGGAACGGCCTTTTTTCAGCGATCTCTGCACTTTCATGTCTTCCGGTCCTCTCGTGCTTCTGGTACTTGAGAAGGACAATGCCATTGCTGACTTGCGCAAGCTGATGGGCGCAACCAATCCAGCCAATGCTGAAGAGGGAACCATCCGCAAAAGGTTTGCCGGTTCGATTCAGGAAAACGCGATCCACGGCTCCGATGGCGAAGACACGGCGGTCTTTGAGATCGGCTACTGGTTTGCCGGTTACGAGTTGCTCTAACCTCAACGGAGCCGACAATGTCTGAGACCAACGCAGAACTGGCCACGCTGTTTCTTGCGTTCTCAAGGCAAAAGCTGCTGGGCCAATATTGGCCGCGGCTGCGTGAAACCGTTGCTCCGCTGAGCGGAGAGCAGGTGTGGTGGCGGCCCAACGATGCCAGCAACAGCATCGGCAACCTGATTCTGCATCTGAACGGCAATGTGTATCAGTGGCTGGTTGCGTCTTTCAATCGTGAAGAAGACAAGCGCAACCGGCCAGCCGAGTTTGCTGCGAAGGGCGAGGCAACGGCAGCAGATTTGCTGGGCAGGCTGGGCGCAACACTGGATGCCGCCGGGGCTGTGCTGGATCGTCTGACTGCGGAAGAACTGCTGGCGCCGTACGAGATTCAGGGCTATAGAGTGCGCGGGCTCGATGCTGTTTATCAGGTAGTTGAGCACTTCGGGTTACACTATGGGCAGATCGTTTATATCGCCAAGAATCTGACCGGCAAGGATCTCGGATTTTACAAAGAGCTGAGCAAAACAGGAAGAGCATCCTGACGATCCACATGGATCGTCAGGATGCTCATGCTTTTATTGCAGCGAACTCATATCGATCACGAAGCGATACTTTACATCCTGCTTGAGCAGCCGCTCAAAGGCTTCGTTGATCTTCTGGATCGGAATCACTTCCACATCCGCCGTGATGTTGTGCCTGCCGCAGTAGTCGAGCATCTCCTGTGTCTCGGGCATGCCGCCGATCATGGAGCCGGAGAGGGAATGACGCCCGCCGATGAGATTGAAGGGCGCAAACGACGGCGGCTCGGGCGGCAGTCCGACCAGGCAGAGCGTAGCATCCTGCTTAAGCAGCGGCAGATAGTCGTCAAGTGCGTGCGGCGCAGAGACGGTGTCGAGGATGAAGTCGAACGTGCTGCCATGCGCCTTCATCGCATTGGGATCGGTTGACAGCACGACTTCATTGGCGCCAAGCCGCAGAGCGTCTTCTTTCTTTTTGAGAGATGTGGTGAACTGCACCACGTGCGCCCCGAAGGAATGAGCAAACTTGAGCGCCATGTGACCGAGCCCGCCCAGGCCCACGATGCCAACCTTCTTACCGGGGCCTGCATTCCAGTGGCGAAGCGGCGAGTATGTCGTGATGCCTGCGCACAACAGAGGCGCAACCCCGGCCAGATCGAGCCCATCGGGAACGGTGTGCGCAAAGCGCTCGTCAACGACATAGTTGTCCGAGTAGCCGCCCATGGTGATCGAACCATCTACGCGATCTTTGGCCGCGTAAGTGAGCGTAGCCCCTTCAGCGCAGAAATGCTCATCGCCATGGTTGCACGGAGCGCAGTGGCGGCAGGAATCGACGATGACGCCGATGGCCGCTATCTGGCCGGGCTTGAACTTCTTCACAGTGCTGCCCACAGCCGTCACGCGGCCAACGATCTCGTGGCCGGGCACCATGGGATAGATCGATACGCCCCACTCGTTACGGGCCATGTGCAGGTCTGAGTGGCAAACGCCGCAGTAGAGGGTCTCCACGGCGATCTCCGTGGCGCCGGGCTCGCGGCGGCTGAAGTTGAAGGGTGCAAGCTGAGACTGTGCATCCGGCGTGGCGTAGCCTTTCGATGATGGCATGGAAATGCTTTCCTTTCAGGAAGTGGTACTACAAGAAGTAATGCAGGAGATCAGCGCTGCAGAGCAGGTGGAAGAGCGCTTTTCTCGCAGGATTCGCTTTGCTCTCAGAATAATTCAGCCGCGCCGAGCCGTTGCGACACGTGGGATGCCCTGCAGGTCACTGGTGAATTCGATCTGGGTGAAGCCCGCATTTTGAAGCAGCATCTGCACGCCTGCCTGCTGGCCGTAGCCGATTTCGAGCGCGATTGCTCCGGCAGGCACGAGTGCGCTGAAAGCGTCTGGAATAAGCCTGCGATAGATTGCCAGGCCATCTTCGCCGGCAAAGAGCGCCTGAGCCGGCTCGTAATCGCGGACTTCAACGGCGAGTGAGTCACGATCCGTTTCTGACACATAAGGCGGGTTGGAAACGACGATCTCGAATTGTTCGCCGGCAACGGGGGCAAGCAGATCGCCTTGGATGAAGCGGATGCGGCCGGCGACTCCGTTGCGCTCGGCGTTTTGTTTTGCGACATCGAGCGCGGCTGCGGAAAGATCGACCGCGGCGACTCTGGACGCGGGCAGCTTGCGTGCAAGTGCAATAGCGATTGCACCGGAGCCGGTGCCGATATCGACGATGCGCGGCTGCGCGAAACCGGCGGCAAGCTCGATTGTCTTCTCAACAAGGTGCTCGGTCTCCGGCCGCGGGATCAGCACATTACGGTTTACGTGAAAGGGCAGACCGTAGAACTCAGCTTCAGCCGTGATGTACTGCATAGGCTCGCCGTTGCGCCGCCGCTCAATCGCGCTGTGATATGGGATCGAACAATCGATTCCGATTTCATCGTGCCAGTAGGCAAGAATCCAGGCCCGGTCTCTGCCCAGCACATGCATCATGAGGAGTTCTGCATCGCGCAAGGCTCGATCCGGATGAGGACCATGAGTCAGGCGTTCGGCCCCGGCAAAAACATAATCCGACAAGGACGGCATGAAATGCCTATGCCGCCTGTGTCGCGCTGGCCTTCAACTGCTCGGCCTGGTAGTGCGCAATCAGTGCATCTACCACCGGCTGCAGACGGCCCTCCATGATCAGGTCAAGCTGGTGCAGCGTGAGGCCAATGCGATGATCGGTGAGCCGGTTCTGCGGAAAGTTATAGGTACGAATCTTCTCGCTGCGGTCGCCGGAGCCCACCATCTGCTTGCGCTCCTTGGCCAGCTCTGCATTCTGGCGCTCCTGCTCTACCTCATAGAGGCGCGAACGCAGCACGCGCATTGCCTTCTCGCGGTTCTTGATCTGCGATTTTTCGTCCTGGCAGCTCACTACGGTATTCGTCGGCAGGTGCGTGATGCGTACGGCGGAATACGTCGTGTTGACAGACTGGCCGCCGGGGCCCGACGAACAGAACGTGTCGATGCGCAGATCCTTGGCCTCGATCTTGATGTCCACATCCTCGGCTTCGGGCAGCACGGCTACAGTAACAGCCGAAGTGTGCACGCGGCCCTGTGTTTCCGTCGCCGGAACGCGCTGCACGCGATGTACGCCGCTCTCCCATTTGAGCTGTGAATAGACGCGGTCGCCTTCGATGATGGCGATGACTTCCTTATAGCCGCCTACACCTGACTCCGAAAGCGACATCACTTCCACCTTCCACCGGTGCTGCTCGGCAAAGCGTGTGTACATGCGGAAGATCTCGGCGGCAAAGAGCGAGGCTTCGTCTCCGCCCGTGCCGGCACGGATTTCGAGAATCACGTTCTTCTCGTCGTTCGGGTCCCTGGGCAGCAGAAGCAGCTTGAGCTCTTCTTCCAGCGCAGGCACACGGGGCTCCAGAGAGGCGATTTCGGCTTCAGCCAGCTCGCGCAGATCGGGGTCACTCTCCGCCAGCATGACGCGCGCATCAGCCAACCCCTGCCGAATCTGCTTCAGCTCGCGGTACTTTTCTACCGGAGCTTCGATTTCGCGCAGCGCCTTGGCTGTCTTCTGATATTTTTCGTGGTCGTTGATGACCTCAGGCAGTGCGAACTGCGCCTGCAGTTCGTCGTAGCGCTGCTCCATCTGTTCCAGGCGATCGATCATATTCCCCTCCGTTGCATGGGGCGGGTTTTTGGATATGTGTTTTGCAAAGGGAAAAGGCGAAGAACCAGTGCATGCGGCGGGCGCCGCTAGAGGAGGGCCGGAATGGGTTGGTGAAGGCTCACTGCGCTTATGATTCTAACGCATTTTGTGCAATTTCGTTTATGTGCGACCGCTCGTCACATTCCTGTGGCATCGCCACAGGTCTCGTGCTACTCTCCTGTGGTAATGCCACAGGGAGGCGTTCCGATTGTCCAAACTCGATCTTCTGCAGGGCACGCTGGACGTGATGGTGCTCAAAACGCTGGCGGCCATGGGCTCGCTCCACGGCTATGGAATAGCGCGGCGCATTGAGCAGGTGAGCGGCAATCAGGTGCTGCTCAACCAGGGAACTATCTATGCGTCGCTGGTACGGCTTGAGCAGCGCGGGTGGATTGCGTCGAACTGGGGTGTCTCCGGCAACAATCGCAAAGCGAAGTTCTACTCGATCACGAGGGCCGGCCGGCGTCAGCTTGCCGAAGACGCGCGCTACTGGGAGCGGCTCACCGGCGTGATGGACCGTGTGCTCACCATGGACAGCGAGGGCGGCGAGGAGCCGGCATGAGCTGGCGGTTGCCGCGCCGCACGGGCGCATTCTTTACCAAACGCAGGCTCGACCGCGAGCTTGAAGAGGAGCTTGCCGCGCATCTTGAATTTGCCGTCGAAGAAAATCTTGAGTGCGGACTGCCATTCGAAGAGGCTCGACGGCTCGCGCTCATCAGCATGGGCGGGATCGAGCAGGCGAAACAAAAACATCGCGAAGTGCGAGGACTTATGACGCTCGACATTTTTGTTCAAGACCTGAAGTACACGCTGCGCACGCTGAATCGCGACCGCGTCTTTGCGATGGTGGCGATTCTTATTCTTGCGCTCGGCATCGGCGCGAATGTAGCCGTTTTCAGCGTGGTTAACACGTTGCTGCTGCGGCCATTGCCATTTCCGGATGCGCAGGAACTTGTCTGGATTGCGCCTCCGCCCACCAAGTGCGGCCTGTCGTGCGCCACCTATTCCACTGACGCATACGATGAGTTTCGCGTCGGCAGCCGCTCCTATCAGGATGTGACCGGGTATTTCGCTTTTTCCAGTCCAGACAATCTGAGCCTTAACCTGGGTGGCGCGCCCATTCCCGCTACGAGCATCGATGTGATTGCCAATTTCTTCCAGGTGCTTGGTGTGCATCCGGCCATGGGGCGTTTCTTCACTGCAGACGACGCCCGCGATAACGCCGCGCCTACTATTCTGCTGACCGATGCGTGGTGGAGACGGCAGTTTGCGGCCGACCCGAACATTGTGGGCAAGACATTCGACATGAATGGCCGGCAGACGACGGTCATCGGCGTTTTGCCGGCCAGCTTCGATTTCGGCGCGGTGTTTTCTCCCGGCTCCAAGGTCGACGCAATTACACCGCTCGATCTCTATGGCCCTCCGCGGGACTGGGGCAACATCATCACCTTCATCGGACGGATGAAGCCCGGCGTGACGCTGGCGCAGGCGCGTCAGGATGCGGCGCGCGTGGCGCCGAGCATGTGCTGGAACAACAAGTATCCGCGATCCTGCGGCAGCTATAAGGATGAGGTTGTGCCGGTGCCGCTGAAGGACTACGTCAGCGGACGCCTGCGCCGCTCGCTGGTGGTGTTGTGGTCTGCCGTAGGCATGATTCTGTTGATCGCCTGCGTGAATCTTTCAAACCTGTTGCTGGCGCGGGCCACGGCACGGCAGAAAGAGTTTGCCATGCGCACGGCGCTGGGAGCGAGCCGGAGCCGGATCGTGGGTCAGTTGCTCACAGAAAGCCTCGTGCTCTCCTGCGCAGGCGCGGTGCTTGGTCTTGGGCTTGCGTATCTGCTCGTCTTCTGGCTTGCGCATCAGGGCGCTATCGCGCTGCCGCTGCTCAGCACGTTGCGCATTGATGGAGCGGCTCTCGGCTGGACGATTTTCATCGCGGTCAGCGCTGGTGTGCTCTTCGGCCTCATTCCCGGCCTGCGCATGGCCGGCGGCAACCTGCATGAGTCGCTCAAGGACTCCAGCCAGGGCGCCGGACATAGTCGCAAGCATGAGCGTCTTCGCTCCATGCTGGTGGTAACCGAGGTAGCGCTCGCCTGCGTGCTACTTGTCGGTGCAGGCCTGCTGCTGCGCAGCTTTGTGCGCGTGCTTGATGTGGATCTCGGCTTCCAGCCCGATCGCGCCGCTGCTGTAAAGATGGACTATAACGACAGCGCGGCCACAAACGATGCTTCTGTAGCCAAACGGACAGTAATCTTTCAACAGGCGATTACTCGCGTGGAAGCGATTCCCGGCGTTCAGGCCGCGGGAATCAGCGACTATCTTCCATTGGGCCGGAATCGGTCCTGGGGCATTCCGCTGCCTAAAGGTGTTCCGCGCCGACAAGGGCTCATAGCCGGACCGCTCGTTTATGTCATCACTCCCGGTTATCTGCGCGCCATGGGCACGCGCATCCGCGGCCGCGACTTCAGTTGGGATGACGGCCCACACGGCACCCATGTTGTGATCGTCAACCAGTCGTACGCGAACTTTCTTGCCGGGCTGGCGAAGTGGCCTAACGGCGATGCAATAGGTCAGGTACTCGACGATGGCGGACAGGGGGGATTAACGATTATAGGTGTCGCCGACGATGTGCACGAGGAGAATACAGAAGGCGATACCGGCTGGCAAATCTACTATCCAGCCATGCAGGCAAACCCAACCAGTGCGCAGCTGGTGATTCGCTCATCGCTGCCTCCGGCTGCTCTCGCCAACAGCGTGCTTACCGCACTGCGTGAGCTGAATCCGAAGCAGCCTGCAGCGGAGTTCAGGCCGATTCAGTCCCTGGTTGACCATGCCAACTCGCCGCGGCGTTTCTTTATGCTGCTGGTGGCCTCGTTTGCGGGGCTCGGATTATTCCTGGCCGCGCTGGGCATATATGGCGTGATCTCCTACTCCGTAACGCGGCAGACACAGGAGATCGGCATCCGCATGGCACTGGGCGCCACGATGGGCCGCGTGCAGCGGCAGGTGCTCGGCAGCACGCTGCGGCTGGCGATTGTGGGCATTGCGCTGGGTGCTGCCGCATCGATTGCGGCGGCAAAACTCATTGCCTCGCTGTTGTTCGCTACTTCGCCGTGGGACGTAGCGACGTATGCGGCCATGGCCGGAACTCTGCTTGCGGTGGCCTCCATTGCAGGCTATCTGCCCGCGCGCCGCGCTTCGCGTATCGATCCCATGGTGGCATTGCGGGCAAACTGAAGCCGCATTGCAATAGACTCACGTTCGATTCGTACGCTCTCGATGGTCTGGCTTCACTCGCCGGCCACACAGGAAAATCTCTGTGCCTGCAGCAGGCGATAGCCGAAAAAGCGCACTCTGCCGTATCATTGCTGGCGGCTCGGCGGGCAGGATTTGTGTAGTCTTCGACCCGAACGAAATGGCCAGGAGATGAGCATGAGCGAAGCGGTGCAGCCAGTAAATGTAAGAGCGGTGAACGGAATTTCACGGCGTGAGCTGTTGCGGCAGGTTTCAGCGGCGGCATTGATTGGCGGAATGGGAAAACTGTCGTTTGCCGCGGGCAGACCCGCCGGCTCTGCAGAGCAGGCAGAGAAAAGCAAAGCCTTTCCTGACGGATTCCTATGGGGATGTGCGACGGCGGCCTACCAGGTGGAAGGCAACAACACGAACAGCGATCTATGGATGCTTGAGTACCTGCCGGGAACCCAGTTCAAAGAACACTCCGGCGATGCCTGCGATCATTACCATCTTTATCCGCAGGACATCAGCATGCTGGCGGATCTCGGTTTCAATACCTACCGTTTCTCGCTTGAGTGGTCGCGCATCGAGCCCGAGGAGGGCTGCTTTTCCAACGCCGAGCTTGAGCATTATCGCCGCATGCTGGCCGCCTGTCATGAGCACAACCTGACCCCGATGCTCACCTACTACCACTTCTCCTTGCCGCGCTGGTTTGCGCTCAAAGGCGGATGGGAGCGCGCAGACGCCGCGGATGTCTACGCGCGCTACTGCGAAAGAGCCACGCGGCATCTGGGCGATCTGATTGGTTACGCCTCAACCATGAATGAGCCTGACCTGCCGCAATTGCTCAGTTGGATTAACATCCCGGGGCTGCCGGAGGGAAAGAGCGTCGTCGACGTGATGCAGGCCGGGTTGGCGACGGTGCGTCAGCAGGTGAATGCGCCGCAGTTCTCAAACTTCTTTATGGGCGACAGCAAGAGAAACCGCGACGGCCTGCTGGCAGGGCACGCAAAGGCGCGTGATGCAATGAAGTCAGTCCGCCCCGCAATGCCTGTGGGCTTCAACCTTGCGATTTCTGACGATCAGCCTGCCCCTGAAGACAGTCATCTCGAAGAGAAGCGCGCAGATGTATATGCGCCCTGGCTCGACGCGGCAAAGCATTGCGACTACCTGGGCGTGCAGGTGTATTCGCGGTCGTTTGTGGGCAAGAAGGATCTACCGCCTCCACCGGGCGTGGAGTTGACCCAGACAGGGATGGAGTTCTATCCCGAGTGCGCGGGGCACGTGGTGCGCTACACGAGCAAGCAGACGGGGGTGCCGATCATTGTGACTGAAAACGGGATTGCTACGACCGATGACGCACGGCGCGTGGAGTACGTGCGGCGCGCGGTGGCCGGGGTGAAGCAGGCTATCGACGACGGCGTGGATGTGCGCGGGTATGTGGCGTGGTCATTGATGGATAACTTCGAGTGGATGTCCGGTTACAGGCCCAAGTTCGGCATGGTCGCAGTAGACCTGAAGACGCAGAAGAGAACCATCAAGCCGAGCGCGACGATTCTGGGCAATATGGCGCGAAGCAATTCGTTGTGACAGATGGCTCAAAAACAGTCGGCCTTGCCACATGTGCTCATCACCGGCACCTGTAGAGCCGAGCTATGGTCCTGCCCGGAGAAAATCGTGATTGTTGCAGCTTTGTAGTCTGCAGGCCTGGCTTTCATGATGTTGGGCACAAAGGTTTGCGGATTGCGATCGTAGAGCGGGAACCATGTGCTCTGAATCTCCACCATGATGGTGTGGCCTGCCTTGAAGACGTGGTCCACATCGTGCAGGCTGAACTTGTACTCGCGAACGGCGCCAGCCTTGATGGGCTCGGGTTTGGTGAAGCTCGTAAGATAGCGCCCGCGAAAGATCTCGGCATTGGTGAGCAGCTGGTAGCCGCGCATCTTCGTGTCCGGATCGTTTTCAGGATATTCATCGATGAGTTTTACAACCATGTCGTCGTCCGTACCCGTGGTGGCAGCGTAGATATCCGCAACGACTTCGCCGGTGAGCGTTACGTCATGAGTAAGCACAGGCAGCTTCCATACGGCCACATCTTTGCGATCGGTGACAAAGCTTTGATCTTCAGTGAGCCAGTTGTACCATTGTGAGCCCGGCCCATAGGTTGGCTGGATGGGCCGATGCCGGTAGGGAACCGGATTGGCAGGATCGCTGACGTAGCTGGTCGCCGCATCGGTAGTCGACGCGCTCCAGCTCAGCAAACCGTTGCCTTGAAGATACAGACTCGTCGGCTTCGATTGAGGCGGAGGGAAGTGCGGGTAGTACTTCCACGTATTCGAGCCGGTCTGGAAGCTGGCCGTATCTTCGAGATTGAATCCCGGCTCGTCTTTTAGATAGTGCGCGAAAAATTTAGCCTCGATCCGCTCTCGAAACTCCTTGCCGATAGGCTCGCCATATTGAAGATTGCCCAGATACCGTGCTGACGAGTTCCACGAGCCATGCCGCCAGGGCCCGAGTACGAGAAAGTTTTCGTGCTGCGTGTCGTGCGGTTCGAGCTTCGCATACTCCTCCTGCGGTCCCCACATATCTTCCTGGTCGTAGTAGCCGCCCACACTGAGCGTGGGCACAGTGACTTTGGTGAGCCACTGCTCCACGGCCCGCGAACGCCACTCACTGCTGTACTCGGGATGGTCGAGGAAGAGCTTCCATGTAGGCAGCGGCTTTGACCCCGACCGCTTCACGTCCTGCGCAAACGATCCGCGCTGGAGGAAATAGTCAAAGCCGTCAACGGATGCGCTCCCTTTGCCATAGCGCACATCGCCGTTTTCCTTGCTCGACTCCATCATGAAGACGTAGCCGAAGCCGTAGCTTTGCCGAAATGCGCCGTTGTGAAAGAAGTCGTCTCCCATCCACACGTCGATCATGGGCGCCTGCGGCGAAATGGCCTTCACCGCCGGATGCGGATCGATGCCGGCCATCATGCTCAGGAAACCGGGATAGCTGGTGCCCACCACGCCCACGCGGCCATTGTTGCCTGAAACGTTTTTGAGCAGCCATGCCACGGTGTCATAAGAGTCTGTACTCTCGTCAACAGCCTTGGAATCGCGATGATCGGCGAGTGGATGCATCATTACAAACTTGCCTTGGCTCTTGAACCTTCCGCGAATATCCTCGGCCACGTAAATGTAGCCGTCGCGGGCCAGCTCAGGCCGCTGTGCAACGAAGGACTCGCGTGTGGTGTCGGCGACTCCGTAGGGTGTGCGCGTGAGCAGGATTGGCAACAGCGTGGCGATATCTGCCGGCTTAAGGACCACCGCGTGCAGCTTTACCCCGTCGCGCATGGGGATCATGACCTCAGTGCGCTGGTAGTCGTGAAAGACATGGCGGACAGCATCGCCTGTGCGCTCATACAGAATGTCAGGCGTGCCCGATGAGACAACCGTCGAACCGCGGCCGGCGCTGTCCAGCGTGAAGAGCATTGTGTCTTTCGAACTCGCGAAGCGGAATTGCGTAGCCGATTCGGGAATGAGCTCAACCGGATAAAAACGCTCCGACTCGACGAATAGCTTGCCGTCCTGCACATAAATATCGAGCGGCGAGTCAGGTTCAGCCGGATAGGTATACTCGCCCGCAAGTGCATCGAGAGCCTGCGCGGAGACAGAAGCTTGCGCCGCGTGCAAAGCGGAGCAGGCGACGGCGAGCAGTGGGAATAGAAACCAGGATGCGGAGCGGACGAGAGAAAAGCGCAAGTGGAGGACCCCTTTGGGCGCGAGGCTTTAGAGCATTTTCCGAATACACAGAGACTTCTTGAAGGTCGTGAAGAGCGGCTTTTTCTTGGGAAAAAGCCACTTGAGCGCGCGGCTTCAGTCTACAGTAATTCCGAAAAGGCTTTAGCCGCGCATTCTTGCGGTCGAGGTGCAGGCGGCAAATTCTAGTGTACGTGGCCGTGATGATGGTGAAGCTCGTGGCCACCGGCGGTCATCTGCTCTGGCG
>DASZXD010000025.1:0-11319 GCA_035546015.1 Occallatibacter sp.
AGCTGATTTCAGACAGTTTGGCCCCGAGGAACAGGAAAAATTCAGCAAACTCGGCCAGGCCGCCATCTCACTGGTGGCGCAAAAAGTCGACACGCAAGACGATTTTCCACACGCCGTTGCGAGAGGTTTTACCCTCTTTCAGGGCAGTTACTTCTGCCAGCCAATCTTGCTGAAAGAGCGCAAGATTCCCGCCAACCGCCTGTTCCATTTCGACATCGTACGCGAGCTTTATCGTGACCCCATCGACGTCAAAAAAGTCAGTCAGCTCATCCGCAGCGATGTCTCGCTGACCTTCCGTTTGCTACGTCTTGCAAACTCGCCGCTCTATGGCGTCCGCCAGGAGGTGCGGTCGATTGAGACTGCGATCGTGATGCTCGGTGAAGAGATATTCCGCCGCACCATCTCGCTGGCCATCATGAGCGAGATGAACGGCGAACAGCCGGTCGAGATTCTTCATATGGGGCTGTTGCGTGCCCGCTTCTGCGAGCTGGCCGCGCGCATCTTTCAGCAGGACCCGTCCGAGCAGTATCTGCTTGGCCTCTTCAGTCTGCTGCCGGCTATCCTGCGAGTGCCCATGGAAGAGATCGTGGCCAACCTCCCGCTGCGCGGCAAAATCCGCGAGGCGCTCGCCGGCGTCGAGAATGCCGAGCGCAACCCGCTCTCGTGGATCGAGGCTCACGAGCGCGGCGACTGGACGGCCTGCGACCGAATTGCCTCCGCGCAGGGCCTGCACTCCAGCCAGATGATCGTGTGGTACGAAGAGGCGCTCATCTGGGCCGCGTCGGCCTCTCCCGGCATGGCCTGATCCTTCCGGTGCACCGGCAAAAAGAACTCCAATCGCTCGAAACTATTCATTCTCCTTTCATCTGACTCCGATATCTCTGGCTCCAGTCCGGAAACACTCCCATCCCCGCGTCACCGGACCACATCCGATCTGACTTCTGGAGCCTCCTATGGCGGACATTGCAACAACAGTCGGTACTGTACCCTCTGGCGCGTCCCTGCTCGACCGCAAGATGAAAAAATCACCGGCGTGGATCAGCACGGTCATCGTGCTTGTCGCGCTTCTCGGTGGACTCGGATACGTGGGCGTTCACATCGCCGGCGACCTGGGTAACATCGTTATCACCAGCTTTTGGCCCTACTTCCTGCTCGCCGTCGCCCTGCTCATTGCGCTCAGCTTTGAGTTCGTCAACGGCTTTCACGACACAGCCAACGCCGTGGCCACGGTCATCTACACACACTCGCTTGAGCCCAACATCGCCGTCGTCTGGTCCGGACTCTGCAACCTGGCCGGCGTGCTCAGCTCGGCCGGAGCCGTGGCCTTCACCATCATCACCCTGCTCCCCGTCGAGCTCATCCTCAAGGTCAGCTCCGGCGCCGGCTTCGCGATGGTCTTTGCTCTTCTCATCGCCGCCATCCTCTGGAACCTCGGCACATGGTATCTCGGCCTGCCCGCTTCCAGCACACACACAATGACCGGATCCATTATTGGAGTGGGCGTTGCCAACCAGTTGCTCTCGGCCTCCGGCGGTACCTCCGGCGTCGACTGGAGCCAGGCCACCAAGGTGTTCCAGGTTCTACTGGTTTCGCCCATCGTGGGCTTCTGTTGCGCCGCGCTGCTCTTTTGGATCGGCAGGCTTACCATTAAGTACCCCGCTCTTTACGAAGCCCCGAAGGACAATACGCCTCCGCCGTGGCCCATCCGTCTGCTGCTGGTACTCACCTGCACCGGCGTCAGCTTCTTCCACGGCTCCAACGACGGCCAGAAGGGTATGGGCCTCATCATGCTCATCCTCATCGGCACAGTGCCTACTGCCTACGCACTCAACCACGCGGTCACCGCGCACGATATGCAGGATTTCCTCGCTGCCTCCGAGCGGGCTGTCTCGATTGTGAATGCGCATGTGGATAAAAGCGCCGTCCTCGGCGGTGACCCGCGTACCGTACTCACCGAATACCTGCGTACCAAGCAATTCCAGCCGGATACGATGACCGCACTACGCGAGAACATCCGCGATCTCGAGGGCGACGTAGCAGCTTACGGCGACTACAAGCACGTCCCCGCGAGTCAGCAGACCAACGTCCGCAACGACATGTACGTCACCAGCGAAACTCTCCGCGTAATGGCTAAGAACCATGCCGTTGCCTTCACCAAGGACGAACAGGCCGCACTCGATAACTACAAGTCCAAAGTTGACAAAGCTACTAAGTTCATTCCCTCATGGGTAAAAGTAGCCGTCGCTCTCGCTCTCGGCCTAGGAACCATGGTCGGCTGGAAGCGCATCGTAGTCACCGTAGGTGAAAAGATCGGCAAGGAGCACCTGACCTACGCGCAGGGAGCCACCGCTGAACTGGTCGCCATGGCCACTATCTTCGCAGCCGACAACTTCGGTTTACCTGTCTCCACCACTCACGTCCTCAGTTCTGGAGTGGCTGGCACCATGGCCGCCAACAAGAGTGGCCTGCAGCTGTCCACGATCCGCAATATTGCTGCTGCCTGGGTTTTCACCCTCCCCGCTGCTGCTCTGCTTTCCGGCAGCCTTTTCTGGCTCTTCCGCCAGTTCACCAGCTAATGGCACAGTTTGGGCGCGAGCCCAGGCTGTCTCCGCGGACGTCCGCTGCGACGGGCGCCTTTTTTGCGATGCACACGGGCGGGACCGGACTCGGAAGCGGGCCTCAGCGCCCTGCATCTCAAATCTGCCTGTAGTTCTGCTTGAAGCGATCGCACATCTGCACAGCATCCAATTCATTTACAAAGCCGGGAGGCTCGTTATCCCGCAACGCTGTGACAGGAAGCAGATACTCATTCAAAACGCCCACTAGTTGCTCATCACCCGCTGCTTTGATCAGCGCCACGCGGCACGCGTAATAATAGCGGATCATCAAAAGCCTCCACAGGTAGCGCCGGGTTACAGAGTCATATTGCGCCACCCGCCGCAGCCGGCCGGAGATGATCTGCTGTGCAAGCTCGATAAAATCCACCACGATCTCGGTCTCCACCAGGCCGTCTGCATTGTTGTATTTCTCGTCAAGATGGCTGATGGTCGCGTGGCAATAGACCAGCGTGTTCCTCATCTCCTGCGGAACCGAGGGATGGGTGCGGGCCAGGTCGTAAATGGCATGACCGTCGATGGTCATCTCCCGCAATACCTGGTGGGCATCCTGCTTGCCTTTACCCTTTTTCCCCGCAGTCTGAATGCTCGCGCCGGGACACACCACGTGGGCCGTTGGAGCGATGAAGCGTCCTCCATTCGGCATCGTCAGCGCGCACATGAAATCCAGGCACAGCAGCACGGTGTAGGTAACTTCCGCGCGCTGGATTGCGTGTTGCATTGGATCCTGGTTCAGCCGGGTGATCGCGATGCGGTACCCATTGGGGCTCACACGCTCTGTCTCGCAAAGCAGCAGCCCAACCTGCTTGCAGTGGAAACACACAATCGGCTGCACGTTACCTGACGGTCGCCCATTCAACATCATCGGAGCAACCAGGAACGGCTTCATGGTGTACGGGCTCGAAGGCGTCAGCCGGCGCCGCGCCGCAATCACGCTCGAAGGATCGGCGGGGTTGCCGTACTCCTCTAACTGCTTCTGTGCGTCGGCCAGTTCCGCATCGCCGGGAGGCGTACTTGTCTTCAGATGGACCTTGTAGGGCGTTGGGTCTGAATCGCTGGGTGAGATCGGTATCCCTGCCTTGGCACAGATGTTGCAAGTGATATGCGCCGCACCCTTCCGGTCCTGATCAAGTGTAAATCTGCCCTTCACCACTCTGTATCTCATGATGAGTTGTCCCTCCCTCAGTTGAGCGGCGCGTGCAGTATAGAAAAGTTCGTCTCTTATAAGGCCAGGCTCAGCGGATGGGGCCCGATATCGAATGCAGACGCGCCGGGGCAGATTCCAGGGACAACGGTATTCTACCCGTTTCAGGCGGTGGCAGGGCCGTGTCCGAGCGAGGAAGTTGGAAGACCTCCGAATCTTCCCGCTCCCGCCTCGCTTGATCGGCCTGCTCGAGCCGAAGCTGCCGCCTCAATCTCCACAGCTGCAATGCTCTTCTTGCAAGCAGTCGCGTCCCGCATCCGGTACCATACATGAGGGCCTTCGAAATTCCGGGCCTTTTGTGACCCATGAGTCTGAAAGCAAAACTGGAAGCCGTTATTTACGCCGCAGAGGAGCCGGTCACGCTGGCTCAGCTTGCCGCCATTTTTGCGGCCGATGCGTTTGAATGGAAAGCCGAAGAGGCGGCCGCACGTGCTGCCCAGGCTGAAGCCGAAGCCGCCGCCAATGCCGATCTGGCAGCCACATTACCCCTTTTGAATGAGGAGTCTGGTACCGCTGGGCCTTCCCCCGAATCGGCGGACGAACACGCGTCGCAAACCGCGGAAGTCGCGCCAGAACCGGTAGCGGAATCCGGAGTGCCTTCCGAGCCATATCCCGTAGAAGACGCCTCCAACCCCGAGGCTCCGGCATTGGACTCCGAACCCGGCGAATCCGACCTCAAGCGCGAAGCCCGCCAACGCGATCGCGAGGTCCGCTCCATCCTGCGCCAGCTTCTCTATGAGATCATCGCCGAGTGCGCCACTGACAGCCGCGGCGTAGAAATCCGCGAGATCGCCGGCGGCTACCGCATGGCCACCAAGCCCGAATGCCACGACGCCGTGCGCATGTTCGTCAAGAGCCTCAAGCCGCCGCTCAAGCTCTCTCTACCGGCCCTGGAAACCCTGGCCGTCATCGCCTACAAGCAGCCCATCACCGCGCCCGAGGTGAACGAAATCCGTGGCGTCGATTCGTCCGGCGTTTTCGGTTCGCTGCTTGCGCGCAAGCTCATAGCCACCGCGGGCCGCAAACAGGTTATAGGCCGCCCAATTCTCTACAAAACCACCAAGGAATTCCTGCTCCGTTTCGGTCTCAAAGACGTCTCTGAGCTCCCTTCCATGGAAGAGTTCGAGAAGATGGCCGCAATCGAGCTCGAAGAACCCGAAGCGGCAGAGGCCGAAGGTGCGGTTACTGAAATCGGCGAGCCCGAGCCTATTGCACCTGAGGAAACGGCTGAGGCCATCGCCGAAGACCTGAAAGAGGAACTGGCCGATGCCGCCGCTGAAGCCACTGAAGTTGGTGAAATCGAGCCCGCCGCCGAAAGCGAAGCCGAACAACCGGCCACCCCATCCGCATCGATCAGCGGAGAGTAAGAAGAAACCGAGGCCATTTCCATGGCAAAAAAATCCGAAAAGCCGAGCGAGCCACAGCCGGAAGCGGCTACTGGAGCAACCCATACTGCGCCGAAGGCTCACAAAAGCCGTGCAAAGAAAGCTGCCAGCTCTGAGGCAAGCGAAGTAAAGCCCCAAAAGGCAGCAAAGCCGCGTAAGGCCAGGGTCAAAATCAAATCCGAGTCCGGTGAAGAGCTTGAAGTCCATGTCCCTGTCGGCGAACCTTTTACGCACTCCGACGACCCCATAGGTGACGTGACCGATGGTGAAGGCCAGTTCGCCGCTCAGGTTGAATCCGAACTGCTGGCAGAAGCCGAATCGGATTCACAGGCCGAGATGGCCGCGCAGCGCGCCGATACCGCCGAATCCGCACTCGACGGCACGCTCGAAAACGAGCCCGCGCAATCCGAGCCGGAAGAGAACGAAGCCGGGCCAACCCACCTCGACCGTCTGCAAAAGATCCTCTCCCAGGCCGGCATCGCCAGCCGCCGCCGCGCCGAAGAGCTCATCACCGAAGGCCGTGTGCAGGTCAACGGCCAGGTGGTCAATCAGCTCGGCGCCAAAGCTGATCCTATGCGCGACCATATCCGCGTCGACGGCAAACTTATCTCTGGCGCAGAACGACATCGCTACTTTGTGCTCAACAAGCCAAAAGGCTACGTCACCACAGTCAGCGATCCCGAAGGCCGCCCCACGGTGATGGAATTCTTCACCAAAATGCGCGAGCGGCTCTACCCCGTGGGCCGCCTCGACTACCAGAGCGAAGGCCTGCTGCTGGTCACCAATGACGGCGAGTTGGCCAACCAGCTCACCCGCGCCGCTTCAGGGATTGAAAAGACCTATCTCGTCAAAATTGCCGGCCAGCCCACCGAGGAGCAGCTCGATCAGCTCCGCTCCGGCGTCGCCATCGACCGCGAACGTCCAGGTAGTGGAAAAGTGCACACTGCCCCTGCCGAGATTCGCCAGGTCCGCCGCGGCGATAATCCGTGGTTCGAAGTCGTGCTCATCGAGGGCCGCAACCGCGAGCTGCGCAAGATGTTCTCTGCCATCGGCCACTTCGTTGAAAAGATTCGTCGCGTCGGCTATGGACCGCTCGTGCTCGACCTCGAGCCTGGCAAGTTTCGCGAACTTCTGCCGGAAGAGATCGCAGCCCTGCGTCTGGCCGCCGAAGGCAAACTGAAGCCGCGACGGCCCAAATTCTCGAAGATGCTCCCTAAAGAAGCCGGCCGCGTGCCGGAGCAGCGAGCCTCCAAGCCAAAACCGCAGGGCGCCAGACCGTTCCGCGAACATACCGGCCAGCGCGAGAGATCGGAATGGAAGCCCCGCGAGCAACGGTTCGGCCAGCAAGGCAGCCGCGGCGAACGCCCGCGTAGCGCAAAGCCGGAATTCCGTGAACGAGGCGAAAGACGCGCATTTGGCAGTCACCCTCGTGGACCAAAGTCGGATTTCGGCAAACCGCAGTTCGAGCGCCCTCAGAGCCGTCCGCGCTTCGACCGCGAGGAAGGCGAATTCCGCCCGCGCCAGCAGTCCGGCGGACGCAGATTCAGCTTCCGCCCGCAGCAACGCGAAAGCGGCCAGAGCTTCGAGGATCGTCCACGCCACGAATCGCGCAGCCAGGGCGACAGACCTAACTTCAAGCGCGGTGGTTTCGGCCAATCGGAAGAACCGCGCAAGCGTTTCGACAAGCCCGCTGGTAAAAGCTTCGGTAAACCTGGCTTCAAATCGCGTGGCGGCGAATTCAAACCACGCAGCACCGAATCTTCCGACCGTCCCTCAGGCCGATTCGACCGCTCCGGCGGAAGCCGGAGCCAGGGCCCCGCCCGCCGCTGGAATCAGGACCGCGACCAGGACTCTGCCCCGTTTCGCGGCGAGCAAAAACCGCACTTCGGCGCTAAAGGCAAACCCGCTGGAAATCGCTCCAGACCCTCCTTTGGCTCAAAGCCCGGTTTTAAACGCAGCGGTCCTCCAGGACCGCGCGGCAACCGTCCCGGAGGCCGTAAACGCGGCTAACCACATAGGTCTGTGCCTGCAGTGCCGCTCCGTATAATCCCGTCATGCTCTCTGCACCACAGACCGTTCTGTATCTCGTCGATTACATGATCTGGGCAGACCGCGAGGTCCTTGCTGCCTGCTCTCAGCTCAGCAAAGAAGAGCTGCATCATGACCTTGGCATCTCGCACACCGGCGTCTTCGGCACGCTGCAGCACATGTTCATTGCGGAGCACGACTGGCTGGCTCGTCTGCGCCACAGTATGACGTCTCCCGAAACTGAAGCTCCGCGCGTGCTGCTCTTCCCCGGCCCGGATCCGGGCCCCGATATGGCTGGGCTGCTGCAGCAATGGCCGCCCGTCTGGGATGGCTTCCGCCATTACGTCGAAGCTCTGTCCGAATCCGACCTGGATGCAGAATTCGTGGCCATGGGCCATCATATTCCGCGTGGAAAGCTCATCATGCATGTCAGCAATCACTCCACGCTCCACCGCGGCCAGGTTATCGGAATGTTCCGTCAGCTCGGCTACCAGCCACCCAGCACCGATCTGTTCACCTACCATCGATTGAACTCACAAGCCACACGTATCAGCACTCGGTAATCTTCGCCAGCCGCAGCGATATGGTGTTAAAGACATTTGAACCTTGGAAGCAGGAGACACTGAAACCAATGAGCAGCCGCCCGCTCGTGCTGGCCATCTCCGCCGGCAATGATCCGCAACTCGAGATGCTGCGCGAAATTCCCCACGTAACCGGCAGTACCCTCGAAGCCTTTGAAAAAGCCGCACCCGAAGCCGAAGTCATCCTGAGCTGGGCGGCACCGCGCGCACTGCTGCGCTCGGTATTTCTTGCCTGTCCGCGTCTGCGCTGGGTCCACTCGCGCTCTGCTGGCCTCGACAGCTCGCTCTTCCCCGAGCTTGTCGAGAGCCCCATTCCTCTCACCAACGGCACTGGCGTCTTCAGCCAGTCGCTCGGTGAATTCGTCCTCGCCGCAGTGCTCTACTTCGCCAAGGATTTTCCGCGCATGCTTCGCAACCAGCGCGCCGAGCGCTGGGAGCCATTCGATGTCGAAGAGATTGCCTTCCAGACCGCCGGTATCGTGGGCTATGGCGACATCGGCCGCGCCGCCGCGCGACGCCTGCACGCTATGGGCATGAAGGTCCTCGCGCTCAAGCGCCATGTGCCCACTTCGCCAGATCCGTTCATCGCCGAGTTCTACAAGCCTGAGCAGATGAACGCTATGCTTGCCCAGTGCGACTACGTCATCGTCGCCGCGCCGCTCACGCCCGACACCCGCCACATGATCTCCGGCCCGCAGTTCGCCGCCATGAAGCCAACCGCCATCGTTATCAACGTCGGTCGCGGCCCCGTTATCGATCAGGCCGCAATGGTCAGCGCACTCACATCCAAACGCATCCGTGGTGCGGGCCTCGACGTCTTCGAGCAGGAACCAATCTCCGTCGGCGATCCCATCTGGCAGCTCGACAACGTGCTCGTTTCACCCCATTGCGCTGACAACACTAAAGACTGGCTCAACGACGCCATGCGCTTCTTCCTCAGGCAGTACGACCGCTTTGAAAAGGGCGAGCCGCTGGAAAACATAGTGCAGAAGCATCTGGGCTACTGATTTTTCGCCGGCTGCACAATCCGTCTGCCGTTGCGCTTATTTCTTCGGGAGAGATTTGTTAAACCCAAGAGCCGCATCCAAAAGCCTCTGACGCAGCGCATCGTCGCCATACACTTCCGGGGTGGCTCTGACCCAGCCATGCATCCGCCGCGCGTTCATCATCATAGGGGTAATGCCCGGAATCTCCAGCGCCCACGCTTCGTTCTCCTTGCCCAGGCGAATCAGCATACTGCCGGTGCGGGCAGCGCACATCAAGTTGCCGTTCACGAGCCATGCCCAGCCGCCGAACATTCCCTTTTGCGTAACCCCACGCACTGCCTTGATGTTGGCGTTCAGCAGTTCTTCCAAGCCCTTGTCGCGTGCCATATCACCGTCCCGAGCTAACGTGTAAAAAAGGTCTCTGCCATTATGCCTCGCCGACGATCTCCATCTCCCGCCGCCTGTATCCTGTTACTAATTTCGCAATCCGGCATCTGATCAGTTATGAACACAGAAAAAGCGACATTCGGAGCAGGATGCTTCTGGGGCGTCGAGGCGGCCTTTGCGGCCATCCCTGGCGTGACAGCCACCGCCGTTGGCTATGAGGGCGGCTCACTCGAGCGGCCCACTTACAAGGACGTTTGTACCGATCAGACCGGTCACGCCGAGGTGGTCGAACTCGACTTCGATCCCGAGAAAATCAGCTATGAGCAATTACTGGACGCGTTTTTCGCGCTTCACGATCCCACGACTCTCAACCGCCAGGGCCCGGATTGGGGCACTCAGTACCGGTCAGCGATCTTTTTTCATTCACCCGAGCAGGAACAGCAGGCCCAAGCCAAGATCGAGCAATTGACTACCCAGGGTGTCTACAAACCCAAGCGCATTGTTACTAAGGTCGAGCCTGCACAGACCTTCTGGCGCGCCGAAGAGTATCACCAGCGCTATCTCGAAAAGCGCGGCCTGGCGAGCTGTCATATTTAACTGTCTGAACTCAGTTGCACGGAGCCGTCTACTGGTGGATCGGCGGTAGCACCGGTATCAAGGGCAGGTGCCTCGCCGGTCCCTGGCTCGTCGATCCACAGGCAGACAATCCACCACACAATCACAGCCAGAAACACCGCGCTATTCGCGTTGAGGAGCTTATCCTGCAAGCCGGTCAGCCGTAGGTATTGTTCCCGGGTCGTAGGTGCCGGAGCATTGGCGAGTGCTCCAACCGCTATGCGCAACAGAACCTGCGCAATGGAGACGGTAGAAAGACCAAGGACGACTCGTTGTGTGTGGCTGCGCCAACCTGCATTGAATCGCCGCCCAAAGAACGCCACCAGCATGCCCACCTGTATCATCAGCAGATCGGCCAGTAGCTCGCCCTTCTGCGCAACAAGTTGCATCAGTCTGAGATCGGCCAGCGTTGAATGCGCAAATATCGTCTGCTTGGCTGGCCACGGCCCCCACATAATCAGCACGGTAATGCCAATGGCAAGAACGGCCAGCGTCCCCGCAATCCACAACACACGTGAAGCACGGCTGAAGGCCCTCCGCGCCATCTCGATAACCACGAGCAGCGCGACAACCATGCCAACATCGGCCAGTGTCAAAAAAATCTCGGTTGAAGTGAGCGCCGCTATCTTGTTGTAGAGCAGCCTGCTGGCCAGCATGCGCAGGCCCATCAGCACCATACTGACGGTGAACCACGGAAAGCGGCGCGCGCGGTCGCGCCCCAGCAGCACGACCAGCAGCACAAGTAGCCCGG
Organism: Occallatibacter sp.; assembly: GCA_035546015.1. Classification (GTDB taxonomy): domain Bacteria; phylum Acidobacteriota; class Terriglobia; order Terriglobales; family Acidobacteriaceae; genus Telmatobacter. The sequence continues at coordinate 10,553 of DASZXD010000025.1, forward strand.
CAAACGTAAGCGTCCAGAGAATCTGGACGGCTGTGAAGTGAAAATCGAAGTGCATCTTAAACCTTGCTCCGGCCATGCCTGAACTGTTCGCTACGCCAGCGTCTCTACCAGTCTAACGGCTCAATCCTGCCATAATGCCAATATGCTGGTATTGGCTTCTGCCTCTCCGCGCCGTCGCGAACTCCTCGTGCAGGCCGGTTTTGATTTCCAGGTGCATCCGACTCATATCCCTGAAGATCCGCGCCCCGGTGAAGAGCCTATCTCTTATGTAACCCGCCTTGCCCGCGAAAAGGCACAGGCCGCCTTCTCTCAGCTTGCCGACAGTTCGCAGGCAACCCAAAATCTCGTGGTTCTGGGTGCCGACACGACCGTCACCCTCGACGGCCACATTCTGGGCAAGCCTGAAGACGCTGCCGACGCAGCCCGTATCCTGCGTCTGCTCTCTGGCCGCAGTCACCGCGTCGTCACCGGCATCGCAGTGGTCACAGCAACATCCGCTGAAGTAGCCGCCGAAGTGACGGCAGTACAGTTTCTCGGCTTGTCTGACGCCGAGATCGAGACATATATAGCCACCGGCGAACCCATGGACAAAGCCGGCGCTTATGGCATTCAGGGACGCGCTGCACGCTGGATTCCACGCATTGAGGGCTGCTACTTCAACGTGGTAGGGCTGCCGCTGGCACTCGTCGCCACCATGCTCGAAACCCGGTCAGGCACTCGTTACCTGGCCGGAAAGTAACTGTAAAAATAAAAATTCCTTAGTGTAT
>DASZXD010000026.1:0-34948 GCA_035546015.1 Occallatibacter sp.
TAAGATTGATGAAGATCAGCAACCTGCGCGAGCTATGGATGAGTTAGCAATGGCGGCCAGGATCGATCCGAAAGACGAGCAGATCTGGCTCGAGCTTGGAAACCTGAAGAGCGAAGCGGGAGATGAGGCCAGTGCGCTGGCAGCATTCCGTAATGCGGCAGTGCTGAACCCACGCGATGCTGAAGCTCAGTACCAATTGGGCTCAGAGTATCTCATTACAGGCGATGGGCACGAGGCTGTAGTTCATCTTGAGTTGGCGCGCAAGGCCATGCCGAAGCCGACCGTTGCGCTGCTCTACAAACTCGACAGAGCGCTGAGAAAAGTTGGCGACAATCAACAAGCGCAGCATGTACGCGCCGAGGCCCAGGCACTGCTTGCGCAGGACTCGGAGGCAAACGAGCATTTTCAGCAGGCAGAAAGTCTGGCTCATGAGGGTCTGGTTCTCGACCAGCAGGGTGATACAGAGAAGGCTCTGGAGAAATACAGAGCGGCTCTTGAAATCAACCCGCAGCAGAACCATTACCGTTACAACTATGCGTTGGCGTTGTGTCACGCCGGCAGGTGGCAGCAGGGAATTGCCGAACTGAATGAGGTTCTGGAGAATGATCCCGGCAATATCGATGCCAGACGAGCTCTGTTTATAGCAAAAGACAAGGCAAGACAGGCTGCAGCTCAGCAGAACTGAGATATTCGCAGACAGTTGTAGCCGGTTTTTGTAATACAGAAACATTACGAACCGATTTTTCAAAGGGTTGAATCCGTCACAGAATCCTGCCTGAAATCAAGTGCGCTCTTGATGCGCAATGGCGGAGCCGGTCATCACTAATGTTATGTCCGCCAGCATTTAACATGGCGTCAATCGCCGTTATGGAGCGATGCGTGATTTACCATCTCGAACGCACAACTTTCCTGCCAGAGCCGAGAGCAGTAGCATTTTCATTCTTTGCAGATGCGCATAATCTGGAGCGAATCACCCCCGAGTTTCTGCACTTCCACATTCTTACGCCCGATCCAATCGTGATGCGCGCCGGGACACGCATCGATTACGAACTGGTCCTCTATGGAATCCGAATGAAATGGCAAACGCTGATCGAAGAGTTCGTAGAGGGCGACTATTTCATCGATCTGCAGGTTTCAGGACCATATCGCCTATGGCGTCATCGCCATGAGTTTCAGGACATTCCCGGAGGGTCATTGATGATCGATCGAGTCGACTATGAGCTGCCATTCGGACCTCTGGGGCGTGTCGTGAAGCGGCTCTTTGTGCGATCGTCACTTGAGCGGGTATTCAATTACCGAAGCAAGGCGATAGCTGAACACTTCAGAGCTGAGAACAGATAGGTCCGCTTGGTCGGTCCTTAAACGCGTCTTCTTAGCGGATGCCTGGCAGACTCAAGGCAGTGTTGCAGGTCTGCGGATCGCGTGATACGGTCATCTACGTGATTTGGTCCGACCAATCAGGAGATGTGTAAGACTCCAGATTGGTAATAGGGAATTAACTGTAGCGGTCGCTGGGCAGTATCTGTGTATTTGATCCAAGACCTCCCGGCTCTTTTGTCCAATCACAAAACATCAGCGTTAGTACGCGGCGGTCAGCTGGAAATAGCGCATAGTTCTAGCCATGCGCCAAGAGGCCTGTAGACATGAGTAAAAAACTACTTTCCGGAATTCAGCGGCGGGATTTTTTGAAACTGGTTGGAGCAACGACTGTTTGCGGCCTTGCACACAGCGCTACAGCCCAGGCTGCCGGTCGCGTTGCCGTCATTATCGATGCGGATCCCATCGTGTCGAGCGCACCCGTTGCCTGGGCTACTGGACAACTGAAACGAGCACTCGCTTCTAAAAGTGTGAGCTGTGAGATCGTTCATTCGTTGGGGCAGGCGAAGGGGGCCGCTCTGTGTGTCGTTGCCGCAATGGCCGAGTCCAATCTCGCGAAGGGCTTTCCGCTTGGAGCGGTGCCGAAGGCTGCAGAAAGCATCCGCCTCGCTCCCGGCCACGTGGCCGGTTCGCCCGCAGTTCTGGTTTCAGCTATCGATCAGCGCGGATTCATTTACGGCCTGCTCGAACTTGCTGAGCGTGCGCAGTTCAGTGACAATCCGATTGCGGCCATGCAGGCTGGTGGTGCGATCGATGAGAAACCGGCCAACCGCACTCGCTGTGTGAGCCGTTACTTCTGCAGCGAGATTGAAGACAAGCCCTGGTACTACGACAAGTCGTTCTGGCCGGCCTATCTCGATATGCTTGCAGCAAGCCGCTTCAATCGGTTCTGTCTCGCATTCGGTCTTGAATACGATTTTCCCCGCGGCGTGACGGACGACTATCTTCATCTTCCATATCCATATCTGGTGGATGTGCCCGGCCACAGCAGCGTTCAGGTCATGCAGCTTCGTTCACCCGACGGTACTAAACTTACGAACCCAATACCGTTGAGCGCCGAAGAGAAGAGCCGGAACTTCGAGATGCTCAAATTTATTGCTGCCGAAACCGGAGCGCGTGGCCTTCACTTCCAGCTCGGCATCTGGACTCACGCCTATGAGTGGACCGACAGCCCCAATGCATATCACCGCATCGACGGCCTGACCTCTGAGACTCACGCGACGTATTGCCGCGACGCATTGGCTATCATTCTCAAAGAGTGCCCGCAGATTCAGGGACTGACGATGCGCGTTCATGGCGAGAGTGGCATCCCTGAGGGCAGTTATCCGTTCTGGAAGACGCTCTTTGAGGCGATTTCTGGCGCAGGCCGCCAACTTGATGTCGACATGCATGCCAAGGGCGTGAACCAGACAATGATCGACATTGGAGTAGCAACCGGCATGCCCGTGACGCTGGGAGCAAAGTACTCAGCCGAGCATCAAAGCCTAGGCTACAATCAAGCAGACATTCGCGCGCTCGAGATTCCCAATCCAAATCATCACGATGACAGCCGCTTGTTCAGTTTGAGCGGAGGGTCGCGTCTTTTCACCCGCTACGGCTACGGAGACTTTTTCCAGGAAGGCAGCAAGGCCAGGATTCTGTATCGCTTGTGGCCCGGCACGCAGCGGCACCTGCTCTCTGCCGATCCTGAGATGGCTGCAGCATACGGCCGCACAGCAAACTTCTGCGGCGCAGTGGGCATCGACCTGATGGAGCCCCTCACCTTTAAAGGCCGCGAGGGATCGGGACACGCCGGCGGCCGCTGTGCTTACGCTGATCAATCTCTCAATCCAGAGACCGACTGGAAAAAGTTTGAGTACTACTATCGCGTGTGGGGGCGCAAACTATACGATCCTGAGGCCAAGATCGAGATCTCGCGGCGCTATCTTCGATCGATGTTTGGCCAGGGCGCCATTGCTGTTGAAACTGCGCTGGCAAACTGCAGCCGTGCGCTTCCGCTCATCACTTCTGCGCATCTCCCGTCCGCCTCGAACCATACCTTCTGGGCAGAGCTGTACACGAATATGCCAATTGTCGAGGGGAGCGAGCGGTCGCCATACAGCGATACGCCGCAACCCAGATGTTTCGGCACTGTGAGCCCACTTGACCCGCAGCTCTTTTCTACAATCGTCGAGCATACCCAGGATTTGCTTACTGGCCGCTCGAACCCGAAATACTCACCCATCGAAGTTGCGCAGTGGCTTGAGGACTTCACGGCGACCGCCAGTGCATCCATAGTGGAAGCCCGGGCAAAAGTCTCTTCCAAATCCTCGCCAGAGTTCCGCCGCATCGAGGAGGACGTCCTCATTCAAAATGGTCTGGGAGCCTTCTTTGCAGCCAAGCTGCGCAGCGGAGTTCTATATGAAATCTTTCAGCAGACCAGCGGTCCGGAGGCAGGGAAGCAGGCTCTCGATCAGTACAAGAAAGCCCGCGATATATGGACCAAAATGGCTGATCGTGCCAAAGGTGTTTATGTTTCAGATATCAGCTATGGCGATGTTTCCATGCGCCGCGGCCATTGGAGTGATCGGCTTGCTGCCATCGACGCCGACATCGCTGCAATGCAGGAGAAACTGCAATCTCCTCCGGTCGTGACAGGCTCTGCAGAAATCACCGCGAATGCGGTGAGTGCCACCTTAGGAAGGCCCAGCCGCCGGTCGGCCAAATGCACGCACAATGTACCTGAAAGCTTCCGCCCCGGCCAACCGCTCGATCTTTCATTGCGCACAGCTGGTGAGGTCGCTGGTGTGCGCCTGCACTATCGCCACGTGAACCAGGGCGAACGTTGGCTGTCTATCGATATGCAAGGCAGCGACGGCGCGTATCACGCAGCGATTTCAGCTGGCTACACCAACTCCGCGTATCCTCTGCAGTACTATTTTGAAATCGCACACACCAGCAGCGATGCAGGGCTGTATCCAGGATTCAACCGGACTCTTTCCAACCAGCCCTACTACGCGATCGTAAAGAGAAACGCATAGAATCCGCTTTGGGTTGTCTGGGGCTGGTCAGGTCGAAACAGAACAGCAGCCGATATGGAGAGCCGGCTGCTGTTCTATCCAGATTCCAACACATCACCTGGTTATCAGAACAATCACGCTGTCCGATCCAGTGCCGTAGTTAGCGCCGTTCGCGTAGGTTGCAGTGATGGTGTGCATGCCAGAGGACAAGCCGCTGGTCGAGAAAGCAGCCTGCCCATGCGCATCGACTGGCACCGTCGCCAGCGGTATAAAACCATCTCTGAAGGTTACACTGCCCGTCGCGTTTGGCGCCCCGGCGCCCGAGTTCGAACTCACCGTAGCGTTAAAGGTCAAACTGGCGCCAGCTTTAACAGACCGGCTCGAAGCGGAAAGAGTGACTCTCACCGGAGCAGGCAGCACCGCGAATCGTTGAGTCCGCGCGGACGCTGCTGCGTAGTTGCCTTGTTGCGCAAAGTTGATAGCCATAGCGTGTGAGCCCACTGCGGGCTGAGGAATGGTGAACTCAGCCCTGCCGCTATTGAGCAGCACAGCAACCGCGGCGCCGCCGTCGTAACTATACGTGATCGAGCCGTGCGCCGGTCCCGCATGTGAGAACGCTTCAACGATGCAGCGATAGTTTGAGCCATATTCGAGGATCGGGCTGCCACAGAAAGCATTGAGATCGACCGGTGCAGGGTCAACCACAATGGTTGTGGGTTCAGATGCGCCGATTGGGTTGTTCTGATCGCCGGAGTAGACCACGGAAATCTGGTGTGTGCCCGCCGCCAGTCCGGGGCGGATGTACCAGAAGGCGCATCCATTGCGAAGCACAGGCTGTGTTGCGAGCAGCGTTGTTCCATCATAGATCTGCACGGTTCCAGTTGCCGGCTGTGAGTTTGCTGAAGCAATGCATGTCAGCACGAAAGTCGTGCCAGGATAGACCAGATGCGTGCGCCCGAAGCGAACACTGATGGCGGTATCGATGGGAATGACGCCTGTGCCGCTCAGGCTGGCAGAGTATGTCCCAGCGCTCGACGTCACGGTTAAAGCTCCACCGCGAGTGCCGCCGGCAGTTGGCGAGAAGACCACGTAGATGTTGCAGGTTGCTCCGTAGACGAGTGAACTGCCGCAATCGTTGGTCTGCGAAAAGTCGCCCGACGTTGCAATGCTGACGTTGATATTGCCTTCACCCGTGTTGTTCAGCATAAATGTCTGCGCACCAGATGCTGTACCGACGTTCTGCGAGCCAAAGCTTCCGTTGCCGTTTAGTGTGGCTGAAAGCGAAGGAGCAGGAAGCGCGAAATAACCTACAGCCGCATCATGATCGGATGCCCGTGCAGGCGTAGTGGGATCGTTATAGGCTGTGAGCGGCTGGTCGGCATCCAGATGCGCGTAGGCCATGTGTGCGCCTGCACTCACCAGGTCGGCGGTGGCGACAATATGGTCCAGAATCTGCGCGTTGCCATACTCCTGATATGACCAGCGCTGATCCTGAGGAAGCAGCAATGCAAGATCGGTTGCCGGCGGCGTTACAAGGCCAGCCACACCTGGTTCTACAACCTGCGTTGCAGGCGACACGTTCTGATTTGTAATCGTACCGAGGATGTCGATGTACCCGTCAGAGAACTCGAAGGCGTTATAGTCGCCAACAGAAATAACGTGTTCACCGTTCTGTTGATAGCCCTGGATGAGATTGGCCAGGAACTCTGCCTGCAGTTCTTTCTTGGTGCGGACAAACACACCGCTCGATGGATCGTTCTCACTGGAAAGCGAGCGGAGATGGTTGACGATCACTGTGACCGGATAGTCTGTTGCGCCGTTCCGCTTGATGCCTGCGTGAAGAACCAGCGGCGGCCGGTCGTTGAGCGTTTGCAGCGTCGAGCTGTTGCGAGGGTCGACGAAAGTATTACCGGCGCCGAGTTGTTCAATACCCAACGTGTCAACCGAAGTTGATTTCACCAGAAAACCGACAGAGATGCCGCCGATATCGTTTGTATACGGAGCGTAATCCGTTCCTGTTCCGTAAGGAACATATTGCGGATCGGGCTCGCCTGCGGCGATAGCATCGTTGCTGATCTTTGCTGCAATATCGGCGACTACAGACTCATTTTCAGATTCCTCGAGCGCGACGACATCCGGCGAGCCAAGCACATGCCGAATGGCGAGAGAGACTTTGGCCAAGCGAGTGTTGTACGCGCTCTGCGTAACATCAACAGCTGAGGACTTTTCGGTCTGTCCCGTCACCGGGTTGTAGTCAATGTCGTCAGCGGAGTTGGTGTTGAAGAAGCGCTCGATGTTGTACGCTGCTACGCGGAACTCGCTGCTCGCCGGCTGAGGCGCAGGCTGCACGCCCATGCCGGGAGTCACCTGCGAGCGGTCATAGACCGGGTCGAGAAGCAGGCGGCTGGGATCGTAGTAGCTATCGGAGCTGTAGGTGAAGTCTAGGATGCCTGTGACGTTGGGCAGCAACGCTCCCGTGGAAAGATCGATATCCGTGCTGCCCACAAGGAATCCGGAGTCAACCAGGATGCGTTCGGGATTGTCATCGAACTTGGCCACATCTGGTGGAAGCCCGGTCTGCGGATCGCGAATATCGATGCCCGGTTCGCGGAAGGGACGCGGCGTGCCCGTGATGACCGCGTAGAACTGACCATTCGATCTGGTTGTCTCCGCAGCCTCTGAGCTCAGAGATCCATCCGTGCCGGAAATCGTGGTGAGCGACGCAATGCTTACGCGCATGCCCTCGTAGGGGGTGAGCTGATAAAGCCCGCCACCTGGCGTCAGCATAGAAGCAGTGATGGTCACCGGTGTGGGCAGTGGCTGGCCGCTAGCCAGTACGGTTGCCGTGGTGGAGTTGATTTCGGTAGCCGGAGTATGGCTGCTGGTTACAGATGGGTACGTGCTCACTGTACCAGTAACCTGCACATAGTTGCCGATCACTGCCGTGCTGGGCACTTTGCCCGTGCTCGTATAAACGTAAATGCCTTCCGGCGTTGTTGAATCGGAGTCCGCATCGGAATCGCGCGCCTGAATGAAGTAACCTGCAGTGCCAATACCGGTGACGATGCCCTCCGTGGTTACGGCCTGGCCTGCATAAGGAGAAACCGAAGTTGCGGTTAGTGATTTGCTGCCCTGAATCGTGTGGATTGGCAAATCGGGTACGGGCAGGTTGACCGTAAGGCCGATGCTTGCAGTTGCGCTGTCTGATTGAAGGTCTGCAACAGAAACGGGCAGAGAGAGTGTGGCAGACTTGCTGACGGTAGGCGTGACCGAGAATGAAAAGATGTTATCGCCTGCAACAGCGTCGCCGTGCGTGCCGTCATCATAGAAGGACTGCGTAGGAGAGCCGCCAATCGCAGAGAGATCGGTCATCACTGTGATGCCGGTGCTCGCAGGGCTCGTAGCTGGCGTGACTGTCACGGTCAGCAATATCGGATTACCCGAAGTTACGGTCGAAGGAGTGGCCTGGCCCGTCGCGTTCAGCCCGCTTGTGCTGCTCCCATACGAGGAGTTGTGCGGGTTAGGCGTTCCTACTGTAAAGTCCGCCGCATTGTTATTCGTAAACCCGTTGCGAATGTCGGCTGTGGTATTGCTGGGAGCAGGCGCATCGCCTGCGCCCAGGAAGCAGGTCGCCGTTCCGTATCCAATGAAGTCGACAATATTGCTTCCAGTGGCCGGGCAGGTGCCGGTGAGCGCAGTGGTCCCGTTCACGAGCGCAATCTTGCCCGTGGTCGCAGAAAAATTTGGCGCGGATGTTGGCACAAAGTCCGGAGTCACCGGCAGATTGCCGGGGCTGCCGGAACCCGCGGCTGCCTGAATCAGAAAATAGTGTCCAGCGGCGACAGAGGCGTTAGGCAGCACAACCGCATTCCACGACGAGCCCGTGCTCGACGCGTACTGGAATGACAATCCAGCCAGGCTGATGGGCGAACTCGTCGGATTGTAGAGTTCGAGGTAATCGTAGGTGTACGGTGCACCCGAGTTTCCGCCACCTCCATAGACCTGCGAGATTACGAGTCCGGTTTGCGCCGGAGCTGTCAGAGAAGCAAAGCTGAAAAAAACAACTAAACCGACGAAGAGCGCATAAAGCCTATGTAACCTCATCACGGGACCCTCAGGATGTAGCTATCAGCAAAAGTGTTTGCGATTTAGCGATCCCGTCCTCGCGGCACACGTCGAAGCGGCTATCGTCTGAATGTGTAGACCTTCACTTATAGCACTCCTGAACGGAGAGTCAAGAAAAAGTAATGTAAAATCCAGATTCGCCTGGTAACGCATGGACAAAACTGCGATGAAATCCGCGTACCATTGCCGCGAGTTCTTGGCGATCTTCTGCAACTGCGCAGTGTTGGCAGTCGTGTAATTGCCTGTCGATGTCGGAACCCCCGGAATACCGGCGATGGTGCTATAACCCGAGGCCAGCCAGTTGGATAATCCGATCAGGCTGAATGCTTAGAGAGTAATCCTCGCGAGCTTGGTGATGCGGCCCACATGGTTCCAGTCGGAAACATAGATGTTGGCATTAGCGTCCACATAGCAGCCATGCGCCGCGCTGAAGGTGGTTGCGGCTATATCGCTGGGATCAACCTTGTAATTAGCCCATTGCGATTTCTGCGGGTTGTCGCCGAGGAAGGCTACCGGCACATTGTCCCTGTCGAGAACGACGACGCGTCCTTCAAGCTCTGAGACGATTGTGTAGTCTCCATAGAAGCCGATCTGGCAGGGGCGGCGCAGATGCTGCGCGACAGTACGCACGAATTTGCCATCGAAGTCGAAGTGACACAGGCGGCGATTCTCGCGGTCGCAGACAAGCAGCAGCGGCTGATCGTAGCGCGTGTCCACTGACATGCCGTGGCTGCAGTTCATCAGGCCGTCGGCGGCGCCTTTGCCGGAGTAGCTCGACTTGAAGTTTCCTTTGCTGTCGAACCGGAACAGGCGTGAGTCGCCGTATCCATTTGCGATGAAGATGGACCCATCCGGGCCAGGGAGAGCCGCGGTGATGCGCCACTCGTTTGGTGCTTTAAAGCCCGCCTCAGCAGGCGCGGTGATCTTCTGCACGACTGTGCCGTCGATCTTCATCTTCACGAAGAGCCAGTTCTGTTCGGGTGTTCCATGCTGCACAGTTGTATAGAAATACTCGTCGCCGTTTTCCTCAACGTGGACGATTGAGTGAATCTCCGGAAACTGATGCGCGATTGTCTTGAGAAATGTGCCATCAGGCCCGTAGACAAGCACTCCTGTATCGCTCTGCGTGCTGATGTAAACGCGGCCCGTTTTGTCTGTCGCAATGCCTCCGTGCGTACCGCCAAATGCCGTGCCGGCCGGAAGCTGCCCCCAGTTCTGTATCACGCGATACGTCCACTCGCCGTTGCCTGTAAGTAATGTCGGCTCTTTCTGGTTGCAGGTGTCAGATGCAGTTTGAGCGTGAACGGGTGAGCTTGCCAGTGCTGCCGCAGTGGCTCCGGCTGCGGCAAGAAATTGACGTCGATCGAGTCCTTTTGCAGTCTGTGTCATTGCGCACCTTTCGCGGTCTGCGGATTCGTATCTGCGGTTGCGGCTGGTTGAGCCGGCGTGTTGAAGAGATAGACGTGATGGAGATTTTTCATCGATGCGAGTGGAGCGATGGCTTGCGATGTCACCTTCGTTCCGCTCAGGTTAAGGTAAGTCAGGTCGGTAAGAGGCGCCAGCTTTGCAAGTCCGGCTCCGTTTATGGCCGTTCCTTCAAGATGAAGCGCGCGTAGATGGGTAAATTTGGCCAATGTATCAAAGCTTGCATCGGTGACTGCCGTTCGTGCGAGCTCGGCTTCAACAATATAGGGTGCAAATTTCTGAAACTGCGCGAGCTGTGTGTCCCCAAAGCTGGAAGCGACATCGACCGTGCTCAGGATCAGGCCGTCGGAGGGCTTGCTGGACACAGGCACGAGCTTCGCTCCTTGGCCGCTTGCCATCTGCTGAATCTCAGGCATGAGGCTGCTGTAATCACCGACCGGCTTGAGCGGCAGGTCCTGTGATTTTGCAGCGATGGATAAACCGGCAATAGATGTGGACGATGGCGATGCGCCCTGCTGTATCCATGCTTTGATCCATGCAATCTCTTCGGGCTTGAGAGGAGGTCTGCCTTCTGCAGGCATAAAATGTTTGTCGCTTTGAGGCAAAGTGATGCGCTGCAGCAGCAGACTCTGATCCGGCTTGCCTGCAGCCACCACAGCACCGTCGCGGCCGCCGCGCATGAGTTGACCGTAGGAGTCCAGCCGTAATCCTCCCTGCACTTTGCTCTCGCCATGGCAGGTTACGCAGTTGTGGTCGAAGATCGGATTCACATACTGCGTGTAAAACGAATTTGGCGCCGCATCTGCGGTCGCAGTGCCTGGCAGCAATCGCTTCAAAGGCGAGGGCATATATTCCGTCAGATAGTTACTGCCATAGGTCAAGGAACCCCCTTCGTGTGCGGTCCATACCAGAGTGAGCAGCACGGCGATGAGCAGCGTTGGATATATGCGCAACTCTTCGCCTGCCAGCCATGATTGTCTTGCCAGTACGCATGCGAGGACACCAATGGTAAGTGCAATGCCGCCCCACATATGGCGCATAACGCCGGGTCCCGCATCACCGCTGCCATAGGCAAGCATATAGCCGAGCGTAAGTGCAATCAGACATGCAGCGAGTGCAAGACTCAGTACCAGTCCTGCCGTTTCGCGCAATGCAGATCGCCAGGCGCCGGCAATCTCAAGAAAGGGGAGCAGTATCAGGAAGCCGATGGGAAGATGCACCGCGAGCGGATGGAATCGTCCAAGGAACTGCTCCCAGTTTGCATGTGGCTTGCCGTCGAGCCGGAAAATCCACGGCAACAGAAGTAGCTGCGCGCCCACGAGGAGCGCGATGATTCGTACCAGGCGCACGCTGCGATTTGTTGCAGACAATTGTTGTTCGGAGACAGCCGAAGCTCCTTCCATCGTCACGCGAGCAATCCCTGCACAACGTTGGCCGGCGTCGTGCCCGTCAATTTCTGATCCAGCCCCTGAAACGTGTAAGTGAGCTTATTGTGATCGATGCCGAGACAGTGCAGGATTGTTGCATTGAAGTCGCGGACCGGCACGGGATCTTTCACTACGTTGTAGCTGTATTCGTCCGTCTCGCCATAGGTAATGCCGGGTTGCACACCACCGCCTGTCATCCACGTAGTGAAACAGCGCGGATGATGGTCGCGCCCATAGTTCTCAGGCGTCAGTCCGCCCTGACTGTAGACGGTTCGGCCGAACTCGCCCGCCCAGATGACCAGCGTGTCGTCGAGCAGCCCGCGGCGCTTGAGATCGGTAACCAGCGCATAGCACCCACGATCGGTCTCAGAGCAAAGAATCGGCAGAATGCCGGTGACGTTGCCGTGCACATCCCAGCCGCGTTTGTAAATTTGTGTGAAGCGCACGCCGCGCTCTGCCATGCGGCGGGCAAGCAGGCAGTTGTAAGCGAATGTGCCGGGCACTTTGGCATCCGGCCCATACAGATCCCAGGTAGATTGCGGTTCTTTACTGAGGTCAACGAGCTCCGGCACTGAAGCCTGCATGCGATAAGCCATTTCGTACTGTGCAATGCGCGCATTGGTTTCAGGATCGCCAATCTCGGCGAATGTCTGCCGGTTCAACTCTTCGACGGCGTCGAGCATCTTGCGTCGCACTTCGCGGTCCACTCCGTCGGGATCGCTGAGATAAAGCACCGGATCGCCGCCGGAACGCAGGCCGACACCTGCATACTCTGAAGATAAGAATCCGCTGCTCCACAAGCGCGACGAAACGGGCTGATTATTCTCCTTATCGTTCACCTTGGTCTGCAGCACCATGAAGGTGGGCAGATTGTCGTTCATGCTGCCTAGGCCATACGATAGCCACGAGCCAAGGCAGGGCTTGCCTGCATTCATGTTACCCGTGTTCATGAGCATGATTGCCGGCTCGTGGTTGATCGCGTCGGTATTGGTCGTCTTGATGATCGTCAGGTCATCGACCATCTGCGCCGTGTATGGCAAAAGGTCGCTCACCCACGTTCCCGATTTGCCGTAGCGCTTGAACGCCCAATGTGAGGGTGCGATAGGGAAGTGTGTCTGGCCCGCAGTCATGCCCGTCAGCTGCTGCGTTCCACGCACTGAATCCGGGATGTCCTGGTTATAGAGCGCTGCGAGGTTCGGTTTGTAATCGAGCAGGTCCATCTGCGGAGGACCGCCGGACATGAACAGATAAATAGCGCGCTTGGCCCTGGGAGCAAACAGCGGCGCCTTGAGCACTTCGCGCGAAGGAAGGCCGGATCGCGGTGCCGTATCTCCGTGCAGTCCGCGCTCACCCAGCAGGCTCGCCAGCGCGGCCCATCCAAGCACTTTGCCCGAGCGGCCCAGAAAACGGCGACGTGTCTCGATTGCAGCCCACTCCTGTTTAAGGCCTGCAGGAATCGGCATACTCATTACGTCGGGGCTCTCTTCGCAATCGGTGCAAAGCGGATGTTGCTTCATTACTCCTCCGTCGGCTACTTCGTGACTGTCTCGTCCAGGTTGAGCATCTCGCTGGCAACCATCGTCCACGCGGCCAGCTCAGGCTCTGAGATCGATGTGTCGCGCCTCGATTCGCCTTCACTCACCAGCGCATGCGCAGCTTTAGAATCGGCTGCGTAGTGCTTCTCCATATCAGTAAGAGAGGCCTCAAGCACTCTGGTCATCTTTGGTTTGGGATCGTGTGAGAGCAGTATCTCACTGAGCAGGTCAATCCGTTGCTCAGATTGTCTGCCTCCCTCGCGGATCACCCGTTGGGCCAGCGCGCGCGCTGCTTCAACCCACTGCACGTCATCCATGGTCACCAGCGCCTGTAGCGGCGTGTCCGTGCGCTGGCGTCGCGTGCACACCGCGTCGCGCATCGGCGCGTCGAACGCGTCCATGTCGGGCATAATGGCCATTCTCTTCCAATATGTGTACATGCTGCGGCGATAGAGAGCATCACCGTGTTCCTGCACATACGTTACGGTATCGCTGGTTGGATAACTCACCTGTTCCCAGACATTCGGCGGCTGATACGGCTTCACGCTCGGCCCGCCAATCTTGGTCACCAGCAGGCCGCCTGCCTGCAGTGCAATATCGCGCAGCATCTCGGCATCCATACGGAAACGCGGCCCATGCGAGAGCAGCAGATTTCTGGGATCTTTAGCAAGCTGATCGGGAGTGGATTTGGCGCTCTGCCGGTACGCTGCCGACATCACCATCAGCTTGTACATGTGCTTGATGTTCCATCCACTCTCGCGAAACTCCACGGCAAGCCAATCCAACAGTTCAGGATGTGAGGGGCGCTGGCCCATGATGCCGAAATCTTCTGTCGTCTCGACGATCCCCGTTCCAAACAACTCGTACCACATGCGGTTTACGGTGACCCGCGCTGTGAGCGGATTGTCCGGGCTCACCACCCACTTGGCCAGCGCCATCCGGTCGTGCGGCACTCCTGCGGGCAGCGGCGGCAGATAGTGTGGCGTGTTGGCTTCCACGCGTTCGGTGCGCGCCGTGTACACTCCGCGCGTGAGCACATCGGCATAAGCAAGCGACGGTCTTTCCCACGCGACCAGCGTGATGGCGCCACCCTTGGAGAGTTTGTCGAGTTGTGCGTTCAACTGCGCGATCTGCTCCTTGATCGCCCGATAAGATTTGTCCACGCTGTTGAGGTAGAACTGGTTCACCGCGTGCCACTGATCGTCATTCCATTGTCTGATAGGTTTCGCAGTTACTTCGGCAACGTAATCTTCAAAGGGCAGGCGCTTGATCTCGTCGGCTGAGAGCGCACGACTATAAAGACGCACATCCTGATAGCGTGTATCGCGCGAGGGTGAGGTCTCTGGATAGCGCCATCCAAGCTGCATCGGTGCCTGCGTGCGGATGGTCGCTTTGTCCAGCGTATCGGAAACCACGTGAGTGGCGGCCGGTAATCCATCCACATAAATCTTCACCCCGGAAGCTTTGCCTGAGCCGTCATAAGTAAAGAAGACATGCCGCCATTCGCCATCGAGTGGAAGTGGATCGACGGTAGAAACCTCAATCTCGATCTTCGGAGTACTGTCTTTTGCTGCCTCGGCCGTCTTCGGTTTGGGCTTCTCATCTTTTTTGTCTTTCTTCTTAGCAGCCTCCCTCTTGGCTGGGGGCTTGTTCGGTGCAAGATCCTTAGCTGTGAGATCAGTTGGTGTCGGATAGTGGAAGGTCTCGTTCCTTTGCAGCCCCTTTTTCACCGGGGCTTTTGGCGTGGACTGTTCTTTTGGTGCCTCGTTGATGAGATGAACGCTGAGGATGCCCTTTTCAACTGAGAGATCCCAGCCGCGGTTGTGCTGGGTTGTGTCCATCTTCGCGATTAGTGCTCCCGACGTGTTCTCCACCGCGTAGTTAGGCGCAGAGCGCAGCATGATCCATCCGCCTGACGAAAACGCCTGATTCCACTCGTAGTCGCCTTCCTGCCCCAGTTCGATCCTCGCGCTCGTATCCATACGGAAGTCGGGCCACAGCCACGTCGTCTCGCCCCATTGCGGCTTCGACTTGCCGATGGCGAATGATGCCGGGTTAGCGTTCGGCGCACTGTTCTTCAGCACGTCGCCACCGCCCTCGTCGAGCCGCAGGCGAACCATCAGCTTGTCTGTGGCGACAGACTGAGGTTTATCTTGCCCCGACTGCAGCCAATGCTCGACAAGTGATTTTTCCTCCATGCGCATGGTGCGCAACTGGCTGGCCAGCTCCGAGCGCTGCGCGAGAACCTTATCGTAGGCTTCCTGATTCTGCTGTGTAGGAATCCGAACAACCGGAGTCCACACCGGGCGATCTCCATTGAATGGTCTCTCGTCAATATTGTTGAAAAACGCGCTGAGCGAGTAGAAGTCCTTCTGTGTTGTCGGGTCGTACTTGTGATCGTGGCAAACCGCGCAGCCCACAGTAAGCCCCATGAACGTGGCGCCAAAAGCTTCCGTGCGCTCCCGCGCAATATTCACGCGCAGCTCTTCAGGAATTGTTCCGCCTTCATTGCTGCTTATCCCCAGCCGCACATAGCCGCTACCAATAAGCGGGTCGAGGTTCTTTGCCGGCATCATATCGCCCGCGATCTGCTCCATGGCGAACTGGTCAAACGGCTTGTTGTCGTTGAACGAGCGAATCAGATAGTCACGATAAGGCCAGATGTCGCGGCTGTTATCGAAGTGCAGGCCATAGGTGTCGGCATAACGTGCGTAGTCCAGCCAATAACGCGCGCGTTGTTCGCCAAAAGTAGGGCGGGCAAGCAAGTTGTCTACCAGGTGCTCATACGCCTGCGGCGACGTGTCCGCTTTGAAAGCCTTTACTTCAGCAGGCGTGGGAAGCAGTCCCGTCAGATCGAGCGTCACGCGGCGGATCAGTGACTCCTTATCCGCTTCAGGTGAAGGATGCAACCCCTCCTTCTGCATTCGCGCCAGGATGAATGCATCGATCGGCATTTTGATCCAGTTGTTGTCTGCGGTCACTGCGGGTAGAGCCGGCCGAGTCGGCTTCTCAAATGCCCAGTGCGGCCTGTAGACCGCACCTTCCTTGATCCACTCCTTCAGGACCGCAATCTCTTCGGGCTTCATGGGCTTGGCTTCACCCTGTGCGTTCTGCGGCATCAGATAATGCGGATCGTGCGACTCAATGCGCTTGATGAGTTCGCTCTTCTCGGGGTAACCCGGAACAATCGCATCCGGATGGCCGGGGCGTTTCTTCATCGCCCACTCGGCCAGGTCAAGCCGCAGTCCGGCCTTGCGCATCTCCGGATCGGGCCCGTGACAACTAAAGCAATGGCTGGCCAGTATAGGCTGAACATCCTGGTTGAAGTCCAGATGCTGTCCCGCGACCGCTTGCGCATGTCTGCCGTGGCAGCCCGCAACTATTGCTACCGAAGGAACCAGCAGAATCAGCGAGCTCCATTGCCGAAGATAAGCGCTTAATTGAATGGCCAGACCTCCCACCTTGGGGATTGTATTCCAATCGCAGTGCCATAGGGCAGAATTTCCTTTTGAGGCTGGCGATGGGCACGGTTATGGAATCGGCCATGCACGGTTTCTGCCTTTAGCCGCCGAGCGCCTGTGCAGTATCCGTTATTTTCAGAGGTGTAATTGCCAGCTTGGATTCTCTGAAGTTTTGTGCCCGAGAAAAGCAGGTGCAGCGTGATTTATTGGATATGCCCTGCTCCCTTATAGACGCGGTTCTTCCATCCGCCGCCACGGCCGGCATAATGCTGCAATGCGGAAGCTACGGTCGCACAAAGATAGAACAGGCTGATGCATGGCAGGGCAACTCCCCACAGCGGGGAACGGCTGTAGCGGCGCAGCGTAGGTTGAAAAGCAAGAGCCATCGTCACCCAGCAGAAAAGCCCCAACAGGCGCGGTAGCCCATGCGCGAACACAGCGAGCAACGGCGGTGTGCAATAGATGAGCCCCATGCCGGCGACACAACCCGACAGCACGAGCGGCGAATGTCCAAGCTGCACATAAGCCGTTCGAGCAATCATGTCCCACACGTCCTGCCACTTTGAGTAGACCCGGGTCGATATCGCACGCTCGGTGTGGCCCAGCCAGATACGTCCTCCCGTAGACTTGATCTGCTTTGCCAGCGCGCAGTCGTCAATCAAGTGGTGACGGATGTGTGAAACACCCTGAATGCGATCCATCGCAGCCCGTGATACCAGCATGGTTCCTCCTGCTGCTCCTGCAAGGCGCTTCGTCGGATCGGCAACCCATGCGAATGGATACAACATCTGGAAAAAGAAGATAAAGGCCGGAATCAGTGCACGTTCCGGTGCCGTAACGCAGTGAAGGCGAACCATCTCAGAGACAAGGTCAAGTTCATCGAACTCGGCCTTGGCGACCAGAGTCGAGACATGATCCGGCGCATGTTCGATGTCGGCGTCGGTTAACAGCACGTAGTCAGCGGCTGCCGCCTTTCCGTGGGTCAGGCCCTGGTGCACGGTCCAGAGCTTACCGCTCCAACCCGGGGGCAAGGGCTCACCTGCAATGATCGTCAGTCGCTCATCCGCACTGAGAGAAGCTGCGATTTCGCCAGTGCCGTCGGTGCTGTTATCGTCCACCAGAAGAATCGACAACTCTCCCGCATAATCCTGTGCCAAAAGAGAACTGAGGCTCTGCTGAATGCTCTCCGCTTCATTGCGCGCTGGCACAATCACGGCCAGCTTCGCGCTGCCTTTAGGCCTTCTCGCATCAAGCATTGGAGAAGAGCGCCAGAATCTCCCGTGAAATCCCATCAGGTATATCCAGATGGCCAGCGAGAGGGATGCGACGAGAATGATCATCTTTCTATTGTCCGGGATCGGGCTGGCATCGAGTAAGACCGTCATGCACTTTGAGGTGCTGAGCAAGCTCAATGCCACGCGTGTACGCGTCGCTATAAAATAAGCACTCCTTGACAATCTAGGAGAGAGGAGAGTATTTTTCTTCCTAGATTATCTAGGGGAAATCATGCCGCCAAAACCCGACCAACAAGACGAATTGCTGCAAGGCACGCTGGACATGCTAATCCTCAAAGCGGTTTCGCTCGGCCCACTGCATGGCTACGGCGTGCTGCTGCGCATCCAGCAGATCTCGGGCGAAAAACTTGTCATTCAGCAGGGATCGCTGTATCCGGCGCTTTATCGTCTCGAGCACCAGGGCGCGATTGCGAGTGAGTGGGGCGAGAGCGAGAATAATCGCCGCGCGAAGTACTACCGGCTCACGCCTGAAGGCCGCAAGCGTCTGGGGGAAGAAGCCGAACGGTGGAATCGTATGGCCGGCATCATTGGTTCCATCATGAAGACGAGGAAAGCATGACCAGAGGCTCGTTTGCTGCCCGCGCGCTTGCGCAGCTTCGCTCGTGGTTGCGTTCTGTTATGCACCGCGGCCGTCTTGAGTCCGAAATGGAAGCGGAGCTCGCAAACCACTTGGACAGCTTGACCGCCGATCTCGTACGCGCGGGGCAGTTGCCCGATGAGGCAGCACGCCGCGCACGTATCGAGCTTGGTTCAGCTACGGTACTCAAGGAAGAGATGCGCGCTTCGCTCGGCCTGCGCTGGTGGGACGAGTTGCATGCCGATCTGCGCTATGGCGCGCGAGTTTTAATGAAAAGCCCGGGAGTGACAGCGGTCGCTGCCATCTCTTTGGCTCTCGCCATAGGTGCTAACACAACAATCTTTTCGCTAACCAAACAGTTGCTGTACACGCGACTCGATGTCCCACACGCAGAAAACCTGCGCTTGTTGGCATGGACCGGAACGGAAAATCACGTCGCTGTGCACCATGTATGGGGCGACTGGAATCCTCTGCCCGGAGGTCGCGCCGCGAGCACCGCCTTCTCCTACCCTGTTTACCGGCAATTACGCGCCGGAGGTCAGGTTCTTGACAGTCTTTTCGCGTTCAAGCGCATGGGAATGATTGCCACGATCGGTGACGATGGACAGCGCGTGAGAACAGAGCTGGTTTCAGGCAACTACTTCGATTCCCTTGGACTGCGCCCGCAAATGGGGCGCGCCATCGAGTCTTCCGACGACACCACGCCGGGACAAGGTGCGGTCGCAGTGATCAGTGACCAGTTCTGGGATCGCGCTTACGGCCGGTCGCCTGCTGTGCTTGGAACACAGGTCAAGCTGAACGACATCTCCTTTACAGTGGTGGGGATTGCTCCATCGGGCTTTACAGGTGTAAAGGATGCGCTGCTGTCAGTAGATTTTTTTATTCCTCTGGCGATGCAGCCGCTGGTACTGCCGCGGCGCGGGAGTCCATCGCTCTTCACAGATTCACGCACGTGGTGGGTCAACATCATGGGCTGCGCCAGGCCTGGCATAAGTGACAGTCAGGCACAGGCCGAGCTCAACGGAGAGCTCTCGGCCATTGTGCGTGCAACCATGCGCGTGAAGCCTGGCGAGGATTTGCCGCAGTTAGACCTGCGCGATGGTAGCCGCGGCCTCTTTGTGCAGAAAAATGAATATGCCCGGCCCATGACCGTGTTAATGATCCTCTCTGGCCTCGTGCTCTTGCTTGGATGCGCCAACATCGCCAACCTCATGCTGGCACGCGGGGCAAAAAGGCAGCGCGAGATGAGTGTGCGCCTCGCGCTCGGTGCGGGTCGCAGGCGTATCGTCCGCCAACTGCTTGTCGAGAGCGTGCTGCTTGCATCGCTGGGCGGTGCATGCGGACTCGTTACCAGCTATCTTGGTCGCAACGTTCTGCCCAGGATGATTGCTGCCACATGGGAACACACTGATTTTCAGATCAACTTCGACTGGAAAGTCTTTCTCTTCACTGTCGCCATCACCGTGTTCTCAGGAATCCTGTTCGGGCTTGCTCCTGCGTTCTCCGCCTCGCGCGCTCAGTTGAATCACGGGCTAAAAGAAAGTGCGCAAACCGCGACGCGACGCCGCAAAGGCGCGGGCGGCAAAGCGCTCGTTGGATTTCAGATTGCGCTCTCCACGCTGCTGGTCATTGGCGCCGGACTTTTTCTGCGAACCCTCACTGGATTGAGCGCCGTCGACGTTGGCTTCCGCACCGATCACCTGTTGCTGGCGGAGGTCGATCCACCAAACGGGAGGTATCTGGCCGGCAAGGATGTTGCGTTGCATCAACGTCTCGAACGGGCGTTCTCCATCGTACCCGGAGTTGTATCCGTTACGCTGGCCGAGGACCCGTATATCGCGGACGATCGTTCGGCGAATGATTTTCTGCCGCAAGGCGAAGTCTACGACCCCGGCAAGAGCCAGGAAGAGAACTACAACATCGTTGGTAACCAATTCTTCACAACTCTCGCTATTCCGATTCTGGAAGGTCGAGGATTCGGGTCGCAGGATACGTCGAGTTCGCCCAAAGTGGCGGTAATCAACCAGAGCCTCGCGCGGCAGCGTTTTCCAGGTCAGGATCCCATCGGAAAGCACTTCGTGACTGATCCGCACGACTCCGATGGTGGTGGTGGTGCCCTGCCGAAGAATTCGATTGAGATTGTAGGCTTATGTGGAGATACGCGCTATATGAATCTGCGCGACGAACCGCCCCCACAGTTCTTTCTGCCTTACATACAGCAGGCGAGCGTGGGAGGCATGGTCTATGAAATTCGCACGCTACCAAAGCCGGAGTCTGTCTTGCCGGCGCTTCGACAGATCGTACGCCAGATTGATCCTGATCTCGCACTGGTCAATGTGAGAACGCAGCAACAGCAGATTGATTCGACGCTGCAGAACGAGCGCATCTTTGTCATGCTAACATCCGGTTTTGGCCTGTTGGCCCTGGCGTTGGCAGCCGTCGGCATATACGGCATCATGGCCTACTCCGTTGCGCAGCGCATTAACGAGATGGGTATTCGGCTGGCGCTCGGCGCAACTCCGCGCCAGTTGCTGGCCATGGTTCTGCGCGAAGCTTCCTGGCTCTCTATTGCTGGCATCGGTGCCGGGGCGGGTGTATGCCTGCTGTTGGCGCAGCTCGTCAAATCGATGCTCTACGGCATCGCGCCCAACGACCCGCTTACCTTTTTCGGTACAGCTATGCTCCTTATCGCCATCGCCCTTGTAGCAAGCTGGATTCCCGCGTGCCGCGCGGCATCCGTGCAGCCCATCGATGCACTGAGGCACGAGTAAAGAAAAAGGTGCTGATCTACTGTGCCTCTAGCCGACAGAGATTACTCCATTCTTTGCAGGTAAAACGATTAAATTCGTCTCGTATTGATCGATATACGATGGGCATCGGTTCTTGACTGCGTCACGAGTTATTCATCTTCTTTCGCGCAGATTTGCGGTAGCGCAAAGCGAAGAGAAATAGCTGTGCTAGCTGAAGCGTTTGGTGTTTACACCAAACTTAGACTTCGCGTAAAATGAGCCTTCCTCTCCCGTCTTGGTTTGCTCGATCTTAAGTCGTGCGCCTGCCAGTCATATGGTTGGCCCTTGCGATTCTGTTTTAGCGGCTTGATGTTAGGCGCTATTACTGAAAATCTTCCTGCATTTTGTTTTTTTGAACTAAGTTGTTGTCAAGTACTCTTCATGGATCCGACGCCGGGAAAAGCCGGCGGTGCTGAACCTCTTGCCCGGGTAACCGCCCGGGGTCGTGCCAAAAGTCGCGTGGTGTCTCACGAGCGCGCGTAGGTAATCGATGCGTTGTTACCTTGCTGGAATCGGGTCCCAGGCGACCAGGAACGAGGACAGTGCTTGCGATGGCGGTCAATCTCCACGAGGATCCTGAAACCCATGAAGTTACTCTGGCGTTACAGGAATTGCGCAACCAGCCCGACCTTTTGAACGAGCGCCTCTTTCCTCTCGTTTATTCGGCCATGAAGCGGATTGCCCGGCGCCAGATGCGCGGGGAGCGCCAGGACGTCACGTTGCAACCTACCGCGCTTGTGAATGAAGTCTATATCCGCTTGGTGAGATCCAAACCAGACTGGCAGAATCGGGTCCATTTTCTTGCCTGTGCTTCCAATGCAATGCGCCAGATTCTCATCGAGCACGCGCGCAAGCGCAGAGCTTTGAGGCGCGGGGGGGATGCACAACGCGTGGTTCTCGACGAGGTTGCAGAGCCTGACGGCATGTCTGTTGAGTACGTGCTTACGTTGAATGCTGCAATGCTGAGGCTCCAGGCTATCGACCCCACCAAAGCCAAAATCATCCATCTCAAGTTTTTTGGCGGACTCACCATGGAGGACATAGCCCACGTGATGAAGATGGGTCTCACTTCTACAAAGGAACATTACCGGCTGGCGCGGGCCTGGCTGAAACGCGAACTCTCCCAATAAAAAAATCGTGTGTCGGCAGCGACCGTTTTTTCTGGTTTTTGCGCATTCCTGGATAACGTACAAGTTTCTGCTCTGGGCAATGTGCACGAGTTCTTAGTCAACGAACTGTCTGCAAAGGCCGGAAGACTCATGGACCGGATAGAATTCGACAAAATCGAAGCCATCTTTCACCAGGCAACCCGCCTGCGCGGCGCCGACCGGCAGGCGTATCTGGGATTAGTTTGTGCAGGGAACGTGCAACTTCGCCGTGAGGTTGAGTTGCTTCTCCAGGCCGACAAGCAGCAAGACGACTGGCTCGACCAGCCGTTCATCGATTTGCTAGATTCCGCAGAGATCGCTACTCTGCTCAACCAGAACAGACAACAACCTTCCGGAAGGGGTGCAAATATGCCGCAGATTCAATGCAGCCGTGCTGGCCATTTTTATGATCCTGAGGAGCATGCCTCCTGTCCGCTCTGTCCTGTCGCGGGCCTCTCCGATCTCAGTGGGACCACGCAGCCGGTCTCGCAGCCGAGGCCGGCTTCAAATTATGGCGTATCCAGCAGGACCGACTCCGACGCGCCGACCCAGGGCCTTAAGAATCTAGATGAGGGGCTGACCGTCGGTGTGCTCAAGGCCAAACTCGGCGTTGAGCCGGTTGTGGGTTGGCTGGTGTGCATCGAGGGGCCTGACCGTGGCCGCGATTACCGCATCCGTGCGCAGCGCAACTTCATCGGCCGCGATGTCCGCATGGATATCTGCATTGCCGGAGACGATCAGGTGTCGAAGGACACGCATGCCACGCTCATCTACGATCCGCGTAGCAACAGCTTCCGGATCGCTCCCGGCGACTCGCACGGCATCACGTACCTGAACAACGAGTCCGTTGATACTCCCATGACCTTGAAGCCCTACGACCTGATTGAGATTGGAGTGACAAAGCTGCTTTTCGTACCATTTTGCGGCGAGGCATTCCAATGGTGAAGAAATGCGCTGCGATTCTGTTGTCGACTTGCTCCATTCCTGTGCTCTCGGCGCAAGCGCTGGACCACGTCGCGATCAGCCAGGTTGTCTCCACGCCGCCATCACTGCGAAGCTACCTTGACGTGCAAGGCGCGAAAAACGCGCCCGTAGCCGACCTGCCGATGAACGCCGTGGAAGGATGGCTCGACGGCAAATCGCTTCCAGTCCAGTCGGTCAAATCTTTCTCAGCCGCGCAGGAAGGGGTCACCTACATTTTTCTGGTTGATGTCTCAGGGTCAGAGTCTCATGCAGAATTCGCAAGGGTCAAGCAGGCATTGCTCGGCTTCGTAGGACAAATGGGCGGCAGCGACAGAGCGGCGGTTGTGAGCTTCGGAACGGATGTTCGTGACGCTGCCGAATTCACCGGCGACAAATCTGCGTTGAAATCCGCAATCTCCGGACTGGCCAATAACGCTGCCATGACCCACCTGAATGCAGCTATTGTCGAGGGCCTGCGTCTTGCCCGCATTGCCGACCCGAGCCTGCCTGCGCGCAGATGCATCGTTATTCTGAGCGATGGCAAAGATGAGGGCAGCGGCCTGACTACAGACGATGTCCTAAGTAAATTTGAAGACGGCCGCATCCCCATCTATGCAATTGGCGCAAGCAGTCTGCCGGGCTCGCAGCGGGCCGAGTATCTTGAAGTTTTGCACCGGTTCGCAGTGCTTTCCGGTGGCGCTTATTACGAAGCCACCTCCGACACCGTGAACTCGGCTTACTCACATATTCACGATCGAATCGCCCAGGTGTGGGTAGCAGATTTTGATTGCTCTTCCTGCGCGGTAGATGGGCGCAGCCATCCGCTCCAGGTGCGCGTTACGCTGCAGGGCCAATCGCTTGCAGACAAGGCCGGCGTTACTTTGCAACCGGGCAGCGCGGCCAGCAATGCACAGGGACCAGGTGGTCAGCCTAAGCAATGGTGGGAGCAGCTATCCTGGCCTGTTTATGCGGGCGCTGGCACGGTTCTTGTTCTCCTGCTGGCTGGTGGCATCTGGCTCGCACAACGTAAAAGGCGTGCTGCCAAACTTGCTGCTGCGGACTTTCCTTCCGGAACCGATGCTGCACAAAACTTCGTTCCATTCACGTTCCCGCAGCCCGAGCCTGAACTCAAGAGTCTGCCCGATACGCGGCCCGCTGTCGATAATCGCCCCGGATTGAAGATTGAGCTGATCCGCAAAGAGAATCGGCCTGGAACAGCGCCAAGATATGCAGGCAAGCTGGTCGATCAACTGGTCATAGGCCGTTCTGCGGACTCATCTATACAACTGCCGGACGGTGAAATTTCTGGACACCACTGCAAACTGGAGCTCATGCATGGCCTCGTTCTATTGAGTGACACCGGTTCCACCTTCGGCACTTCGGTCAATGGCGTGCCCATCTCTACGCGGCACAAGGTCGAGTCAGGAGATTGGGTGGCAATGGGTAAGGTTGAGTTTCGCATTCAGATTCAGAAGTAAGCAGGATCGCGGGCAATTGGATTCGGGGGACGGAAGCAATGGCGACGCATTCCATTCGATACTGTGCAGGCTGTATGACGGGCGTCTCAGAGACAGGCCGATGCACGAACGCGGGCTGCCGCTGGGACGAACGTGTCGCAGTGGAGACGCAGGAGCATCTGCCGCGCCACTACATTCTGCTCGACCGGTACTACATAGGCCGCGTGCTGGGCCAGGGCGGTTTCGGCGTCACCTACATCGCCCAGGACCTTAAACTCGATCGAACGGTAGCAATCAAGGAGTTTCTGCCCAAGGATCAGTGCTCGCGCCGCACGGACCGGGTAACGGTGCACTCGTTCAGCGAGGAAAAAGGCGAGCAGTTCCGCTTCGGCCTGGAGCGTTTCCTGAGTGAAGCACAGAACATCGCCAAGCTTGGCGGCCATCCCAACATTGTTTCGATCACAGATTACGCAGAAGCCAACGGCACCGCGTATATGGTGATGGAGTTCATCCCGGGTGTAACGCTGAAGCAATATCTCGCGGATCAGGGCGGCAAGATTCCGTACTCAGTCGCCAGCGAGATCATGCTGCACGTGATGGCAGGGTTGAACAAGGCGCACGAGCATGGGTTGATTCATCGCGACGTAAGTCCGGACAACATCATGCTGTCGTCGCTCGGGCCGGTAAAGCTGATCGACTTCGGTGCGGCGCGTCAGGCGGTCGGTGAAAAGAGCCAGAATCTGACCATGGTGCTCAAGCCGGGCTACGCGCCGGAAGAGCAGTACCGCAGCCGCGGCGTGCAGGGACCATGGACCGATGTCTATGCCACGGCGGCCACGCTCTATCGCTGCATCACTGGACACGTGCCCCCTGCCGCGCCCGATCGACTCGCGGAAGACGATCTTGTCCGCCCGAGCCATATATGCAAAGACCTGCCCGCTGCGGCCGAAGCCGCCATTCTGAATGGGCTGACCGTTCGCGCCAATGCACGTCCGCAGACGATCAAGGAATTCCGCCAGCTTCTTATCGGTTTGACGGGATCGCAACCGCAAATCAGCGAGATTGCGCCTCCACCTCAACCAATCCAAGGGGAAGGCGAAACCGTTGCTGTACAATCTCCCATCTCCTATGGGATGCAGACGGCAGGGATCAGGCTCTTTACTCCACGCGCAGTGTGGCTTGCGGCGTTCTTCGGGACGCCGCTGGGCGCATGTATTGTGCTGGCCATCAACTACAGCCGTCTGAACAAGGCATCGAGTGCCTTGAAGTGCATTGTTACAGGTACGATTCTCACGGTCGCCATCGCCGTTGGCGTTGCCGTGGTGAATCCAACAAGTGAGCTCTGGCCCCCAATCTTCATCGGCGGTCAGATTGGCCTTGCATTTGCTTTTAGCAACTTGACCAGGCAATGGCAGGGAGACCAGATAAAGCAAAATCAGGCACTCGGGGCCAGGCGTGGCTCTTATTGGGCTGCCTTCGGAATCGGTCTGGCCACCATTGTGATGCAACTAGTCATCGCGTGGCCTATCGCCTCTTACGAAACGACGAAGCACCTGCAGCAAGAAAGCGATTCGTATTCAACGGGCAGTTCAGACTCTCTTAGCTCTCCAGCCACGAGTACTACAGGTGATACCATTACGTCTCCGCCGCCGGCTGGGCCACCATCCGACTCCACCTCTGACTCGACACCGCAGACTCACAAGGAGTTGTCGGTTGGCAAAGGAGCGCTCGATTACTGGTATCCCATTACGGATAGTCAGGCGCAGGACGTGGGCAAGCTGCTCAGCGGTTATTTCGAAGATGAGGGCACACATGCCGAGCTGCGCCGAACCGATCAGGGCGGAGAGTTCGTACTGACCATCGCCAGCGCATCCGATGCGCAGGAGGTAGCAAATGGACAGCACGACATCGACCTGTTTTGGATAGGCAGGGCAATGGCCGAGGATGCGGGAGGTTATCCGGCTGAACTTCACCTCGTGAATACCTCAGGGGAAACTCTCCGCAACCTCCTCCTGAGCCGGTTTGTTGGGTTGGCCGGCGAGGTCGAGAATTCCGCGGGCTCCACCATTGAGGATGCCAGCGTTACGGTGACCAACGATTCAACCGGTCAGTCTTTCAGCTTTCAAAGCACTGACCTCGGCATCTACCAGTTCCCCAACCTGGCGCCTGGCTCCTACACACTCGATGTGCAGGCCACTGGCTACTCCGAATACAGGGAAAGTGTCGAGGTTCCGGCGGATGGAGTGGCGAGCCAGAACGTGAGGCTGACGGTCGAGTCGTCACAATAGTGGAATCGGGTTGATCGGCAGTTCTTTTCGGGAGAGTGGAAGGAGGATGGTGTGAAAGACGAAGCTGTCGAGGAAAGCGAGAAGCCATGCTGAGAGTGGTTGCGGGTAATGCACAGCATATCGGCTCCAGACAGGAGCAGCAGGATTCCTTCGCCTTCTCTAACCAGGGTGATACCGCTTTCTCCGCGCATGGTGGGCTTCTTGGCGTTGTTGCGGATGGCATGGGTGGCCTGGAGGGCGGTCATCAGGCCAGTAGCAGCGCAGTAGACGCCTTTCTTGCCGGCTATAAGCGTAAAGCGCCATCAGATTCGATTCCGGCGGCGCTCTACCGCTCGCTTGAAGAGGCCAATCGCACCGTCCTCGCAGTTGCGCGCCGGATCGGCGCAGAAGGGAACACCGGCACAACCCTTGCTGCGGCAGTCGTCCACAATGATCAGCTCTATTGGATATCTGCGGGCGACAGCCGGATATATCTTCTCCGCGATGGACAGCTCGTGCGCGTTAATGAAGACCATACGTATACAGTGAGCCTGTGGCCTTCGGTTGCCGCTGGAGCGCTGGAAAGAGAAGACGCGCTGAATGATCCGCAAGGGCCGCATCTCACCAGCCACCTGGGTATGGAGCAGGTAGCCCTCGTCGATATTGCGCAGCGTCCTTTTGCGCTGCAGCCGGACGACACCGTGGTTGTGTGCTCCGACGGAATATACCGTGCTGTCGGCGATGGAGAGATGGTTGAAGCCTTCCGCCGATCTGCACCTGCAAGAGCCTGTGAAGCGATCAAGGCTGCGGTTCTTGCCAAAGGACGTTCGCGGCAGGACAACCTCACTATCATCGCCATCCAGTGCCAGCAAGCCGGTGTGCCTGCGCAACCGATGCCAATTTCAGTGCGAAAAAAGCGTACAAACCCTCTCCTCGTGGCTGCAATAGTGGTTGAACTCGCTGCCATCACGTGCCTTGGAGCACTTTATGCGCTGAAACTTAGGCGCGAGTCTGAAGCGCAGCACGCGCCCGCCGCGCAGCATACTCCCGCTACGCCTGCGCATCCGCTGAAAACCACACCGCTCCCCGCACCTTCGAATGGAGAGCATAGCCACGCGCAGCAGAAGCCACCCGCCGCAAAGCCCTCCTCACCGTCGGCAACAGAGACAAAGCCGGATTCGAGCAATACTCCCGGCAGCGGTTCTGGAGCAGCCACGCCACAACAAAGTGCGCCCGCGGTTCCGCCTCAACCTGGCGTCGCGGCTCCGTCCGCGGTCTCACCTCAACCCGGCACCGCGGCTTCGCATGCAACGCAGGGCCAGAAGCCGAGCCATTCTACACAGCACAAAACAACTCCGGAGTCCCAAGGAGGTCCACAATGAAGCTCCGGTTTTTCCCGGCAGTCTGCTTACTGGTTTCCATCGCACCACTCGTTGCACAGGGTGTTGCAGCTCCCGTTGAACGCATGGAAGCCTCTACCGTTCGCATCATATCGAAGTTGCACGACGGCTATGCGACCGGCAGCGGTTTTATTATCGGTAATCGCTACGTGGTCACAAACCATCATGTCATTGCCGATGCGGATGAGGTTGGAGTGCTCGCCAAAAATCTCAAGCTCAGTGTCTCACGCATCGTTATTGACTCGACGGACAAGGATCTGGCGGTTCTGGAAGTGGAGAGCGATACTGGCCGTCCCGCTGTCACTCTCGCCCTGAACTCAGGTGTGCAAAAGACTGAGACGGTGCTGGCAGCCGGATTTCCTGCTGCCGCCGACGATCAGGGCGACAACGTGAACAACCTTCTGGAGGTTAAGTTTTCACAAGGCATTATCAGTGGATTCGTGACTGGTCAGAACGGCGAAGCGCTCTATCAGATCAGCGCGCCGCTCAATCCCGGCAACTCCGGCGGTCCGTTGTTTGATGAGTGCGGACGCGTCATTGGCATCAATGTTGAAAAGTCACTTGTGCAGGCGGTGGTCGTCGGCCAGGACGGAAGCACATCCACTGAGCGCGTACCGCTGGGCGAAGGAATTGCCTGGTCTATTCAGTCCGATGAACTGGTGAATCTGCTGCGCGGCTCCGGCATACAGGTCCAGGTGGCATCGAATGTCTGCACTCCGGGTGCTGCCTCAACCAGTGGGGCAGGCCTGGAAAATAGCGGCGCTTCTGCCATCCCTTCAGGTGCAAACACGACATCCACAGGCCAGGGCGGTCCGTTCTGGGGCAGTCCGCTTTCGTATATTCTGCTCGGCCTGCTTGTTTTTGGTCTCATTGCATTTGGCGTTGTCGCTATCGTGGTTCGGTCACAGACTTCGTCCTCTGCTCCCGCTCCGCCAGGCCCCTATATTTCACCTCCGACGCCATTTCCCGCGCCTCCACAGCTGCCGTACGCGGGTTCGCAGAGAAGGCTGCGCGGGCTCTCGGGAACTTTCCGCAACACGAACTTTCCGCTGACACCTGCTCCCATCACCATGGGCCGCAGCCCGCGGCAGAGCCAAATCGTCTTCAAGGAGAGCGATCAGGTCATCTCCAAGCGGCACTGTACTGTTCGCCTGGATCAGAGTGCCAGCGGCGTGTTGCTCGAAGATTGTAACTCGCTCAACGGCACATTTCTTGAAAGTGGAGAACGGTTGCGTGGCGGTGAGCCGCGTCTTCTCCGCGCCGGAAACCGATTCTATCTCGGCAGCCGCGACAACATGTTTGAAGTGGAATAGGAGAGGCGCATGCGTTCGATCTTTTCCGAGGCCTACATCAGCAATCGCGGCGGGCGCGACTACAACGAGGACTATACGCTCTCTTACTCCAACGGAGACGCATACTGCTGGGTGGTGGCAGATGGGCTGGGTGGTCACGGAGGCGGCGAAGAGGCCTCGCGCATAGCATGCGAAACGGTGGTTCGAAGCTTTCAAGCGAATCCCGCCGTGTTGCCCGACGCAGTGCAGGCACATCTGCGCAATGCGGATGATGCGTTGCGCCGCGAGCAGCAGGCCAAGCCCGCGTTGGCGCGGATGAGGAGCACGATCGTTGTTTTGGTGGCGAATGCTGTGCAGGCGGTGGTGGGCCATGTTGGGGATTCGCGCCTTTATCATTTTCGCGACGGCCGGCTGGTTGGCCAGACCAAAGATCACAGCGTGCCGCAAAGTCTGGTTGATGCGGGTGAGCTCGCACCCGCGGCTATTCGCCATCATGAAGACCGCAGCCGTCTTCTTCGCGCTCTCGGAGAAGAGCAACCAGCGCGCGCCAGCGTGTCTTCTCCGCCACTTGCTATCGGCAAGGGAGACATATTCCTGTTGACCACAGACGGTTTCTGGGAGAACGTACTCGAGGTCGAGATGGAACTCGATCTCGCCAAATCAAGAAATGCTGCAGACTGGCTGGCACGCATGGAAAATCGTCTGCAGGAGCGCGTAGATGGCTCTCATGACAACTACACCGCGGTTGCCGTCTGGGGCGATGCATTGTCTGTCCGTCAGATTCAGCCGCTTGCGCACACTGGCGCGGTAAAGAGACCTGCGGCGGTTCGCAACGAGTCCTCGATCTTACTCAAGCTCATAGTGTTTCTTATTTTGCCTGTCTTCATCCTGGCTCTCGCATGTTTCGTGATGCCGGAACGTTGGAAACACCCTGTTCATAAGCACCGCGATTCATCTGATAGATCGCAAACCCTGCGCCCGGGACCAAGAGGCCTGTCAGCCTGAGATTGAGAGATTGAGACCGACGGAGGATTGAGCTGATGCGATGCGTTCAATGCGGCCAACCGATGAATGGACCTCGATGCGAATACTGCGATCCGCGGGCTATCGTGCTTGCTCAGAACAAAGGCAACGCAGTTTCCTGGCCATTTCATCAGCAGGGTTGGCCGGCGAGTCTCTGGATGCCGCTGATCGCTTCCTCGCTGTGGCCATTCGGTCTGCTTATAAGCCTGGGCTGGTCGGTAGAAGCCATCTGCAGGCTGGCGCGCGGAGCAGCTCAGCCTTTGCCGCGTACGCGTGATCTAGCCCGGATATTCAAGCATGGTTTTGTCGTTACGGCCGCACTTTTCCTCTACTTCATAATTCCGCTGGCTATTCTCTACAAGCTGGTTGAGTTTTCGTGGATCACGGAAGCGTGGGATCTGGTCGTAGCCGTCTGGCAGGCTCTGACGCACACCAACAAAACGCCGCTGATCGCAACCGTTGTGCAATTCCTGTTGAAGCTCCTGGCAAACTCCACCGCGCCGATCGTCTACCTTCTTGTTGCCAGCCCGCTCTTCCTGGTTGCGCGTCTGCGCTATGCGCTCACCGGACAGGTACGGAGTTTCTTCAACCTTTTTGGTAATGTAGTGGCCTGCTTTCAGTCGGTGGGAGAGATTTTGCTCTACCTGTTTCTTGGGGTAGTAACCAGATTGGCTATCACCTTCATTCTTGCAGTCATGGCGCCTACGATAGTCGGCGTCAGTATCCCCGTTGTGCTGGCGGCGGCCAACACCTGGATCCTGGCTTATCTGGCTGCCAAAGTTGCAAAGAAGATGTACGAGCAGGACGGAATCGGTGCGCATGTGATCCCGCCCGGCACGCCACTGCAGGTTCCGGCG
Source organism: Occallatibacter sp. (assembly GCA_035546015.1). Lineage (GTDB taxonomy): Bacteria > Acidobacteriota > Terriglobia > Terriglobales > Acidobacteriaceae > Telmatobacter. The sequence continues at coordinate 31,418 of DASZXD010000026.1, forward strand.
CCCCTTCAGCCCGCGCCGATTGCCGCAGATTTTCCTCAGCCTGCAGCCGAGCCTCCGGCTCTGCCATCGCCGCAGCAGAGTGCTGCGAAACCGGTTCTCTACTGTCATCGAGGCCCTTTGAAAGACAAGATCTTCCCCATCTCTCAGTCGTGGTATTACATCGGGCGTTCGCCGAAAGCCTCGCAGATTATCGTTGGCCTGCGTGAGGTTTCCTCGCGGCATGTTCGCGTCAAGGTCGATGCCTCATCCAATGGTGTCTGGGTTGAAGACATGGATTCGACCAACGGCACGTATTACCGCAGTGGCTCAGAACCGTGGCGGCGTCTCAACGGGCGCGTGTGCCTGCAGCGGGGTGGCAGGTTCAAGCTTTCGCGCGATGCCGCGGAGTTTGAAATACGTGATGAGTAATCAATGACTCTATCTCTACAGGTGCCTCCGGACTGTGGATGCATAAATTTATCCACACATGCAAATCTTTCGTCTATCCTGACAAGGAGCTGCCATGGCCCAATTGCAAAATTAGTTCAGAGCCCTGCGGGCTGATGCCGGCCATTTTGCGTGGAGAACGGGTACGATGCCTCATCCGGGAACGGGCGCCTACTGTGCAGGCTGTATGACCAGAGCTACTGATCGTGGCGCTTGTCCCAATCCAAGGTGTCACTGGTCTGAAGCTGCTTCGCCTGAATCTCCGCAGCATCTGCCAAGACACTACACACTGCAGAATCGGTACTACATTGGCCGCGTGCTGGGCCAGGGAGGCTTCGGTGTTACCTATATCGGCCGCGATCTCCGTCTGGACCGCACCGTAGCCATCAAGGAGTTCCTACCCACAGATCAGTGTTCCCGCAGCAGCGACCGTGTAACGGTTCGCACTCATAGTGGAGATCTGGCCGGGCAATTCCGCTATGGCCTGGAGGGTTTTTTACACGAGGCGCAAAATCTTGCCCGGCTCGGCGGTCACCCGAATATCGTCCTGATTACCGACCACATTGAGGCCAACGGTACTGCCTATGCGGTCATGGAGTTTGTCCCCGGCGTCACTCTCAAACAGCATCTGGCCGAACATGGCGGCCGCATTGCGCCTGAAACTGCGAAGAACATCATGCTGCACGTGATGGCGGGACTGCGGAAAAGTCACGAAGTGGGCCTGCTTCATCGCGACATCAGCCCTGACAACATTATGCTTTCTGAGCAGGGGCCGGTGAAACTGATTGACTTCGGGGCTGCACGTTATCACTCCAGAGAGGCCAGCCAAAGTCTTTCGATCATTTTGAAAAATGGCTATGCTCCGGAGGAGCAATATCGCGCGCGAGGCAATCAGGGACCCTGGACCGATGTCTATGCAACTGCAGCGACCTTATACAGGTGTATTACTGGCGAGGTTCCGCCGTCGGCGCTCGACCGCCTTTCCGGAGATGCTGAGCTAAGACGTCCATCGTCATATTGCCCGCAACTGCCGGCGGCCTTCGAATCTGCTCTCATGACAGCACTGGCCGTCAAGGCTGAGAACCGGTTTCAGACCATAGGCGACTTCCAGCGTGCGCTCATGGCCCCAACCCCTGTTGCCCCTCCACCGCAATCACGGCCAGTGCCGCCATCACCTTCCGCTCCGCGAGTCGTCCATCAGGTTCAAACTCCGGCACCGCAGAACTTGATGCCCACGCAAATGGTGCCTCCCTCTCTGCACTGGTTTGCCGTTTTGGTTCTCTCCATGCTGACGATGGGCCTGTTCCCGCTTGTCTGGGTGCTCGTGCAATCGAGCTGGATCAGGAAGATCGATTCACGTAGCTCGGCACGGGCCTTTTTCACTGTTTATGTGACACTGTGCATTCTCGCGTTTGGCATCGTATTGATTGGGTGCGTCGCGGCCCTCTCCGAATACGGCGCTACGGATGCTGCGCTCAATGCGATCATCGGAGTCTCTGCGATCTCATCGCTGATGTCGCTGTTGGGCGTTGTCTTTTTTTACATAGGTGCATTTGCCATGCGGCGGTCATTGCTAACCTATTACAACTCGGTCGAGCCGATTAACCTGAGGCTCGGTGGCGCGATGACCTTTTTCTTCAACATCCTCTACATCCAATATCATCTGACGCGCATTGCAAACTACAAGAGGACCGGCGTTCTTGTCGCGTGAGCATCCATCGTACAGACGGCAGGGAAAAAACGCCTCTTCGTGGATGAACCACGAAGAGGCGTTTTCTGCTTTGCGCCTGCAAAGAGTTGTTTTCTGCCGCTGGCCTCCTCGTGTCTTCACTGCATAGTCAGCCACAGGTCGAGCAGCCCATGCGCGTCCGCGTCGTCGATGAGCTTGATGGCCAACTCGCGGTCCGAGTTTGACATCCTGTCGTCGGAGTTAACAACCATGCGGCCCACCATCTGAATGCTCAGGTTGGCCAGCGCGAATGGCTGGCTGAGCAGGGCATTGGTGCGCACAATCTGCGACTTGTAGATCTGGCCTGACGAATGGCAGAAGAATGCGATGTCTGTCACGCCGTCGCCCTCCCAGTGGAACCGGTAGACCAGCGCAAAGTCACCGTCGATGGGATTGCCCGAGCCGTCGACCACAGATCGGGTCTGCAGATACTCATGGCTGTTGTAAGTGGCTCCAAAGTGCACGAAGCTCAGGATGTCCGTTGCATTCTGCCGATTCTGCAGGATGCTGTAGGCGCGCTGGATACCCGTGTCGTTGTCGTAGGAACCTGCCCATGCCGGAACGCCCGTCAGCAGGCAGATCGCAAGCAGAGCGAGAACGGTCTGCTGCAGTTTCTTGACGCGTGCCCTTAGAGAGTTGCTCTGCGCGTGAACTGATGAGGCCTGGTGGATCTGCATATTTGTCACAAGATTCGGCATTGTTCTCCCCCTCTTTGCGAAACAGGAATCTCGGGTCCGGCTCAGAATTCACTACACTGTGCACTGATCGAAGAAATTTCAGATCTACTGCCGCGTCCTGCTCCGTTCCCTGCGGTTTTCTGTTCGTCACCTTGTAATGCGTAAGCCGCAGAAAAAACGGTCGGAGAATTTTCCATTTTTTTGTTGGAGTGGCCGCCGGAGCTCATGTAACTCCCAAAATTCGGCGTGCTTTCGTGCAGATGCGAGACGCGATAAAGTGACGCGACCGCCTGCACTGGCAACGCGTTAAAAGAGGAGCTACCCTCGGATTACAAGGTGCTGCTGATTGTTACGGCGGCTCAGGAGGCGCCGATCTGCACGGTTATGGCTGCTGTGCGCTGTGCTGAGCCGGATGTGGCGGTTACGGTGACGGTCGACGTGACGGGTTGGACCTTCTTCGAGGCTGAACCGCAGCCGGTGAGAGCGATCGAACAGATTGCGAGGGCAAGCCTGAGAGACAGCCACTGAATGTAGCGGCGGCGGTAGCAGAACGCAAAGAGGATGCAGGCGAGCATCTCAGAGCTTGTCCACGGCCACTCAACTTGCGCCAATGCAGTTGTGGCTACGGTCAAAGTAGTGGTCGAGCTTGCCCCGGTTGGCGTGATGGAAGAGGGCGAGAATGTGCAGGTCGCGCCAGTG
>DASZXD010000027.1:0-5702 GCA_035546015.1 Occallatibacter sp.
AATGAGGGTAGCGTCGCGGACCGGCGCGGTGATTTTGCCGTCTTCGATGAGATAGGCCTCTGACGCGGAGAAGACAAATTTGCCGTTGGTGATGTCGACCTGGCCGCCGCCGAAGTTGACGGCGTAGAGACCACGCTTGACGGAGCGCAGAATGTCGTCGGGCGAGTCTTCACCCGAGAGCATGTAGGTGTTGGTCATGCGGGGCATGGGGATGGCCTGATAGCTTTCGCGGCGGCCGGAGCCGGTGTTTGGCATACCCATGAGGCGCGACGACAGCTTGTCGGAGAGATAGCCCTTGAGGACCCCGTTTTCGATGAGGACGGTTTCCTGGGTGGGCGAGCCTTCGTCGTCCACGTTGAGCGAGCCGCGGCGGCCGGCGATGGTGCCGTTATCGACTACGGTGACCTTGGGGCTGGCGACGGGCTGGCCGATGAGCCCGGAGAAGGCGGAGGTCTTTTTGCGGTTGAAGTCGGCTTCGAGGCCGTGGCCTACGGCTTCATGGAGCAGGATGCCGGGCCATCCGGGGCCGAGGACAACCTGCATCTCGCCTGCGGGAGCGGGAACTGCACCGAGCTGGAGTATGGCTCCGCGTGCGGCTTCGTGCGCGAGGTGCTCGGGGCTTTTTGTGCCGGAGAACTGATCGAGGCCGGCGCGGCCACCGGCCCCGGCAGAGCCCCGAGTAATGTTGGGGGCGGTGTTGGCTTCGTCTTTGGCGATGACGAAGATGCTGAGCCGGCTGAGTGGCTGGGTGTCGCTGGCGAATGCTCCGTCGGACGCGGCGACGAGGATGCGACGCAGTTCTTCTGAATAGCTGGCGCGGACCTGGACGATGCGGGGATCGTAGGCACGGGCGGCGCGGTCGGCGCGGAGGATGAGCTCGAGGCGGGCGGCGAGATCGAGGTCGAAGCCGCCAAGGGGAACGGGGTAGAGATCGGCGGAGCGGGTCTCGGTGAATCCCTGAATAGGTTGCTTTGCCGGGCCGGAGGCGATGAGTGCGGCGGTGCGGGCGGCGTGGAGCAGGCGCTCGGGACTGAGGTTGTCAGTATAGGCATAGCCGGTGCGCTCGCCCGAGAGTACGCGGATGCCGCAGCCGGCGCTGGTGCCCTGGCTGGCGGATTTGACGATCTGCTCGTCGACGCCGAGGGCAGTGGCGGTAACCGACTCGAAATAAAGGTCGGCGTAGTCGCCGCCAGCGGAGAGGGCTTCGCCCAGGCAGCGCTCGAGCAGCCGCTCGGTGATGCCGAATTTTTCAAAAAAGTAGCGTTTGTGGCTCGGACGCGGGGAAGCTGCCTGTGTGCTCATTGTTTTTCCAGTGTACGCCTGCTGTTTTTTAGATGAGCATGATGGGGTTTTGTCGCAGGCGTTAGCTGTCTTGATGCGGTGTTCCGCGGGTGATGCGCGGGTGGATTTTTTCGTGTTAGGATTCAGCGCATGAAGAAGATTTTTGCTGTTGCGCTGCTCCTGGTTGTGGCTGCTACCCCGGCCGCATTTGCGGCAAGGCACCACCATCATCGCCACCCTCATCCACACCGCCATCACCGCGCCTAGGGCTGCGGTTCATCTCATTGCCAGACGGGCCGTAAAGTTGTTGTTATGACCGATCCGGATCTCTTGCGCTTTCCTGTTGGCCGATTCAAGGCCCCGGCCGCGAGCACGGCCGAGACTCGCGAGGCACAGATTGAGACGCTGCGCCGGCTGCCCGAGCGGCTGCGCGAGGCGGTGAGCGGGCTGAGCACGGCGCAGCTTGACACGCCTTATCGCGAGGGCGGCTGGACGGTACGGCAGGTGGTGCATCATCTGGCCGACAGCCACGCGAACTCGTTCATCCGATTCAAGCTGGCGCTCACGGAGGAGTGGCCGACGATCAAGCCGTATGACGAGGCGGCGTGGGCGCGGCTGCCCGACAGCACAAAGCTGGCGATTCACGGGTCGCTGGTGTTCATTGATGCGCTGCATGCGCGGTGGGTGATGCTGCTCGAGTCGATGACGGAGGCGGATTTCGAGCGGGGCTTTGTGCATCCGGAGAACGGGCGGCAGACGCTGGGGCTGGCGCTGGCGATTTACGACTGGCACTCGCGCCATCATGTGGCGCATATTACAAGCCTGCGCGAGCGCGAGGGCTGGTAAAGGCCGCCGATGGCTGCGGGCCAGGACGGCGCGGCCGCCGCAGCGCGGCTGGTGCAGGCAATCGACACATATCTGCAGGAACATCCTGCGGCGGCACTGCTCGAGGACGGACGTGTGCTCTTCGACATGCGGCGTGCGCGGTATACAGTGACGGAGTCGCACGGGCGCTGTCTGTTGCATATGTGGAGTGACGAGCGGAACGTGGTGCGCACGGTGGTGGAGGTGCGCGAGCGGGTGCAGTCGCTGCTGGTGATGACGCGGCGGATGGGCGCGGCCAAGCCGCAGACGCTGGAACTGGTTCCGACGAGCGACAGGCGAACTCCGACGGCGCGGGATGCGGCGCGTCGCAATTACCAAAAACTTCTGGAACGGGTGCTGACGCGGGATTTTGCCGGCGCGAAGGTGGATGGATTTCGCTCGGCGACGGATCTGGAGCACAGCTTTGGGCCTGCGTATGTGCGCGGACGGCTGCTGAAAGGGACAGCGGCTGAGGCGGTGATCGGCGTGGGCGAGACCGAGAGTGCCGCGATGGTGGATGGCGTGCTGACGCTGGGGATTCTGTGGCTGGACTATTGCCGGGGGAAAAGCGAGGGGCGGCGGCATTTCGGTGGGTTGAAGGTGGTTGTGCCTGTGGGTGCGTGGCGGACCACCGCAGAAAGAATGGCGTGGCTGAATCATGCGGCGGCGGATTTCCAGCTTTATACGCTGGACGAGCGCAGCGAAGAGCTTGCTGCGGTGGACTTTCGGGATACCGGGAATCTGGAGTCGCGGCTGATGCACGCGTTTTCGGTATCGGCGGCGATGGAGCGATGCGTCGCAGGGATTGCGCGGCTGATGGAGATGGTTCCGGCGGCGGCACGGGAACGGGTGGAGATTCGGGCGAGCTCGCCGGCGGAGGTGGGACTCTTTTTGCATGGGCTGGAGTTTGCGCGGGTGCGGCAGATGGCTGCGACGGACTCATTTGCGCGGCGTGAGGAAGTGAGCTTTGGGGCAGGAGCGAATGAGACTCCGCTGAACGAGGAGACGGAGGGGTTGTGCCGGGAACTGCTGGCGCGGTTCTTTGAGGGCCGGCGAGTGGATGGGGCGCATACCGATCCACTGTTTCGGATGCAGCCGGAGCGGTGGCTGGAGTCGGAACTGAGACGGGGAATCGGCGAGCTGCTGCCGGGGCTGCGCGCGGATTCGATGTATTCGCAGGTGCCGGCGATTTCTACGGGCGAGCGCGGGATGCTGGATCTGCTGACGCTCGATCGCGATGGGCGGCTGGCGGTGCTGGAGGTGAAGGCGGATGAGGATCTGCATTTGCCACTGCAGGCGCTGGACTATTGGATTCGGGTGCGGGCGCTGAATGCAGACCGGCAGATGGCGGGAGGGACGCGGGCAGTTTCAGCGTTTGAGCGGCAGGGATATTTTGAAGGCGCGGAGGTTTCGAAGCGGGAGCCGCGACTGCTTCTGGTGGCGCCGGCTTTGCGGATTCATCCGGCGAACGAGGTTGTGTTGCGGCACTTTGCGCCGCAGGTGGAGTGGGAGCTTATCGCGGTAGGCGAGCAGTGGAGGCGGGAGCTGACAGTGGTGTTTCGAAAACGAGGGAAGAGGGAATAGGGAGACTCCCCGGCTTAGTGGCGGATTGTTTAGGAGTTTTGCCGTTGGTAGGAGCATTTGCCGCCTTTGGGGCACGCCCGGCGGGCAAGTAAACTTCAGGCAATGAAAGGCGATGCAGCGGCGTTATACTTTGTGCATTCCAATCGGGTGGTGAAAACTGCGGCAAAACAGCAACACTTGCCGCGACGAATTTCTGCAGCTGGGGTTCATGGAAATAACTGAATCCGCGTGAGGACTGGTGCGTCCTTATGCATGTGGGTTGAACGCGCTCTGATTTGTGGGCTCAGTGTTGCAGTCCCGACTTGGCATGGCAGCCGGGAACCTGAAGGCGTTTCAAGGCGTATCAAACCGTAGAGCGCCCTGAACAGTGGAGTGGGCTTACCAGCGGGTTGCTTCCCCGTCTCTCAGAATGTTTCCGGGCTGTGCATATACCAGGAAAGGTCAATTCATGACGACGGATCGCCCGAAAGTCCTGATCGTCGACGATGATCCGTCGCATCTGGAGATTTATGGCATGCTGCTGGAACGGGCCGGCTATGAGGCCCTGAAATCGCAGGTGAACTTTGCCGGCGCCGATCTGCCGCAGAACGCAGGCGTGGGGCTGGTGCTGCTGGACTACAAGCTGCAGTCCCTGAGGACGTCAGCAGAGTTTGCGCGCGAGATTCGCGATCTTTACCCGGCGGCGCCTATTGTTCTGCTCTCAGACTTGTGGAGTTTGCCCCAGGATGTTGCGCCGTTTGTGGTGGAGTTTGTGCGCAAAGGGCAGCCGGCCAAGCTGCTGGAGGTAGTGGGCAGGCTGCTGCCGCGCACAGAGCAGGCTGCTACGGCGGACAAGGGATAGCGGGATTCCGGAGGGAAATGGATTCCCGCAGAGAATGAGCAAAAGGTCCGGGCCTGAAGGCCCGCTTTTTGTTGCCACGCATTCAGTGGCCCGGAGACAATTGCTCCTCCACGATATCTTTGCAGGCAAGGCTAAAGAGCTTGTTGAATGAGTCTATGAGAATCAGGCCTGTGTGACCCACTTAAGGGGTAGGGCCTGCCTGTAAACGAGCCGCTATACTGCGGGAAGCTATGACGCCTGCCTTTCCATTGACCCCACTGCGTTCGGGCCCGAAGCTTCGGGTTGTAGTGACGGTTTGCCTGGCGATGACAGCGGCGCTTGCGATTGTGGCGCTGGCGCAGAGCGGCACGACGGGATCGGCGGGACCGTCGGGTGCGGCTGAGCCGGCAGGCTACGATGTGAAGGCCGCGTATCTGCTCAACTTTGGGAGATTTCTGCGTCTGGATGGAGACCCGAGTTCGCCTCGCCGGGCGACCTTTGATATCTGCGTGCTGGGCCATGATTACATGGGCCATCTGCTGGATGACATTGCGGCGAACCAGATGATCGACAACCGGGCGGTGCGCGTGCTGCGAGTGGGGGATGCGTACGCTGCGCGAGACTGCAACATTGTGTTCATCAGTCCCGATGAGGGCGATGGGATTCCGCTGGATCTGGATGCGATTGGCAAGGCCGATGTGCTGACTGCGAGCGATGCCCCGAATTTTTTGAAGTACGGCGGCATGATCCAATTCGTGACGGAAGACAACCGCGTGCGCTTTGCCGTGAATCTGGATGCCGTGAATCGCACGCATATAGTGTTGAGCTCGGAGCTGCTGCGTGTTGCGTCTTCAGTGACCGGAGGACCGCCGGCGGAGGAGCAGCGATGAGGTTCTGGGACCGGCGCACCATTGCCGGCAAGCTGATGCGCCTGAACCTGCGGGTGACAGGCACGGCGCTGTTGCTGGCTTATATTGCGTTTCTGGCCTACGATCTCTACACGCTGCGCAAAGACCTGATCAGCTCGCTGATGACGGAGGCGGGCATTGTGGGTGGAAACAGCGTTTCTGCGCTTGTGTTCGACGACCGACAGGCGGCGGAGAATACGCTTTCCGCGCTGGCGAACTCACCACAGATTCAGTGGGCTTTGATC
>DASZXD010000028.1:0-5974 GCA_035546015.1 Occallatibacter sp.
CGCGTCGATTCCGTGATCGGGAATACCTTGAACACGGAGAGGTCGGCTACGAAGTTATTCGGGCCATTCAGCAGGGTCTTGGCATAGGGATTGACGCCAAAGCCGCCGCCACTGGGACCGGGCGAGTAACCCTGCTTGTCGGTGGTTCCATCCAGCAGGTTGATCTGCACGTCGTTGGTGTTGTAGTGCGCGTCCTGCGCCTTGCCGCACGCTGAGGTTGGGTTGTAGTTGGTATCCAACGGTTGTTGATACGGCGTCCAGCCGGAGGGCAGATTGGTAACGATCGCAGTGCAGCCGCTGGCAGATAACTGTGACGGAGGAATGTAGCCGTTGAACCACATATAGGCGGGAGTACAGGAGCCGGAACGGCAGTCCGTGACCTTCTTGCCGCTCTTGTAGACCTTGATCTTGCTGGTCGGACCCCAGTTTCCATTGGAGACATAGAAGTCCTGCGAATTCATGGTTCCGTCGCCGGCAATCTCCCAGCCGCCGACCACTTCATCCAACACCCGATTGACGCCGCCCAGGTAGCGCTTGCCGCGGCCGAAGGGCAGGTCAATCAGTGCGTTGAATTGGATGGCCTGACGCGGCACAGAGGTATCGACGATGTAGTCCTCGTACTTATCGAGCGCATGCCAGTAGGCGTAACTGGCAATGCCGGATGGCCGTGCCGGAGGCAGCACCGGCGCCGTGATTGGCGACTCATTCGGATATTGCGTGATGGTTCCCAAGCCCGAGCTGACGTAGTTCTCCGCGGTATACAGCACGCCGTCGCGGAAGTAGTTGCCGCCCACGCGGAAGGGCTGCGACCAGTCGTAGAAGATCTGGTACGAGATTCCGTTGTGGAACAGCCTCTGGTAGTTCACCTGGAGCTGGTTGTCGTTCGTCCAGCCGCTCTTCTGGTCCAAGACGCTGTCGCCCCACAAGGTGTTGTCATAGGGCCCCAGAGCCGTGGCGGCGTAGTCGGGCTGCCCAATGATCTTCCCCTGCGGCGTCTTGGTGCCGGTTTTCACCTCCCATGCGAAGGGGTTGTATTTGCTGTTGTAGTGGTACTCCTGGTCCATGTTGGTGCCATGAGTCCAAAGCCAGCTGACGCGCAACGCCGAGTTGCCCTTGAGCGGCTGTTCAATCGTGAAATTGACTTGGGTCACGAAATCCGGGGCCTCGTTGGGCGTGATGGTGAAGAGGCCTATATTCGGCAGAATAGCCGTAGTGGAGGTTGTATCGACCACGTTGGCGGAGTTCTGGCCCGCCACCGGGAATGTGTTGGTCCGCAGCAGATAGTTCTGGATACCGTCTGGCGACTGAGTGGCCAGGCTGTAGTTCTGCGAGTAGCCTGCGCCATGGGGTATCTGCCGCATTTCGTCCTTATAGCTGGTGCGCACCGGTATGGGAAAGATATACCGGCCGTAACCGCCACGGATCACCGTGCCCCACTTGCCGTTAAAGGGCTGATAGGCCAAGGCCACGCGCGGCAGGAAGTTGAAGTTGTAGTCTTCCGCAAGTTTATTGGGCAGGCCAGCCTGCTGCGGGGTCTCGAACTTCACGCCGATATTTTCAAGGTTGGTTATGATCGCCTGCGTCGTCAGGCCTCTGGCGATCTGTTCAGCCGGAGGGCTGGCCAGCACCAGGGCATGGTTCTTCAGGTCGAACGCCTCCATCGCACCGTACTTCACCCAAACGGCAGGGTGTGACTCCCAGCGCAGACCAATGTTCCAGGTCAGGTTACGCGTCATGCGGAAGTTGTCCTGGAAGTAGCCATCGAACTCCATGTCGTGGTAGTGCTCATACGGCAAACCAAGTTAACGGAATAGGAGTTGGCCGCACCCAGGAATTCGTCGGCGTTCAGATTGCCCGTGTTTGAAGCCTGCCCGTAGTTGGTTCCCGTCGTGGGATCGTAGATACCCGTTGCCTGCCCCGTATTGGAGAAATTCACTGTATCACCCACCTCATCGGGCAGGTAACCGAAGCGCTCATGCCGGTAGCGGCCGCCGAACTGCATCTGGTGCCGTCCCACGGTCTTGGTGAGGTTCTCGTCGATGTTACTAATGATCTGGCTCAGGCCGTAGATAAACTGGGTACCGTCCAGCCAGCGGAGCAGAGCGGATGTGCCATTGCTTTGGGCGCCGACGGGGCCGAGCGGACCAATCTGCGGGAAGCCGCCCTCGCCGAAGTTGTTGGGCAAGCCCATGGTCTGTTCATATCTCGCCAACGGTGTGCCACGGGCGAAGTTGTGCTGGCTCTCCCACTGCTGGCTCACAATGGTCTCTGCGAAAAAGCTGGGGGAAAAGACGTGGGTATAGCCGACGGCGGCGGCAAAGTTCGCCGTCGGGTTATAGGCGCCGCCGCTAGCGTAGGCAGGCAGACCATCGGCAGCGAGGGTCCCAGGCTCATTCCAGGGATAGTTGCGCAAACCGGAGTTCACGTTCACGTTGCTGGTGTAACGGATGTAGCTACGGTTGGCCTCATTGAAGACGTGATCGAGCCGGAAGGTCCACGTAGGAATCACCGTGAAGCTGCCGTTCGGCCCCTGCAGGTTCGGCAGTTCGAACGGATTGACATCCGTCAGGTTCGGCAGTGGCTCTATATCGTTGAGGGTCTTCGCCAGCGGAGAGATGCGGTTAGAGGGGATGACGTTGTTCGGAAAGGGGTCGCGACAGAACTGGTTTGGCTGGCCGGTGCCGTTGCAATCCGCCTGGTACTTGGTGCTCGCCGGATCATACAACTGCGGCTTGCTCGCAGTCTCATTCAAGGCGCTGAAGTCGCCGTTGCGCATTGCCTGGGTCAGCACCTGAAATTCCGCGGAGCTTCCGCTGGCCAGCGAGTATCTCTCGTAGGACAGGAACCAGAAGCTCTTATCCTTCCCGTGGTAAAGGAAGGGCAGAACGATCGGTCCGCCTCCGGACATGCCGAATTCGTTGCGGATGTACTTGGGAGCAACGAAGTTGGAAGGATTGTTGCGGTTCTTGGCGATGCCGATGGCGTTGTTGCGTGCCGTCTCGAAGAGCGCTCCGTGGATGCTGTTGGTTCCCGACTTGGTGGTAATGACCACAGTGCCTGGCGTGGCGTATTCCGCACCACCGTTGTCGGTGACCGCCCGCACTTCCTGCACCGCGTCCGGATCGGGAGTCAGGGAATTCGATGTGTTGGTGCCGCCGAACTGCCGGTTGATCATGGGCGCACCATCACCCACGAATTCCATCGCCTCGCCGGAGAGACCGTTCAGACGGGTACCGCCTGCACTGCTGCCTTCATAGCCAGGCGTGGTCATGCTCAGCAGGCTGGTCAGCACGCGCCCGTTCAGAGGAAGCTGGTTAATTCTGGCGTTCTCCAAGGTTGAGGTAATGGTGCCGTTTTCGGTGGTGGTGAGCTGGACGGCGTTCGCTTCGACCTCAACCTGCTGGGTGACGGCGCCCGCGGACATGCTGGCGTTGACGGTGGCGTTCTGCGCAACCAGCAACTGTATAGAGGTCTTGTAGGTCTTCATGCCCGACGCCGTGATGGTCACCGTATAGGTACCGGCAAAGAGCGCAGGGACCTGATAGAAACCGACAGCGTTGGATTTGGCGTCAGTGGACACGTTGGTTGCGGTGTTGACTACATGGATCAGGGCATTAGGAATCACGGCACCCGTGGAATCGGTTACGGTGCCTTGAATGGAACCCGCGCCGCTCTGTGCCATGGCCGCCGGAACGCAGATGGCCAGGACTGCCGCCGCCGCGAGAGCGACGATGCGGTGGTTCCAGTTCCGGAGAGAATGCGTCAGGGTACTGGCTAACGTTTTCATGCTGAATGGTCACTCCTCAACAAAAATGACTTGCTCTGGTGCTTAAGCGGTTAATCCAATTGCCGAAAGTCCGGCCCGAAGGAAGACAATCTGTGCATCAGAAGACCGAGCCCAGCGATAGATCCGAAAACTGCCGGAGCTATATCTGAGCATCTTTGAACAAAAGAGTCCGCAGGACTATGCGCGCCTGTATAAACGATGCTGTTTACCCGTAAATTTGCGCACTCATCCGATGGACGCCCAAGAGTAAAGCGGCTTTTGAGGGAATGTCAAGAATAAAAAACAAAGCGTAAGTTTCCGATAGGATGACGTCGGGAAAGGATTAGGTATCTGCTACTTGGAGGGGTCTTTCGGGGTGCCGGATGGCTGCAATGGCGGTCTGGAAGTCTGCCGGGAGGCGGGACTTGATACGCCCATGCACATGAGCATGTAACGGAAGCCCTGACGAAGCCGATCGAGGATGCTCATGGCGGTGCTCTCCTTTCCAGAGTAGTTCAGCGGCCGCTCGCGGGAGCCGGGTTGGCGGTCATACCGGGGTTTGTGTGCTGCTGGCCAAGCAGGTAGTCGAGAGCCGCCGGGGGTAGTGGCTTGTCGGCGTTGGCCAAAAGCTGAGAGACCTGCCACATCTGGGTATCGCTCAGAATGGTTTTGTAGGCCGGCATGCCGGTGAGGCGGATGCCATTGGCGACCTTCCAGTAGGTTTCGCCAACGGGGTCGTCGCTGACGCCAACCACTTGACCGTTGTGGTGCTTCTCCCAGAGGGGTGGAGCGGCAGGAAACATGTGCGGGCCAAAGGACGAGGGCTTGCCGTGAAGCCCGTGACAGGCAGCGCACTGCGTAACATAGACCTGGGCGCCGGCAACGAGGTTCTCTTCAGTGGGCTGGATGGGAGCCGCGGCGGGCATGTCGCGGTCGATGCGGGCATGGAGTGGAATGCTGGTGAGAGAGCGCTCCTGCGGAAGCGGAGGGTCAGCGACGGCGACGGGTGGATGACCGTAGCGGAACCAGCCGAGCAGGATGACCGGCGCGAGCACGAGACCAAGGATGATTCCAAAGAGAAGACGCCCCATCTAGTGTTGATGCCTCCGTTTCCCTACCATCCTAAGGCAACAGGGCGGGCTGCGAAATGGAGAAATGGCGCGAAAGGCGGCTTTCAGGACTCATCAGAAAATTTCAGCGAGAAATTACTCGACAATTGCGCCTGGATTTGAAACGTTGTGCACATCGTTTCTACCAATACCATTAGCCGTGCTGCGGATGCAGCGATCCCTGTGGGTAAGAAAGGAAAGTCACCATGGTAGACCATTCCAACATGAAGCTGGGCCGCAAGGCCATCAAGACCGATAGCCGCACCCTGATGCTGGCCAGGTACCTGACGGCCAAACTGCCAAAGCCCCCAGCCAAAACCGACTGGACCAAGGGTGTTACGTCGTGGGGCGTGATGAAGAACGACACGCTGGGCGACTGCACGATTGCCGGGGTAGGACACGCCATCCAGGTGTGGACGGCCAACACCGGTACGATGAAGACGGTACCCGACTCCACGGTGGTGAGCTACTACGAGAAGTGGGACGGTTACGACCCAAGCGACCCCTCGACGGACCGCGGGGGCATCGAACTTGATGTCTTGAACGACTGGAAGAAGAACGGATTCGCCGGCCACACACTGACGGCCTTTGCCGATCCGAAGGTCTCGGATCTGGTGGAGATCCGGCAGTCGATCGCGCTGTTTGGCGGCGTATACATCGGCTTGTCTCTGCCGCTGACGGCGCAGAGCCAGGAGGTGTGGGATGTGGTGCCAAACGGCGGCGCCAAAGCGAAGAAAGGAAGCTGGGGCGGCCATTGCGTATTTGTGTGCAAGTATGACGCAAAGACCTTCACCTGCATTACATGGGGTGCGCTCAAGCCGATGACCCTCGCGTTCTGGAAAAAATATTGCGACGAGGCGCACACTCTGCTTTCGCCCGACTGGATCTCAGCCAAGGGCGCGCCGAGCGGCTTCGACATGGCACAACTGCAAACCGATCTGTCAATGATTCACTGAAGCCCGGGACTTGAGTAGTTGAGCGTGGGGTGAGGCCCGGCGGCTGATCGACCGCCGGGTCTTGTCTTTTTACCCGGCTGCTCCGTGGTCATGCGTGCCGGCAGATGACGGCTGGCGAAATGCTCCGCCCAACTGCCGATTCC
>DASZXD010000029.1:0-8676 GCA_035546015.1 Occallatibacter sp.
CAGCCCGTCATGGTGCACCGTGCGCTCTTCGGCTCCGTGGAGCGCTTCTTCGGCGTGCTCATCGAGCACTATGCCGGCGCATTTCCGCTCTGGCTCGCTCCCGTGCAGATCGGCCTCGTTCCCATCAGCGAGCGCCATCAGCCTGTGATGGTCCACCGCGCACTTTTCGGCTCGGTGGAACGTTTCTTCGGAGTCCTCATCGAGCACTACGCTGGCGCATTCCCGCTCTGGCTCGCCCCCATTCAGATCGGCCTCGTCCCCATCAGCGAACGCCACGCCTCCTACGCGGAAAAAGTCGAAGCCGCGCTCAAAGAGGCGGGCCTCCGCGTAGAGACCGATGCGCGCAACGAAAAGATGAACGCCAAAATCCGCGACTTCGCCAACCAGAAGACGCCATACATCCTCGTCTTCGGCGACAAGGAAGCCGCTGCAGATGCAGTCAGCGTCCGCACCCGCGGCAAAGGCGACCAGGGCTCCATGCCGCTCGCCGACTTCATCGCCAAAGCAAAGCAGCTTGTTGCCAGCCAATCCACTGATCTCTGATTTAAATACGAAGGCCCGCTTGCTCCCCGGCGGGCCTTTTCACGCTCTCTTCTTCAGCTCCGGATACCGCGCAAAAATCATCCTCTGATCCTCCGGACTCAATTCGCCCAGCCGCTTCGGCTTGTCCTGCGGCCGCGTCCCCTTCTGGTTCAGCACATTCATCAGGCTCCACTCGCGCTGCAGTCCCTGCGGCTCGGCTGCCGGCAAGTCGTACCGCGTAAAATCAATCGCCATCCACGGTCCATCGCTCTGCCAGTTGCGCAACAGCGCCAGCCTGAACTCCCGATTCATGAACCACTCAATCTCCAGTTCCTTCTCCGACCCCGGCGCACCCGTTCCCTTCGCGTCAAAGCGATAATTCAATCCCGCATTGCTTTTGTGATGCTTCCGCCACTTCAGCCCAAACGCGCCTTCCGTCATCACCTGCGTGTCTGGCCAGCGCTCACGGACTGCCGCAAGCCACCACGCCAGGTCCTCGTCGTGCCCGATTGACGTCTCCCAGATACCCGTCACCCAGCCAAAGCCGTTCAGTGCATGTCCGCCGTCAAAATGCATCGCCGTCGTCGCCATCATCTCCGCACGCCCGCGCTCGGTACCCAGATTTCCTACGGTCTCAATCGGTCCCACACCCAGCCTGCTGTTGAATCTGCCCTCAAACCCATTGCGCCGCGCCGTCAAAAAATCGCAGGTCCAACCGTCCAGGCACACGCAGTCGATAAAATCCGCCCTCCCTTGCGCCGGCTTCAGATAGTGCTCGCGGCTCGGATAATACGGATAGCAGATCCCTCCGTCCCCATCGCCATTGTCGATTCCGTGCTGACTCCAGATTTGGCCCTGGCACACATGAATGGCCTCGTCTGCAGCCAGCAGCCGCATATTCTCCGCATCCATGAATCCTGCCACCAGGCAATCCGGCCGATATCCTCCGCCCACCATCTTCGACACCATACCCAGCGCATCGTGAATCGTCTGCCGGATGTGCTCGCGCGTGTCGTACATCGGAGCAAAATAACCGCCGGGAATGAACGTAATCTCGTCGCCATACCGGTCGTGATAGCTCGCCAGCAGCCTGCGCGCCTCCTGGTATTCCTTGCGGTCGTCGTGTAGCGCAAGCCAGCTGATTGCCCACGTCATGCGCCCATCCGGACAGCCGCGCGCAAACGCTTCGCGCCGTGACTGAATTCGCTCTGGACGGTTGTCAGTCGCCTCGTCTTCGCCAATCGACCGCGCAGGCGTCACTTCGATCTGGTTCACGCGCACAACTGAAACATGTGTCAGAAACCGCCCGCGCATCACAGTGTCTGCCGCTACTAACTGCTCGGGGCCCATCCATGCCAGAGATGCGCCCGCCGCCGCCGCCCCATGCAAGAACTCTCGTCGCTTCATAGCACCGCCCCCTCACATTGTTCTCTCGATTCGTCTACTCTGGCATTCATCCTCAGTGCTTGACCCGCCCATGTAAACCAGCCTCAAAGCTGCGGCGGTCGAGCCGCGGCAGCGCACGCGCCACCTTGTCGGGAAACAATGGATAGTGCTTTGCCTCAATGAGCCGCTCCGGCACGCACCACACATCCTCTTCCGCAGTCATCCAGTGGCAACGGTCTAAAGCCGCCAGATTCACCGGCCTCGAGTAATTGCGCAATGTCCGCTCTCCGCGCAGATTGTAGTAGTGCTCAAAATAGCTCAGCGCCAGCTCACGCAGCGTGCGATACACCGGCGAACGGAAGCGCAGCCCGGCAAAGTTAGACTTCGCAATACCGCCCCACAGCCCGCGTTCCCGATAGAGCGCAATCACGTGGTCGTCATCGTGTACGGCTTCTAGGTCCATCAGCAGCGGCGGATATCCATTCACGCGCAGCGCAGCCGCCGCCAGCAGCGCGCCTTCCATGCAATGGCCCTTCCGCTCACGCAGCACCCGCTTTGGCGACCACGCCGTGTCGGCGTACTGATACGTTAGCGCATCAACGAACTTTTGGATGCGTACCGGAGTATTCAATGCACGCAGAGTGCGCAGATCTTCGGGCGACAGGCCAAAGCTCTCATCCGCGCGCCGCACTCTGCTTCCTGACAATTTCTGGCTCTTCAAAGGCAACGCCGCAACTCTCTCGCAAGAAGTTGCGGCGATTATATCGAAACGTGCTCGCAGGCCAGTCTCTATGCCGGGATTTCAGGCATTGATTGCCATGCCTTCCACTGAACCATACGCATCCAGCAGCGACTCGCTCAGCGTGGGATGCGCATGAATCGTGAACATCATCTCCTCCACGGTCCCTTCGAGCTGCATCACCGCAACAGCTTCTGCAATCAGCTCTGTCGCCTGCGGCCCGATAATATGCACGCCCAGTATCTCGCCATACTTCGCGTCCGAGACAATCTTCACAAACCCATCGTGACTGCCAACAATCGTCGCCTTCGAGTTGCCGCCAAACGGGAACTTGCCCACCTTCACCTCGTGGCCTTGTTCTTTGGCCTGCGCCTCCGTCAATCCCGCTGACCCGATCTGCGGCTCGGTATAGGTGCAGCCCGGAATGCGGTCGCGCCGCACCGGCCTGAATGGCCGTCCGGCAATCTTCGCCATGGCCACCATCCCGCTCATTCCGCCCACATGCGCAAGCTGCGGCAGCCCAGCAACAATATCGCCAATCGCATAGATCCCTGGCTCTGCCGTCTCCTGATTTTCATTCACCTTCACAAATCCACGGTCGAGCTCAATCCTTGTCCTCTCGATGCCCACATCGCCGGTCTGCGGCGCGCGCCCCACGGCAATGAGCACCTTCTCGGCCTCCTTCACCTGCGCCTTGCCGTTCGCATCCGTATAGCTCACGCGAATGCCGCTGTCTGTTGCCTCGACCTTCTCCACCTTCGCGCCGGTATTCACATCGATGCCGCGCTTTTTGAAAACACGCGTGAGCTCCTTCGAAATCTCCTCGTCCTCCACCGGTACTGCGCGCGGCAAAAACTCCAGAATCGTTACCTCGGTCCCAAAGCTGCGAAAGATCGAAGCAAACTCCACGCCCACAGCGCCGGCTCCAATCACTACCAGCGACTTGGGCGGCGCGCTCAGCGAGAGAATCTCAATGTTCGTCAGCACGCGCTCGCCCGCCGTCAGCCCCGGCAGCATCTTCGCCTGCGATCCCGAAGCGAGCACCACGTTCTTAGCCTTCACCTGGCTCTTCGCGCCATCGCCCGTAGTGGTCACATCGAGCGTATGCACGCCGCCCTTGGCCTCGCCGGTCAGCCGCGCATAACCGCCAATCACCGCGATCTTGTGCTTCTTCATCAGAAACTCAAGGCCCTTCACATGCCGGGTAATGATGGCATTCTTGCGTGTCTGCACCGCCGCCCAGTCCAGTTGCGGCGTCCCAATGCCTGCAATGCCATACTCCGCCGCATGCTTCAGGTGATCCCAGATTTCGGCGTTAAACAGCAACGCCTTGGTGGGAATGCAACCCACGTGCAAACAGGTGCCGCCCAGCTTGGGACTGGCGTCAATCAGCGCCACCTTCAGCCCATACTCGGCTCCGCGAATCGCAGCCGTATAACCCGCCGGTCCGCCGCCAATCACGGCCACATCGTAGACAGTTTCCTGCATTGCTTCTGGCAAAGGAGAACTCCTTCTGTTCCATGCGCTTGAGACGCCAGTTCTGGTTGAAACTGGCGCAGCCGGACCCGCAGTCCGGCAACAAAACGCGGAAGACAACTCTTAGATGTCCTCCGCGCGGCGCGGAAGCACCGCATGGGCACTTTTCCTGCTTCAACTTCAGTTTAAACGCCGCATTTCCCCTGTCCCGCTGATCAACTTCCACAATGCAACCTGCGTCTAACACTGTACGGGATCGCGCTCTCGATCCTGATCCGGGTCAGACACTGAGGACGCGCCTGATCAATTACGACAGACCATCAAGAAGAAGCTCTCCCTGGGCTTACCTCCTGTGCCTCCAACTCTTCGGCTGGGCAGCCGTGCTCCTGCTCGCGCTTGCGACAGGACTCAACGCACAAACCACGGAAGTTCCTTCCGAGCCTCTGCCCGCAGCCGGCTCCCAACCGGGCACAATTTCAGGAATAATCGCCGGCAAAGACGGTGAGGCGTATGAGGGCGTGTCTGTGTTGCTGATCGTTGCCGGCGCATCTACAGCCAGGACCGTAGAAACCGACCCCAACGGCGAGTTCCTCTTCACAGATCTGCCCGCCGGCCGCTTCACGCTCACAGCATCTTCGCAGGGCTTCGTCCCCCAGACCATCTCCGGTGAATTACACCCTGGAGAAAACTATGACGCACACACGATCGTTCTGCCATTGAAGGCAACCACAAGCGAGATCCAGGTCTCGGCGACAGAACAAGCCCAGATCGCCGAAGAACAAATCCATATAGAAGAACAGCAGCGTGTCCTCGGCGTTCTTCCCAACTACTACGTCAGCTATGAAAAGAACCCCATGCCGCTCACCTCGCGGCAGAAGTTCCAGTTGGCGTTCCGATCGAACATCGACCCGTTTACCTTTCTGCTCACAGGCGTCTTTGCTGGCGTCGAACAGGCCGGCAGCACCTTTGACGGCTATGGCCAGGGAGTGCAGGGCTACAGCAAGCGCTTTGGAGCCCTCTATGCCGATACGGTCATCAGCAACGAGATCGGCGGAGCCGTTCTGCCGTCGCTCTTTCACCAGGACCCGCGGTACTTTTACAAAGGTACGGGCAGCGTGCGCGGACGCATCGGCTATGCAGTCGCCAGCGCCGTCATTTGCAAAGGCGACAACATGCACTGGCAGTTCAGCTACTCGTCGATCCTGGGAGGGCTCGCCGCCGCCGGCATCTCAAATCTCTACTATCCGGAGAGCGAACGCAGCGGAGTGCAGGAGACCTTTGAAAATCTGGGCATCGGTCTCGCGGGCGGCGCGCTGCAAAACGTCTTTCAGGAGTTTGTAGTCAAGAAGCTCACGCCGTCGGCGCGCAGATCTGCCTCGCACTGACTTGCATCGCCACCGTCGCTGACGTGACTGGCGCGCCGGCAGGGCAAAAAGACCGTCACTGCCGTCCCGCTGCGCTGCGGTCTGCAGCTGCTCCAGGCTCTTACGTCGCCCTCGTGCCGCTCCACAAGCTGCGCCACCACCCACATGCCAAGCCCGGTGCCTGTCTCCGTCTTCGTGGTGAAAAACGGCTCGAAGATACGGCTGATAGCTGTGCGTTCAATGCCGGTGCCTGAGTCGCAGAAGGTCACGCGCATGCCTTCTGTCTGACCATCGCGCCAGTCGCGAGAAGCCCGCAACCGCACCACGAGCCTGCCGCCGTGTGTCATGGCGTCAATCGCGTTCGACACCAGGTTGGCAAAGATCTGCTGCACCTCGCTCGGCATGCAGGCCACCGTCTTTTCGTCTTTCACGCGCACATCGGTGGCAATCTGCGTCGCCTGTAGCCGTGCGTGAAAGAGCGTAAGCACAGTGGACACGATCTCTGACAACGCCGCATCCTGCGGAACACCTGTCTGCCGGTGAAACTTGAGCGTCTGTTGGGTAATCGCCGAGACGCGCATAAGCTCTGTGTGCGCCATGCGTGCATACTCATGCGCTCTCTCCACTTGATCCGCCAGCGTAACCAGATAAAGCAGGTTGCTGACGGCTTCGAGCGGATTGTTGATCTCATGCGCAACACTCGCTGCTAGTCTTCCGGCAATGGCCAGCTTTTCCGCGCGCAGAATCGCCTCTTCGGCCTGCTTCCTGTCGGTCACATCCCACAGGATTCCCAGCACCCGCGCCACTTTGCCCTCGGCATCCAGTTGGCACACACCCTGCGACTCCAGCCAGTGCACTGACTTGTCCGGCCACACAATGCGGTACCGCTCCGTGTAATCGTCGCCTGTCACGCAGGTCTGTAGCCGTGCATGCGCCACGCGTTGCGCATCCTCCGGGTGAAGCATGCTCGTCCAGGCCTCGAACGAGGGCTCTACTGAACCCGGCTCCCGCCCAGCCATGCGAAACATCTCGTCAGACCAGTGAAAGCTGCTGTGCTTCAGATCCCACACCCAGATACCCATACGGTTGGCCCGTAGCGCAATGCGCAGAAACTCGTCCCGGTCGCGCTGCTCCTCGCTCAGCCGCACCCGCTCCTCCGCCAGCCTCCGCTCAGAGTCGGCCAGCATCAGCTGCTGCTGCAGGTCCTTGTTGTCCAGCAGGACACGCTGCTGTGTCAGCCGCCGCATGGTCCAGCCAAGCAGCAGAGAAACAATCAGGAAACCGGCAAGGCGGACAGACTCCACCGCATTTCCCAGCGCAAGGTGCATCTCGTCTTTGGTCAGAAAGAGATCAACGAGAACGATATCGGTAAGCGCGGATGCCACGCCGCCGGACATGCCCAGGTACCAGCAGACAAGCACAACGGCGGGAAAAGCAAGAAGCAGTGGAAACGCGCGCAGCGGCGCAATCGCATACGTAAGCAGCACCGCAATCACTGCTACGGCACAGCCAAGCAACGCCCGTGCAGGCCGGGGCCAGCACTCGATTCCTGAGGCTCGGGGAAGGCTCATTCCATTCCTCGACACCCTGCGTGAACAGATACAGCATCACGCAGCGATTGCCGGAGAGGTTGTCCTTCACAATAACCGTTTTGCCCGCGGAAGAAAAGCAGGAGCTGCAAATCTGCAACGCAATGGTAATCCGGCATTCATCGCGTGAACACATCTCGCACAGCAATCTTTGCAGCACGTTCTCACGCGTTATCGGCTCTGGTGCCATAAAGATTGCCATGGCAAAGCTGGCAGTCGGTGTTTCGCATCCTTGCCCACGCCCCGTCCCGCATGTTTGACTGATTTCCGAAAGGTGGATCGTACGTATGGCCTATATCCTTGCGCTCGATCAGGGCACAACCAGCTCCCGGGCAATTCTTTTTGACGAAGACGGCACCATCGCCGCCACATCTCAGCACGAATTCGAGCAGCTCTTTCCGCAGCCTGGCTGGGTTGAGCACGACCCTATGGAGATCCTCACCAGCCAGATGAGCTGCGCGGTCGAGGCTCTTGGCACCATTGGCGCGCGCCCTCGCGATATTGCCGCCATCGGCATCACCAACCAGCGCGAAACCGTTATCGTCTGGGAGCGCTCGACCGGCAAGCCGATCCATCCGGCCATTGTCTGGCAGGACCGCCGCACCGCTGCCTTCTGCAAGGAGCTTGAAAAGCGCGGCCTCGCGGACACCATCTCCGCCAAAACCGGCCTCGTCATCGACCCATACTTCTCCGCCACCAAGGTCAAGTGGATACTCGACAACGTCGAAGGCGCGCGCGAACAGGCACATCGCGGCGAGCTCGCCTTCGGCACCGTCGACAGCTGGCTCATCTGGCACCTCACCAGCGGCCACCGCCACGTCACTGATGTCACCAACGCCTCGCGCACACTGCTTTACAACATCGTGAAAGGTGAGTGGGACTCTGAGCTGCTTGAAATCTTCGACGTCCCCCGATCCATGCTGCCTGAAGTCGTCTGGTCCAGCGAGCGCGTGGGAGAAGTCACCACCTCGCTCGGTCTCGCCGGTGCGCCCATCGCCGGAATCGCCGGTGACCAGCAGGCGGCGCTCTTCGGCCAGCTCTGCTGGAACGCGGGTGAAGCCAAGAACACCTTTGGCACCGGCTGTTTTCTGTTACAGAACATAGGCACAAAATTTGTGCGCTCGAAGCACAGGCTGATCACCACACTCGCGGCCAGCGCGCAAAAGCGGCTGGAATACGCGCTCGAAGGCAGCATCTTCATCGGTGGCGCAGTCGTACAGTGGCTGCGCGACAACCTCAGGCTCATCTCCTCATCGAGCGAAGTGGAAGCGCTCGCCGCCAGCGTGCCCGATGCAGGCGGAGTCGTCTTCGTGCCGGCATTCGTCGGCCTGGGCGCGCCGCACTGGGACCCGCACGCTGGCGGCATGCTGATCGGCCTTGGACGCGGCACCAAGCCCGGCCACATCGCCCGCGCAGCTCTCGAAGCCATTGCCTTCCAGGTCGCCGATGTCCTCGACGCCGTGCATAGTGAAACCGGTACTCCCCTCGGCGCACTCCAGGTCGACGGCGGCGCAGCAGTCAACGATCTGCTCATGCAGTTCCAGGCCGACATCCTCGGCGTTCCTGTCGTGAGGCCGCGGGTAACAGAAACTACCGTGCT
>DASZXD010000030.1:0-26027 GCA_035546015.1 Occallatibacter sp.
ACGCGGGCAGGATATGCCGCCGCTGGTGAAGAACCTCGTGCCCGACAACTTTGACCGCCTCGGCAAGCCGCAGGGTGGCTACGATGGCCCGTTCCCCATCTTCTGCACCACCCTCAACCTCACCACCGGTGAAGACCTTGCCTCGCAGGAGCGCAAAGGCGCCAGCTTTGCCTTCACGCCACTTTACTCCGGCTACAGCGTGAGCTGGACGGATGCAAAGAAGGACGAGCCAGTAAGCCTCAACGGCTATGTGCCTACGGCACGCTACGCCTATCGCGACGGCGGCATCCATCTCGACACAGCAGTCGCCATCTCCGGCGCCGCAGTCAATCCGAATCAGGGCTATAATAGCAATCCTGCGCTGGCTTTTCTCATGACGTTTTTCAACGTGCGCCTCGGCTGGTGGATCTCAAATCCGCGCAAGACCGATGCATGGCTGGCGGAAAAGAATCGCCCCACTCCGCGGTTTGCGCTCTGGTATCTGCTGCGCGAGCTCTTCGGCTCAGCCAATGACCGCTCGAATTACGTGAACCTGAGCGACGGTGGCCACTTTGAAAACATGGGACTCTACGAACTGGTGCGCCGCCGCTGCAAGTTCATCATCGTGTGCGACGCCGAAGAAGACCCTGAGATGAAGTTCAATGGTATCGGTAATGCCATAAACCGTTGTCGCGCCGACTTTGGTGCCGAGATCGACCTCGACCTGCGTCCGCTGCAGGTCGGCGAAGACGGCTTCAGCAAGGCCCATTGCGTGGTGGGAACCATCCGCTATCCTCCACCCAAGCGGACGCCCCCGCCAGACGGCCCCACGCGCAACGTCTGCGAGTGCCTTGGCGAAACCGGCAACGATTGGTACACGGGAACGATCCTTTACATCAAGTCGTCGCTCGTGGGAGACGAGCCCGCCGACCTGCTTGCTTACAAGCTTCAACACGAGCTGTTTCCGCAGGACCCGACCGCGAACCAGTGGTTTACCGAAACACAGTTCGAGAGCTACCGTCGGCTGGGCCACCACATTGCTATGACAGCCATAAGTCCCGCGCTGCCGCCCGACCGTGATCGGGTGAACGAGCGCGGCGAAGTCGCGGGCCTCTTCAAGAACATGCTCTCCATCTGGTATCCGCCCACTCCGGAGATGCAGCAATACATGGGCCAGCATGTGCAGCAGTTGCGCGCCATCCTTACCGAACTGCGGCAACGGCCTGAACTCGCCGGCCTGGCCGAGCGGCTCAACGACGAGCGGTGTTCGCTGCGCGGTCCGATATTGTGGGACCCGCCCGCCGAGCCCGCGCACAGCGGCGACTATGCATGGCAGTTTGCCAACACGTTGCTTGAGTTCATGCACACGGTCTACACCGATTTGGAACTCGCGTTTCCCAACAATCGCACATCGCCGCGCGCCGACTGGTGGGTCTGTCTCTTCCGCCGCTGGTGCCGCGTCTCGCTGCTGCGCGACACATGGCAAAAGCTCCAGCCGGTTTACTCCGACGAGTTCCGGCTCTTTGCGCGCAGAGAGCTGATGCTGCCCTGAACGCAATTCAGGCCGGGCACGTAGCGTGCATCCGGCCTGAAGCTGTTTAGAGAAGATTCTCGTTCATCACCAGCGCCACGGCAGAGCGCAGTCGTGCCTGGTTGCCCCCACGCGCAGGCCGCAGCTTGGGCACGCGCACCAGCCGGTTCTTGCGCATCTCGGCATCGATGATAGGCCCGGTGAGGTGCCATGCCGTAGTAATGTCGCCCACCACGACAATCTCGCCCGGTGCCAGTGCCGAAGCGATCATGTGCATGCCGCGGCCCAGAGCCTTGCACATCTTCTCGATTGCCTCGCGCGCCGCCGGCTCTCCCGACTCCGCCAGCCGCAGGATCAGGTCGAACGTCGGCGCGGGCCGCTGTGCAATCTCGCTGAAGTAGCGCATGCCCGCGCGATTGGATGCCACCGTTTCCCAGCAGCCGCGATTACCGCAGCCGCAGGTGAGCCCGTTTGGATCGATCTGAACATGCCCAAACTCGCCTGCCACGCCGCCCTCGCCGCGCAGCAGTCGGCCGTTGGCTATGATGCCGGTGCCGATGCCCTCGGAGACGTTTACAGCCACCAGATCGTGCGCGCTGTCACTGTAGCCAAACCATATCTCCGAAAGTGCACAGGCATTGGCCACGTTGTCCACCACAACCAGCAGGCCGGTCGCCTGTTCCATGCGCGACTTGATACGGCCGACGGGCCAGTCGATGTTGGGCGCGAAGATGAACTTCTCAAGTTGCGGATCGAAGCGGCCGGGCAGATTGATGCCCACTCCGTCGAATGAACGGTCGCTGTGTGCGGCGATTATTTTGCGTGCAGCATCCGCAATTGTGTTCACCATCTTCTTCGGATTATCGGGCGGAAGCACCACCTCCTGAGCCACAATCTTGCCGGTGAGGTCGGTGACGGCCAGTGTCGTTTGTGCTGGATGAATATCTACGGCCAGCACGCCGCGCTGGCTGTTGATGTTGAGAAACGTAGGCCGGCGGCCGCGCGGAATCTGCCCCGTGGGGCCTTCCACAATCCAGCGCTCGGCCAGCAGTTCCTCCACAATGAGCGATACAGTGCTGCGCTGCAGTCCCGAGCTGCGTGAAAGGTCGGCGCGCGAGATGGGTTGTTTGGTGCGGATCTGGTTGAAGATCAGATTCCGGTTGATCTGGCGCGGCATCTTGTTTGAGGCGCTCTGCTGATTGTTCGGAAGGAAATGAGAGGTCGGCATGGACTGGTATTCAGACTCCAAAGAACGTGCGTATATCAATCCAACACATGGAGCAGCCGGCAGGCGCCGAAAGTTCCCGCGCAGGATCGGGACGTCTGGCTAAGTTGCCATTGATCTTATCACGCACGAGCGGCGTGCCTTGTTGCAGACACGCGAGGGTTTTTAATGAGCAGGAAAAGGCCGGTCACTGCACAATGCGATGACCGGCCCTCTATCGACAACAGAAGCGATGACTCCTAGAACGTGATCTTCACCGATGCCTGCAGCGATCTTCCACCGCCGATACCATTGACCGCTCCCTGTCCGCTACCCACAGTGCCCGTCACCTGGCCAAAGTTGCCGGCCGTGATGTTACCACTGTTGGGATTCGAGAACTGCGGTGTGTTGGTTAACTGGAAGGCATCGATGCGCGCCGTGAGCGCGGTCTCACGCCATACAGCAAACCGCTTTTGGAGCGAGATGTTGTTCTGCATGTAGCCGGGTCCACGAAACTGGTTGCGTCCCGTGTTGCCCAGACCCGGACTCGGGCAGGGAGTTGTCGAGCCAGGACATCCTGAGGGCTGTGAGAAGTTGGTCTTGTCAAACCACTGGCGTCCGGACCCGACGCCATGGAGCACGTGCAGACCGCCGGTGAGATTGGCTGTCTGCGCAGTGCCCGGTGTGTTGAGCGTGGTGCTGTTCGCTTGCACGGTGAACGGCGCGCCTGAGACAGCGGAGATTACGCCGGTCAACTGCCATCCACCCGCAATCAGGTCGCCCGCGCGCGAGTTGAGCAGCCTGTGTCCACGGCCCACAGGAATTGCCCACGTGAAGGTCTGCTCGTAGTTCTTGGCGCGATCGTAGTCTGCCGGAGCATAGTTGCGCCGCCAGTTGATGAAGAAGGTCAGGCCGCCATCGTCGCCGCCTATATAGGTAAGCTCTTTGCCCCAGGTAAAGGCAGTGGTGAACGACAGGCCGTGCGTGAAGCGCTTGGTGAGTTGCGCCTGCAGCGACTCGTAGTTGGACGAGAAGCCTATGAAGTACTGGTTGGTGTTTGCCGTGCGTCCGAACGTGGCATATTCCGGATCGGACTTGGAACCGCCGCCGTAGGTACTGGGAAGGTTTATGTTCTGTGAGCCGGAGATATCTACGCCGTGATTGGCCACATACGCCACCTGCAGCGAATAGTCGCTTCCCAGGGCTTGCTGCACTACTACGTTCCACGACATCGCGTACGGGTTTTTGTAGTTGAGAGGAATGTAGGTGTACACCTGGCTGGTCAACTGCGCGGTGTTGGCCTGGATGATGCCGTTGGAGGGAATCGTCACCGGAACCGGTGCCGGGAAGCCGGCTTGGAAGGTGGCCACGGTTACGCCGTCGGAAAGCACAGCCGGCGACGAGGTACTCCCTACTGGCTGGTAGCTGTTGTTGGCTCGTACAGGGTAGTTATAGGCGTATGTATTGTCAGGGAACGGCGTGTAGCTGATGCCGAATCCCGCGCGCAGCACGGTATCGTTGGTCACGCGATATGAGATGCCAGTGCGCGGCGCAAAATACCGGTACCGTGTCTCCATTCCCAGGTTCGACGGATTGCCTCCGATCCCGGCCAGCACCAGTGTATTGTTGGCTGGGTTGTAGTTCGAGAAGCCGCCCGAGTGACGCGGCGTGGCCGGCGGATAGAACTCCCAGCGCAGGCCGTAGTCGATGGTCATCTTGGGTGTTGCCTGCCATTTGTCGCCGCCGAAGGCGAAGAACCACCACTGCCGGTAAGCCGGGAAGAAAGTGTTCAGGTCGCGGCCGGTCAGGCTGGGCTGGTCGAGCAGGAAGCTGGCAACATCGTTGGCAATGTTGGTCGCGGCGCCCGAAGTCGAGGTCTGCACATCCGAGAAGGTGAATGCTCCACGTGGGCTGAAGGTCTGATCCTGCAGCAAGTCGTCGCGCACGCGCCGCAGGTCGACGCCCCACTTGAAGGTGTGGTTGCCCACGATCTTGGTCCAGTTGTTCACCATGTCAATGTTCGATTCGGCACGAATCCACGGCAGAGAGGCCGAATAACCGATCAGTGGGTTGGAGAATCCTCCGTTGATTGTGACGCCCACTTGGCCGCTGGTGAATGGCTGGCCTGAGAGGTTGACGCCGGGCACGCCGATGGTGGTGGCGTCGGAGCTGCCGTAATCATTGGGCTGGGCAGAGTTGCGCAGGTGGGCAACGCCGATGCGCGCTTCAGTGAAGAACGTGGAAGAGAAGACGTGGTCGTAGTTGCCGCCAGTGCTGTATGCCGTTTGTGTGCCGGTGGCTTCGAATCCGCCGCCCGCCGGACCGCCCAGGAACGCTCCAAACGCCGGTGCCTGGAAGGTATTTGTGCGCTGGAAGCTGTAGCGGCCGCTCAGGTGATCCTTCTCGGAAGGAGTGAAGTCGAACTTGGTATCGAAGCTGTTTGCCTTCTTGTTAAAGGGAAGATTGGTGGTGTAGTTGTTCGAGGGGTTTGAAAGCGGCTTGGTGGAGTTGAGCGTGCCATACTTGCCCGCGGCTGCTACCAGGTCCTTGAGCATGGTTAGCGAGACGGGGTTGATGCGGTTCACGGGGATCAGGTTACCCGCAAATGCCGTGCGGGGATGCGCGGTCGAGCCGTCGCCGGTCGAGGGGTCGTAGATCTGGCCCGCGCCGTTGGAGATAGCACTGCTCAGGTCCACATAGCCTGAGCCGTTATCGGTGTACCAGCGAGAGTCTGGGATGGTAAAGGTGCTGGCGATGGCTTCGCTGTCCACGGTACGTAGATAGTCGCCGAAAAAGAACAGCTTGTCGTGGATGATGGGGCCGCCCACGCTGCCGCCAAAGTAGTTATAGGAGAGATGCCCCAGCTTGCCGCCAAAGTAGGAGCGGGCGTTCACGTCATTGTTTTGGATGAATTCAAATACCGATCCGTGGAAGCTGTTGCTGCCGGACTTCAGCGTCACGTTAGTGACGGCACCAATTGCGCGCCCCAACTCGGCCTCAAAGTTATTCGTGGAGATGTCTACTGACTGAATAGCCTCAGCTGGAGGAATGAGAATTTGCAACAGGCCGGTACGCTCATCGTCGTCAATGCCCTCAACCTGGTAAAGGTTTCCAAGGCGGGGCATTCCGTTGGCTTCGGTTTGCAGAGACGCCTGCGGGTTGAAGAACTGCGAGTGCTGAAAGACCGCTGGCGTGGTGCCGGGAACAGTATTGAGCAGCGACTGGAAATTGCGGCCCGTTGTCAACGGCATCTCTGCGACCTGGCTGGTCTCGAGCTTGGTGCTGATGTCGGCGCGGTCGGTCTGCAGCAGCGGCGGAGCCGTGGTAACGGTGATGGTCTCCGATACACTGCCAGGCGCCAGGGAGGCGTCTGAGCGAACAGTCGTGTTGCTTAGCAGATTGATATTTTGCTGCTGGAACTTTTTGAATCCAGAGGCATCGATTGTGATGGTGTAAGCTCCCGGTTGCATATCCGGGAACGTGTAGTTGCCGCTGCCGTTGGTGGCGGATGTGTGTGCAGCACCCGTGGAAGTGAGCGTAGCCGTTACGGTTGCATTTGCCACGGCCGCCCCGGTTTGGTCGGTCACCGTGCCTAAGATCGTTCCGTTTACGGCCTGGCCTAATGCCAGCTGTGCCAGAAAAAGCACGTAGAAAGCCGCGAGAGACCCAGAGATGAGTCCCAGTAGTTTGCGTTGATTCATCTGCTCCTCCAAATGGTCTTACCGGTTGCGTCCTATATAGTTCGGACAGTGGACAAAGATGGTAGCCAAACCGTCCATTCTTTGCGGTGGTCGAATGCCTGCTCGGGCTAACTCATGTTGCGCCGTGTGTCATTCGACTTGCCACAGGGTGCAATAGGCAGAACTTTACCCAATAATTGAACCCTGCGCATTCTTGGTGTTAACAGGGAGCACAGGCAAGGTTGATACCGTATGTTACCCAGATAAAACCTGCGTGTGTATTTCGTAAGATACTGATTATTAATTGCTTACTTTGATGGTCATTATGCGGTGCCGATCCCTGACGTAGCCGCCATTTTCGCTATGCGCCCGCGTGACAAGTCTTGCAAAAGTGATGTATGCTACGTGCGATTTAAGCGGTAGACCCATCGTATGCTCGAAACTCTGCACACCGGGACCCAATGGAAACCCGCTTCTTCCGAGGACCGGGAGCTGGTGTTGCAGGAGCTGGAATCAATCCTCGCCAACGGCCACTTCAGGGGGAGTAAACGTTACCCGGCACTCCTCAAACATGTGGTGCAGGCTGCTCTGGATGGCCGCATCGGCGATCTGAAAGAGCGCACTCTGGGCATCGAGGTCTTTGGCCGCGCGCCCGACTACGACACCAGTGCAGACCCGGTTGTCCGATTCAGCGCCAGTGAGGTGCGCAAGCGGCTGGCGCAGTACTACCATGCGCTGGGCGACCGCCCCGGCCTGCAGATCGAGCTCCCCATCGGTTCTTATGTCCCACAGTTCTTTCTGCGTGGGCCTGAGATGTCTGCAATGCGGCAGCCTTTGCCGTATGCGGTTGAACCAGAGAGAAGCCCCGTGCACTGGCTCCGTTGGCTCATTTTCGGAGCGGTCATAATGGCGATCCTGACGGCTGCAATCTCTGCGGTGTATTTGCGTCGCGAATCTCCCGTCCCAGACCCGGGAAATGCAAATGCTCTCTGGGCGCCGCTTCTCGCCACATCGAGCCAGATCGTCGTGGTGGTGGGAACCAGCCATCCCGGGAGGCGCGCCCTAGTCCAGCCCCCCAAGAGCTTCATGGACTATATGACGGGTCCGTATCACCATGTGTCAGTGGCCAGCGCCATCGCGCTTGCGCATATTGCGGCGATCCTGAAGATGCACGGCAACGCTTATGTGATCAAAGAAGATCCCGAGGCCAGCCTCACTGACCTTCACCAGCGTCCTGTAATCCTGATTGGAGCCACGAACAATGCATGGACCATGCGGCTGGTGAGCTCGCTGCGCTATCGCTTTGTCTATGATGGTCGAATTGCCTCGATCCAGGATACACACAACCCTGGCTATACCGCATGGCAGGTCGATTTTATGAAGCCCTACAACGCGGTATATACCGATTACGCAATCGTTGCGCGTTACCACGATCCCATTACCGAGAGCCCCGTGATGGTGATTGCCGGCCTAGGATCGTTTGGCACGCAGGCCGCCAGCGAATTTGCCACTGCCCCGCACTACCTTGATCAGATTCTCAAGAGCGCGCCGGCAGGATGGCAGAACCAGAATGTGGAGTTCGTGATCAAGTCCGACGTGATTGCCGGTAAAGCCGCCCCCCCTGCGCTTGTTGCTTCAACCGTATGGTGATACGCGCATGTGACCTGCGCCGCTGCGGGCGTAGCAAACGATTCCTCCAATAGTAAACTGGGCCTTGTGACGAAGAGTTGCAGAAATGGAAAGGAAGCCTGCGTGGCAATCGATTGCGCGCAGCCTTGGGTGGCGGTGAAAGATGTTAGCAGGGCATTCGATAATCAATGGCGAACCGAAGCCGGGAAGCACCGCCAGTTTTAGCGGCATTGATCCGGCAACAGACGAACAGCTCGAGCCGGCGTACTCTTCAGCCTCTCTCAGCGATCTGGAGCATGCTGCACGCCTGGCCGAAGAGGCCTTCGTTATTTATAGCCGCACCTCCGGACAGCAACGTGGGCGCTTTCTGCGCCACATCGCTGAAGGCCTCGAAGGTATTGCCGCCGATGTATTAGCTCGCGCCAACAAAGAAACCGCTCTGCCTGAGGCGCGTCTGAAAGGCGAACTGGCGCGAACGGCAAATCAGCTTCGTCTCTTTGCGCAGGTCGTTGAAGAGGGCTCCTGGGTCAACGCGCGCATCGAGCCTGCGCAACCCGAGCGCAAACCTTTGCCGCGCGCCGACATCCGCTCTGCACTGCGCCCACTTGGTCCGGTGGCCGTCTTCGGAGCAAGTAATTTTCCATTGGCTTTTTCGGTAGCCGGTGGTGATACAGCCTCGGCGCTTGCTGCGGGCAATCCCGTTATTGTCAAGGCGCATCCGGCGCATCCTGGCACCAGCGAGCTCGTAGGCCAGGTCATCAGCCGCAGCGTGCTCGAGTGCGGCCTGCCTGCTG
The DNA here is from genome assembly GCA_035546015.1 of Occallatibacter sp. Taxonomy (GTDB): domain Bacteria; phylum Acidobacteriota; class Terriglobia; order Terriglobales; family Acidobacteriaceae; genus Telmatobacter. The sequence goes on from DASZXD010000030.1 coordinate 8,818, forward strand.
GTGTATTTGCGCTGCTCTTCGACGCAGGCACGCAGATTGGTAGCGCGCTTGTCGCGCATCCAGCCATCAAAGCGGTCGGCTTTACCGGTTCGTTCGCTGGTGGCCGCGCGCTCATGCAGATCGCGGCCTCGCGGCCCGAGCCAATCCCATGCTTTATGGAGATGGGCAGCACCAACCCGCTCTTTGTGCTGCCTGAGGCGCTCAACGCACGCGCCGCCCAGATCGCCACCGGCCTCTTCAATTCGTTCACACTCGGCGTGGGCCAGTTCTGCACCAAGCCGGGTCTCGTCTACCTGCCGCGCAGCGAGGCTGCCGACACACTGGTAGACGAGCTCAAAGTTCTTGTGGAGCAAGCTGCCGCAGGCGCCATGCTCACAGAAGGCATCTGCCGCAATCATGCAACGGGAGTTATTCTCCGCGAGTCGCACGAGCGCGTTGAAACAGTTGCGCTGGGCACGCCGCACTCCGGCGCGAGTGGCGCATATGCCGCGCCCGCATTGTTTCAGACAAATGCCGCCGACATGCTGGAAGATCCCGATCTTGCCAAGGAAATCTTCGGCCCAAGCACGCTGGTCATCCGCTACAAAGATGCGGCGGAGCTGATCGCGCTGGCCGAAGCTCTCGAAGGTCAGCTTACCGCCACGCTGCACGGCACTGAAGCTGACATTGCCGCACACGCCGATCTGATCGCGATCCTCGAGCGCAAGGCCGGCCGCCTCATCGTCAACGGCTTCCCCACCGGAGTCGAGGTCTGCCACGCGATGGTGCATGGCGGTCCTTATCCGGCCACCAGCGACAGCCGCACCACCTCCGTAGGCACGCTCGCCATTTATCGCTACGCGCGTCCGGTCTGCTACCAGGACTTCCCGCAGGCCGCCCTACCCGATGAGCTGAAAAACGAGAACCCGCTCAACATCTTGCGTATGGTTGACGGCAAATTCACGCGTGATACAGTAGCTTCTCCTGTCGCGGCCCAGTGAGTTGGCACGTGTGCCGCAGCCGCGCGCAAAGCGGCTGCGCACATTCCGGGATCGCTGTTTCACGTTCTGGCAAATCGCTTTCGCACGTGCTCTGCGGAAAGGTACAATCATCCCGCGTGCAGAGCACGGTTTTGAGCCGCTGCTTACGCCGGCACGCAAGAGGACTTTCCCATCGCCACCATCGGACTCGCGGAAATTCTGGAGACGGTCGATGCCGGACTTCTGCGCGTAGCCACGCACGCGAGCGGTCCCGCAGGCGCGCTGCCCATTACGGCGGAGATGCTGCTCACCGCACCTTCGGGCAATCTCTTCGGACTCACGCAGAACGCAGGCATGGGCTGGGACCCGCAGCGGCTCCTCAATCCCGAGTTCCTCATCCTCAGCACCCACGGAGGACTGCGTGCCGAAAACGGCGAACCCATCGCTCTCGGCTTTCACACCGGTCACTGGGAAGTGGGCATGCTCGTTGCCGAGGCCGCGCGTGAACTGAAAGCGCTTCACGCAACACCCTTCGCCGGCGCCTGCACCGATCCTTGTGACGGCCGCACCCAGGGCACCACCGGCATGATGGATTCCTTGCCCTACCGCAATGATGCCGCCACAGTCCTGCGTCGCCTTATGCGTTCGCTGCCCACTGGCAAAGGCACACTCGGCATCGCCACCTGCGACAAGGGCCTGCCCGCCATGATGATGGCGCTTGCATCGTCCGGCGCGCATCCTGCAGTGCTCGTTCCCGGTGGTGTCACCCTTCTGCCGGAAGATGGTGAAGACGCTGCCAAGATCCAGACCATCGGCGCGCGCTACGCGCAGCACCAGATCACGCTCGAATATGCAGCCGATGTAGGCTGCCGCGCCTGCGCATCGCCCGGCGGCGGCTGTCAGTTTCTCGGCACAGCTGCAACGTCGCAGGTCGTCGGTGAAGCTCTCGGCCTCTCGCTGCCGCACACTGCGCTTGCGCCCTCCGGTCAGCCTGTCTGGCTCGATGCCGCGCGCCGCTCTGCCCGTGCGCTCCTGCGTCTTCATCAAATGAATCTCGGCGCACGCGATATCCTCACGCCTGCCTCTGTGCGCAACGCAATGGTCGTCCACGCGGCCTTCGGTGGCTCTACGAATCTGCTCATCCACCTGCCCGCCATCGCACACGCCGCAGGCCTGCCGCGCCCATCCGTCGACGACTGGACTGCAATCAATCGCGCCGTTCCGCGCATCGTGGACGCGTTGCCCAACGGCCCGCGTGGTTTTGCCACTGTGCAGGTATTTCTGGCGGGTGGCGTCCCCGAAGCGATGCTTCATCTTCGCGATGCCGGCCTGCTCGACACCAGCGTCCGAACCGTCAGCGGCGAAACTCTCGGCCTGTCGCTCGACTGGTGGCAGCAGAGCGAGCGCCGCGCCGCACTGCGCAAGAACCTGCACCAACTCGACGGCATCGATCCCGATGATGTCATCATGTCGCCCGCCCGCGCCCGCTCTCGCGGCCTCACGCCTACAGTCTGCTTCCCGGTCGGCAATCTCGCGCCCGAGGGCTCGGTCATCAAGAGCACAGCCATCGATCCGTCGATTGTCGGCGAAGACAACGTCTATCGCCATGTCGGCCCTGCGCGCGTTTTCGTCACCGAACCAGCCGTGATCCGCGCCATCAAGAGCGGAGAGATAGCGCAGGGCGATGTGATCGTGCTCATCTGTGGAGGCCCGGCAGGCGCAGGTATGCAGGAGATCTACCAGATCACCTCCGCGCTCAAGCAGCTTCCGCACTGCAAGCACGTAGCCGTGCTCACTGACGCGCGCTTCAGCGGCGTCTCCACCGGCGCGTGCATTGGCCACGTCTCGCCTGAAGCGCTTGCCAACGGCCCCATCGGCAAGGTGCACGAAGGTGACACCATCGAGATCGTCGTCGACCGCAACGCGCTTGCCGGATCGGTCAACCTCATTGGCGAAGGCGAAGAGATCTTCGGCGCGGAAGAAGGCGCGCACAGGCTCGCGCAGCGTGCACCGCGCCCGGACCTCGCTCCCGACCCCGCGCTGCCTGAAGATACGCGCCTGTGGGCCGCGTTGGTGCAGGCCAGCGGCGGTGTGTGGGGCGGCTGCGTCTATGACGTAGACAAAATTGTTGCGCGACTGGAGAGAACCGAGTGAAGCTTTACCGCACCGCCAACGGAAATTTTGCAGAGCACCAGGGCGCAACTTATTGCGTGCCTGAGTCGAATTGGGACGCTCTTATCGCGCACGACGATCTGGCCGCATATCTTGCCTCGATTGCCACAAGCGCCAACCGCGCAGACATTGCTGCCACGATTCTCGCGCCCATCGGCAGCCAGGAGGTGTGGGCTGCCGGCGTCACTTACTACCGCAGCCGCGACGCGCGCATGGCCGAGTCGAAAGACGCCGGTGGCGGCGACTTTTACGACCGCGTCTACGTCGCTGAGCGTCCGGAGCTCTTCTTCAAGGCTACGCCCAGCCGCGTAGCCGCACCGGGTGAGCCGGTGCGCATTCGCAGTGACGCGAAATGGAACGTTCCTGAGCCCGAGCTCACCCTCGCCATCAATCCTCGCGGCCAGATCATCGGTTACACCGTGGGCAATGATATGAGTTCCCGCGACATCGAGGGTGAAAATCCGCTCTATCTGCCGCAGGCCAAGGTTTACGACCGTTCCAGCGCGCTCGGTCCCTGTATTCTCGTCACGAGTGAGTTCTTGCCGGTCGCCACGCCTATCCGTATCGAGATCGAGCGCGGCGGCAATGTCGAATTCTCCGGCGCAACCACGCTTGCGGAGCTCAAGCGTAAGCCTGTCACACTCGTTGAATATCTCTTTCGCGAAAACAGCTTTCCCTCCGGCGCATTCCTCATGACCGGCACCGGCATCGTGCCGCCCGACTCATTTACTCTTGCACCCGGCGACCGAATCCGTATCACCATCGACCCCATCGGCACGCTCGAAAACATCGTGGTGCAGGGCGGTTTGTAAAAAAAGGAATCTCATGGCGACGGAGACGATGGAGACACATGTGCGCATTCCGCGGCGGCGCTGGCGAATCGCCTGGTTGCTCTGGATCGGCGTCATGGTCAGCTACTTTGACCGCGTGAACCTCTCCGCCTCGCATGGTGCGCTCATTGCAACCTTCGGCATCTCGGACTTTGCCTTCGGCGTTCTCTCCGGCGCGTACAACATCACATATTGCCTGTTCCAGTTGCCCATTGGCGTCATCCTCGACAGGTTTGGTGTGCGCAAAGTAGGCCGGGTCGGCACATTTCTGTGGAGCATCGCCACCTTCGGCGCTGCCGCAGCGCCCTCGCTGCCGGCGCTTTTCGGCGCGCGCTTCCTGCTCGGCGTGGGAGAAGCTCCCACCTTCCCGGCCAACGCCAAGGCTGTCAGCCACTGGTTCCCACCGCGCGAACGCAGCTTTGCCACAGCCATGTTCGACTCTGCCGCAAAGTTTTCCTCCGTCATCGGCATTCCTCTGGTTGGCCTGGTGCTGCTCAAGGCCGGCTGGCGGTGGAGCTTTGCCATGACCGGTGTGCTTAGCCTGCTCTACTTCGTTTACTTCTGGTTCGTCTATCGCGAGCCTGACGACGACCCTGGCCTGAGCGGAGCCGAGCGTCACTACATCGAGAGCGCCGGCGACCCATCGCAGATGCCATCCAGCGAGCCCGCTTCCTCGCTCTTCCATCTGCTTGGCCAGCGCAAGGTGCTCGGCCTCGCGCTTGGCTTCGGCTCTTACAACTACGTCTTCTATCTGCTGCTCACCTGGCTGCCCAGCTACTTCGCCTTCGCGCTCCACATCGACATGCTGCACTCGTTCCTTTACACCAGCGTGCCGTGGCTCATCGCCACATTCTGCGAACTTGTAATCGGCGGCTGGTTAGTCGACTTTCTGGTGAAGCGCGGCGCCGATGCCAGCCGCGTGCGCCGCTCCGTGCTCATTACCGGTGCAACCTGCGGCCTGGGCATTCTGGGCGCGGCACATGCGCACAGCGCCACGCAGGCGCTAATCTGGATCAGCATCTCCATCGGCGGTTTGTCGGCGCACTCAGCCGTCGGTTGGTCACTGCCCTCGTTCATTGCTGGCCGCAAAGATATCGGCAAGGTAGGCGGCATCGTCAACTTCTCCAACCAGGTCTCCGGCATCTGCGCGCCCATCATCACCGGCTATCTGGTCTCTACGCTCCACTCCTACGCCTGGGTCTTTGGCGTCTCCGCTATCTATCTCTCCATTGGCATCGCCGGCTATCTCTTCCTGCTGGGCAAAGTCGAGCGTCCGCAGCAGAAAAATTCCGCAGCCATTGCCTGAGCGGTTTCCGCGCGAGAGCGCACGCAATCGATCAAATTACTTCAAAATTCATGCGTCCTTCTGCGCAATCCAGCGTCAATACCACAATGGGATCATTGGCAATTGGGCTAACGTTTGAGATGCGCGCAGCGAATTTTGTTCTCTTGTAATATGGCTTGATGCACAATGATCTGATGGAGGAGTAAGAGAAGTGCCACGTATTCATTTCCACCAGCAACTCGCCGAGCTCAAAGACAAGCTCCTGGCTATGGCTGCGCTCGCGCAGCAGGCGGTCGAGTCTGCTGTGGACGCCTATCTCTTGCGCGACAAAGGTCTGTGCAAGTACGTCAAGCAGAACGAGACAGCCATCAACACCGCGCAGCGCGAGCTGGACGAGATGGCCTATGAGCTGCTGGCCAAAGAGCAGCCCATGGCCGTCGATCTGCGCTTCATCCTTTCAGTGATTAAGATCAACGGCGACCTGGAGCGCATCGGCGACCAGTCGACAGCAATCGCCCGCCGTACCAAGGAGATTCTTGCCCTGGAGGCCGTGGATTTGCCGGTCGACTTCGCCGCTATGGGCGAGTTTGCCGCGCGCATGATCCGTACCGCCGTGCAAGCCCTGCTTGATGGTGACGCCCGGCTGGCCGACTCCGTCCGCGAGATGGACGACGAGATCGATCGCATGAACCGCCGTGCGCACTCCGATCTGCTCAAGCTCATTGAGGCCCAGCCACAGTACACGCAGCAGGCCATGAACGGCATCCTCGTCGCCAAAAACCTCGAGCGCATCGCCGATCATGCCTCCAACATCGCTACCGACGTCATCTTCTGGATTCGCGGCGCCGATGTCCGCCACCAGTTAAGCATGGCGATGGATTGACAGCCGGAACGGAGCCGGGGCACTGGCTTCCGTCTTTTCTCTCGGCGGCTTAACCAACACCTGCGCTTTGAGCCCTCGGTGCATTCCGGAATGTAAATATAACGTTATCTCCTTCAGAATCTTCTTGCCAAGCCGAAGGAATCTGCTTGAAGATCATGTTGGCTTTCCTCGAATTGATTCCTCCGAAAGGCGTCTTTGAGCACGTGGAAGCCAGCTCTCAAGCCCATTATCAACACCAACGACACGAACACAAATACCAACAACAACACGAACGAAAATGCCTCCACCACCACCTCAGGGAGCACCTGGGCAAACGCGAACAAGCCAACCACCCCCACCTCAGAACTGAGCGAAAAGGTGCAGTCAGCGCAGGCCGGCATTCTGCAGCACCATTATGTGCGTGCCCAGTTGCACGTACTCAATAACAACGAGGAGAGCATCATCAAGGAGACCATTGAGGCGATGCGGGAGCACATGCCCAACGGCCACAAGTCCAAGGAAGGCAAGCTTAAGGCCGACTTTGAACACATGACCATGCGCCTCCAAAGAGCGGACCTGACTATCAACTTTAATGCCGGAAGCTGGTTCATGGAACCGAACAATTACGACTCGTATACGCAGATGTACGAGCGCGCCGTGCGCACCGTCAACGGTCCCGCTATCGCTGGGGCAAAGCAAATGCGGCTCACGGACTCGAAGGTCAATAAAGCGGTGGATCGCGTGACGACTGACGACAGGGTGACGTTCAACCAAGGGATGATGAGCGGAAATAGCGGCATCGGCCGGATTATGTCACCCGGTAAATTAATCATCCCCTTGGTCGACGCCAGAGAGGGGGAATTTGAATCCACCAATCCATACTTCAATCCGAAATCGAAGCAGGTCTTTGCTGCTCTCAACTACGGACGCCGGCCCCATGGGGCGAGCACCTATTACGGCACAGCTATATGGTGCTGAATCCCAAATTCAAAATCAATGCCATCTATTTTGCGGGTGACACCTTTGGTCTGAACGCGAAATTTGAGGACATCGGCTTTAACGATCAGGTGAGCTACCAGTTGCTCGGAGCCGCCTACCTGAAGGCGAACAAATGGCTGAAGAAGGACATACACCAGAGCTGCATCCTCGATGGCGAACTGAGTGATACATCCGGGGCCGACCAACTTTTAGAGGCGCATCTCTTCGAATCCCTCACATTTTCAGGCAACGTGGAAGCCATCTTTATCTCCGGCAAAGACATGGACAAGAAGTCGCCTTCGGCTGTCAGAGACTATAAAACTATTCAGACGAATGCGCGCAACTTTGCCGACAGGCATGGGGCCTCGCTTTTCTTTATCGATTGATTGATCGTGCATTCTGGCCGCGCACAGCTGCCCTCATAACAAGAAAGGGGCAATTCCTGGCGGAATTGCCCCTTTGAACAAACGATTCGATTGGCTATACGCTAGGCTAGACTCCGATCACAGCGCATAACTCTTTGACGGCATAGGCGCTCTTTTTGAGAGCCGCGTCTTCTTCCGGCGTAAGCTTGATCTCGACGATCTGCTCCAGCCCCGCCGCACCCAGCTTGCAGGGAACTCCGATGTAGTAGCCCTCGATGCCGTACTCGCCCTCGAGATAAGCCGCGCAGGGCAGAATCTTCTTCTTGTCTTTCAGAATCGCCTCGACCATCTCGACCGTAGCTGCCGACGGAGCATAGTACGCGCTGCCGGTCTTCAGGTGCTTCACGATCTCTGCGCCGCCGTCGCGCGTGCGCTGCACCAGCTGCTCCAACCGGTCGGGTGCGATCAATTCGGTGATGGGAATTCCGGCCACCGTCGAGTAGCGCGCCAGTGGAACCATGGTGTCGCCGTGTCCGCCCAGCACAAAGGCCGTTACGTTCTCTACGCTCACGTTCAGCTCGGCGGCAATGAACGTGCGGAAGCGCGCCGAGTCCAGCACGCCGGCCATGCCGATCACCCGCTCGCGGTTGAATCCGGCCTGGCGATATGCAGCCTGCGCCATCGCGTCCAGAGGATTGGAGACGATGATGAGGATCGACTCCGGCGACTGCGCCACCACTTTTGACACAACGTCGGACATGATCTTGTAGTTGGTGTTCAGCAGGTCGTCGCGGCTCATGCCCGGCTTGCGCGGGATGCCCGCCGTGATCACCACGATGTCGGAGTTGGCCGTGGCCGCGTAGTCATTCGCGCCGGTTACGCTCACGTCACGCTTCTCGATCGGCATGGCCTCGAGCAGATCGAGCGCCTTGCCCTGCGGCACGCCCTCGACCACGTCGACAAGCACCACATCCGCCAGTTCTTTGGCTGCGATCCAATGTGCAGCCGTCGCGCCCACGTTGCCGGCGCCGACAATCGAAACCTTTTTACGCATGAGTTCTCCTATTCTTGATTCCTAAAGCTGATTGCGAGTACGGCAGCTTCTCCGACTTCAATCCTTCGTCAATTTACAAATGCTGTGCACTCGATTATGGCTGCGTACAAGTCGGGGTGATGTTCACGAAAGGGACCGATATTCTCCAAATGCAACGTCAGCACATGCTCCGTGGCTGCGTGAACCTTCGTCATGCCGTCTTCTGGAGCATCCAGAGATGTCATGCAATCGATCCACGCATTCATATTTCTGCCATAGAAATCGGGAAACCCGAACACTTTTGCGGACTCGTTATGAAAGGAGTTCCAGTCCTGAATTTTCGAGCAATCTACGGAAACTAGAGTCCTGACCATATTGCGTGTATCCGCACTACATGCTCCCGATGATCCGCGTAGCAAACTCGCTCGTGCCCACCTTGGTTGCGCCCGCCGTCTGGCGCTCGAAGTCATAAGTCACAAACTTCTGCTGGATAGTCTTCTCCATTGCGTTCTCGATCATCTTGGCCGCTTCCTTCCAGCCGATGAAGTCCAGCAGCATCACGCCTGACAGAATCACCGAGCCGGGATTGATTACATCCTTGTCGGCATACTTGGGCGCAGTGCCATGGGTTGCCTCAAAGACCGCGTAGCCGTCGCCGATATTCGCACCCGGCGCGATGCCCAGTCCGCCAACCTGCGCTGCCGCCGCGTCGGAGATGTAGTCGCCGTTGAGGTTCGACGTTGCCAGAATGCTGTAATCCGAGGGCCGGATAATGATCTGCTGGAAGATCGAGTCCGCGATGCGGTCGTTCACCAGAATCTTCGACTTCCACGCACCGTTGCCGTGACTCTTGCCAATCGAATCCAGCACCGACTTCACCTCTGCGCACACACTCTCGGCAAAGCTTTTCGGAGCAAACTCCATACCCGGCTCAATCAGCGCTGCGTTCTGCTCAATCGAGATGCCAGGGTTGGCCTCCACGTTGCCCAGGATCCAGCTCTCGCGCTCGGTCACCGTCTGCTCGCGGAACTCTTGTGTCGCCACTTCATAACCCCACTCGCGGAACGCGCCCTCGGTGAACTTCTGGATGTTGCCCTTGTGCACTAGCGTCACCGTCTTGCGCCCCGTCTCCAGCGCATGGCGAATGGCATAGCGTACCAGCCGCTTGGTGCCAAAAATGGAGATCGGCTTGATGCCCACGCCTGAGTCGGTGCGAATCTTCTTCTTGCCGCCCTTCAGCATCTCGTCGTTCAAAAAGCTGATGAGCTTGGCCGCCTCTTCCGTGCCCTGCTTGAACTCCACGCCCGAGTAAACGTCCTCGGTGTTCTCGCGGAAGATCACAATGTCGACCTGCTCGGGATGCTTCACTGGGCTCGGCACACCCTGGTAGTACTTCACCGGCCGCACACACGCATAAAGGTCGAGAATCTGCCGCAGTGCCACATTCAGCGAGCGGATGCCGCCGCCGACAGGTGTCGTGAGCGGTCCCTTGATCGAAACACGCAGATCGCGCGCCGCGTTCACTGAGTCGTCCGGCAGCCAGTTGTTGAACTGGCGATAAGCCTTCTCGCCGGCGAAGATCTCAAACCAGCGAATGGCGCGCTTGCCGCCATAGGCCTTCTCGACCGCCGCGTCGAAGACCCGTTGCGAGGCCTTCCAGATGTCGCGGCCCGTGCCGTCGCCTTCAATGTAAGGAATGATGGGATTGTCGGGCACTGTAAACTGCCCGTCTTTGTAGTCGATCGGCTGGCCGTTCTTCGGCAGCTCAAGGCCGTTATAGCTGTTTTGCATGGTCTTTGCAGTAACCCCTTCTGAACTCAATCAAGTTAGAGGCTACCACCTGCAATTTAGGGGTGGCAATGCGGAGAATTCCCGCAAAACCAGAGTCTGAGACTGCCTGGAGCGCTACTTGTCCATGTCGTTTTTCATGTTATCGGCTTCGAATCGCGGAATGCCGAAGTGACCGCGCAGATGGAAGATGTCCACGGGATTCAGGTTGCCGCTGATCGTCACCAGCGTAAGGCTCTTTGGAGTTTCCGCCAGCACCACCGCGCCGCGCACCGTTGCTCCATCCAGCACCACCCACACATCGGTGGTGCCGCTATGCACAGGCCCGCCGGAGTTGGTTGTGCTCACCAGGTGCTTCCAGCCGCGCAGGTGATAGGCCTCGCGTATGGACTCCACCGCCGCCGGATCAATCATGCTCGGATCGCCGAAGCGCATCGTGTGCACACTCACACCGTCCAGCTTGGCAATCGACTGCCGCGCCTCCACGTCGGAGTCCGGCAGCAGGGAAGACGCGGCTGCCAGCAGATTTCGATCAAGCGTGAAGCTCGACTTCACGGCAGCTTGCGTACTCAGCGCGGCCAGTGCTGGCGGCGTCCATTCGAGCGGCACTGGCCCAGGATCAGCCACTGCAGGCGGCGGAGGCCCATCGGGACTCTGCGGTGCAACACCCGCTTGAGCCAGCGCACAGACGCAGCCAATGCCCGCGCCCAGGACGGTAATTCCAGCCAAACGCAGCATGTTCATGCTTTATTAAACGCCCAATCCGGCGGAAAGTTGCAGGGATTTAGCAATCCCGCGCCACTGCCGAAAATTGGCCACAAACCGATCAGGAACCGCCTTCACGCGCCGTGCGTACCGTTTTCCTGTGAATCGCAGATGAAAATGCTCGAAAGCCTGTTCCTGTCCGGCCAGATGCGATAGACTCATGCGGGAACGTCTCAAAATCCGCCATCTTCACAACCCACGGAGGGTACATAGAAATTGGGAAAAAGCATGGTCCCGAAGAAGCTCTTCTTCACCAAGGGCGTCGGCAAACACAAGGAGCGGCTGACCTCCTTTGAGCTGGCCCTGCGGGATGCAGGCATCGCCTCACAGAACCTCGTACGCGTATCGTCCATCTTTCCGCCGCGCTGCAAGGTTGTCTCTCGCAAAGAAGGCCTGACCTATCTGAATCATGGCGAGGTCGTCTTCGCCGTCATCGCTGAAAACTCCACCCGCGAGCCGCACCGCCTGGTGGTTTCGAGCATAGGTGTTGCTATTCCAGCAGATAAGGACACCTACGGCTACCTCAGTGAGCATCACAGCTTCGGCGAGACTGAAGAGCAGGCCGGAGAATATGCAGAAGAGCTTGCCGCGGAGATGCTGGCTACCACGCTCGACGTGGATTTTGATCCCGACAAGAGCTGGGACGAGAAGAAAGAGATCTACCGCATCTCTAATAAGATCGTCCGCACCAGCAACATCACGCAGTCGGCCGTGGGTGACAAGCGCGGCCTGTGGACCACTACCATCGCTGCTGCGGTGCTGATCCTCGACGAGTAGCGCCTGGGTCGGGAAACAACTCTGGAGCCAATCCTGTGCATGCGGGATTGGCTTTGCAGTCTGCACGTGCCGCAAAGGATCGCACAATCATGTTGAAAGCACGCAAATACAATGTGGGCCTTGTTCAGATGAGCATGGGCCCCGACCCCGAGGTCAACTTCGCCGCCGCTGTTCGCCACATTCGGCAGGCAGCGCGTCTTGGCGCTGAGATCGTCTGTCTGCCTGAGCTCTTCCGCGCGCAGTACTTCTGCCAGCGCGAAGACCTGCGCCTCTTCGATCTCGCTGAACCCATTCCCGGCCCTTCGACCGAAAAACTTTCCGAGCTGGCCAAACAGACCGGCGTAGCCATCGTCGCCTCGCTCTTTGAGCGCCGCGCTGCAGGCCTCTATCACAATACCGCTGTGACCATTGACGCAGGCGGCCGCATCGCTGGCATCTATCGCAAGATGCACATACCGGACGATCCGCTTTATTACGAAAAATATTACTTCACGCCCGGCGATCTCGGTTTCCAGGCTGTCGACCTCCATGTGGGCCGCGTCGGCACGCTTGTCTGTTGGGACCAGTGGTACCCCGAAGGCGCGCGGCTCACTGCGCTCAAAGGCGCAGAAGTGCTCTTCTATCCCACCGCCATCGGCTGGCACCCTGCGGAGAAGGATGAGTTCGGTGCAGCGCAATATGAGGCGTGGCAGACCATCCAGCGCGCACACGCCATCGCCAACGGTGTCTACGTCGCCGGCGTCAACCGGGTCGGCCACGAGCATGGCGACGTCCTGGGCAACCGCGTCTCCGGCCCCGGCCTCGAGTTCTGGGGCGGCAGCTTTCTCGCCGATCCTTTCGGTCGTATCGTCGCCAAGGCTTCGCATGACGCCGAAGAAGTGCTCCTCGGCGAAATAGATCTCGCGCTCATCGAAGAGACCCGCCGCAACTGGCCCTTCCTGCGTGACCGCCGCATCGACGCCTACGCGCCCATCACGCACCGGTTCCTCGACCACGAGAGCGGGGAAACGAAATAGCGATGGAGAGCACGCCGCGCGCACAGGGCTATCGCATGCCCGCAGAGTGGGAGCCGCACGAAGCTACATGGCTCGCCTGGCCGCACAATCCCGAGGACTGGCCCGGCAAGTTCCAGCCCATTCCCTGGATCTACGCCGAGATCGTCCGCCTGCTCGCCGCACACGAGCGCGTGCACCTCATCGTTGAGAACGCCGCAGCGCAAAGCCGCATCAGGAGCATCCTCAAGCGCGCCGGAGCCAATCTCAACCAGGTCAGCTTCCATGCCTGGCCCACAGACCGCGGCTGGACCCGCGATTCCGGTCCGATCTTCGTGAAGCATGCAGAAGGCCAGCTCGCAATTACTGACTGGCAGTTCAACGCCTGGGCCAAATACGACGACTGGCATCTCGACGACCAGCTTCCCGGCCGTGTGAAGGAACTGCTCAATGTTTTCGAGTGGCAACCGTCGATCACTCTCGCGAACGGCACCGGCCATAGAGTCGTTCTCGAAGGCGGCTCCATCGACGTGAACGGCGCGGGTCTCATGCTCACCACCGAAGAATGCCTGCTCAGCGAAGTACAGCAGCGCAACCCCGGCGTGAGCCGCGAGCAGCTTGAACAAACCTTCTCCGATTATCTCGGCATCGACCAGGTCATCTGGCTCAACCGCGGCGTCGCCGGCGACGACACCCACGGCCACGTCGACGACATCACCCGCTTCGTCGGTCCCGATACGATCGTTACCGCCGTCGAGCCCAATACCCGCGACGCCAACCATGAACCGCTCGCCGAAAATCTCGTCTGCCTCAAAGCCGCGCGCACGCCGGCAGGCAAGCAGTTCACCCTCGTTGAACTGCCGCTTCCGCGCCCCGTCATCTTCCGCGGCCAACGCCTCCCGGCCAGCTACGCCAACTTCTACATCGCCAACGGCCTCGTGCTCGTGCCCACATTCCACGATCCCAACGACCGCATCGCGCTCAATATCCTCGCTGAAATCTTCCCCAACCGCGAGGTCATCGGCATCCACTGCGTCGATCTCGTCTGGGGCCTCGGCACGCTGCACTGTATGACCCAACAGCAGCCAGCGGCATTAATATCGGGAACATGACTCCGAACTCGATCTCCGATCAGGAAGCCATGGAGGCCGCGCTTGCCGAAGCCCGCCTCGCTGCCGAGGCCGGCGAAGTCCCCATCGGCGCGGTCATCGTGCACAATGGCGCAATCATTGCCAGTGGGCAGAATCGAGTCCTGCGCGATGTTGACCCCACCGCTCACGCCGAGATCGTCGCGCTCCGCGCCGCCGCCTCTGCGCTCGGCAACTACCGCCTCAACGGCTGCACGCTCTACGTTACCCTCGAGCCCTGCGCCATGTGCGCCGGAGCCGTGATCCATGCCCGCCTGGATAAATTGATTTTTGCCGCCACCGATCCCAAAGCCGGCGCCTGCGGCTCAGTGATTGGAGTGCTCAACCACCCCAAGCTCAACCACCAGATGTGGGCCGACCGCGGCATCCTCGCCGATGAGTCTGCCGAACTCCTTCGCAGCTTCTTCCGCGACCGGCGTTGACGCTAACTCGCTAACGTGCGACATGCGCGCAGCGTGGCCAACTCGCTATCGTCGCGTCAGCTTCCTGATCTGCTCCGCCTCATGCGGCCACTTCGCAATCAACTCCTCCGCGCCAGCATTCCGGTAATCCGCAAAATCGAACCCCGGCGTCACCGTACATCCCAGCAGCGCCACCTTGCCCTCGCCCACCAGCCGCGTGCCCTGCCATACGCCCGCCGCAACGGTAAGCTGCACATGTTGGCCAGCCACCAGATTCGGCCCAAGTGTGAAAACCGCCGAGCCACCATCGGGATAGAGTTGCAGCATCTCCACCGGATCGCCGAGATAAAAGTGAAAGATCTCGTCCGAGGCCAGCATGTGCATCTCCGAAAACGTGCCTTCTTCGAGCAGGTAATAGATCGCTGTGCCGTAGGGCCGCACCCCGCGCAGTAGCGCCACGCTCACGTCTGAGGTGTAGGTACGCCGAAAATAGCCGCCCTCCACCGGGTGCGGCTCCAGCTTCAGCAGTTTCTTGATCGTGTCGGTGTCCATTGTCACCGATGATAGCAGCGAAAAATCTGTAGAATAGAGCTATGGATGTACAGCTTTACACGGCCTCGTGGTGCCGCGACTGTCGCGCCGCCAAGCAGTTCCTCGAGACCCACGGTATCGCCTATACGGCAATCGACGTGGACGCAAACCCCGCCGCCTCCGCTGAAGTGATCCGCCACGTGGGCAAGCGCGCCATTCCGCAGATGGTCATCAACGGCGAATGGTTCCAGCCTTACCGCCCGGGCCGCGGCCTGCTTTACGACGAACTCCACCAGCGCCTGCAGATTCCACTCCCCTGAACCTGTCTCCCTCGTACAATCAATTATTGACCGACGTTGATTTGCGCCTCTCGTTCCGCGAATTTTCACCTGAGCAACGGCGTTGGCGCACCACTATTTAGCTGAAAGCTAAAAGCTGACAGCTGGGAGCTGAACTTGATCGAGCGCTATACCCGCGCGGCCATGGGCCGCATCTGGACTGAAGAAAACAAGTACGCCTGCTGGCTTCATGTCGAGGCCTCGGCTTCTACAGTGCTTGCTGATTTCGGTGTTGTCCCTCCAGAGGCAGCATTAGCCATCGCCACTAAAGCCAGCGTCTCCGCTAAGCGTGTCGCAGAGATTGAAGCCGAAGTGAAGCACGACGTCATTGCTTTCACCACAACAGTTGCCGAAAGCCTCAAGGCCCAGGGCCTCGACGCTGAGTCGCGCTGGCTGCATTACGGCCTCACCTCCAATGACATCGTCGATACCGCGCAGGCGCTTCAGGTGAAGCAGGCGTCCCACCTCATCCGCGAAGGCATCGCCGCGCTGCTCGCCGTGCTCAAGCGCCGCGCGCTCGAGTTCAAGCACACGCCCACCATCGGCCGCACCCACGGCATCCACGCCGAGCCCACCACCTTCGGCCTCAAGCTGCTTAACTGGTACGCCGAGATGGAGCGCAACGCCACCCGCTTCGAGGCCGCTGCGGAGGACATGCGCGTCGGCAAGCTCTCCGGAGCCGTCGGCACCTTCGGCCATCTCAAGCCCGAGCATGAAGAGCGCATCTGCGCGGCTCTTGGCCTCAAGCCCGCTCCCGTGGCCACTCAGGTCATCCAGCGTGACCGCCACGCCGCCTACATTGCCACGCTCGCCATCATCGGCAGCACCCTCGACAAGATCGCCGTCGAAGTCCGCCATCTGCAGCGCACCGAAGTCCGCGAGGCGCAGGAGTACTTCAGCGAAAAGCAGAAGGGCTCCTCGGCCATGCCGCACAAAAAGAATCCCATTACCAGCGAACAGATCAGCGGCCTCGCCCGCGTCCTTCGCGGCAACTCCCAGGCCGCGCTTGAAAACATCGCCCTCTGGCACGAGCGCGACATCTCGCACTCCTCTGTCGAGCGCGTCATCTTCCCTGACTCGACCATCCTCACCGACTATCTGCTCGCCAAAACCGCCGACTTGGTGGACAGGCTTCTCGTCTATCCAGAGAGAATGAAAAAAAATCTCGAATCAACCGGCGGCCTGATCTTCTCCGGACAGCTTCTGCTCGACCTCGCCGAAGCCGGCATGCTCCGCGAAGACGCCTATCGCCTCGTGCAGTCGCACGCCATGCGCTCCTGGAAAGAAGACCTCAACTTCCGCGACGAAGTTTCGCACGACCCGGCCATCACCGCACTGCTCAGCGAAGAGAAGCTGTCGCGGACGTTCGATTACACGCGGCAACTGGGCAATGTGGATGCAATCTTCAAGAGGGTACTGGGAGAGTAAGGAGCCACAGTGGAAGGCGCACATCTCACCCTCGCCATCACCGGAGCCTCCGGCGCGATCCTCGCGCAAGAAATGCTGCGTGCCCTCGAAGCCGACAACCGCGTACCCCGCATCCATTTCGTTGCGAGCGAAAACTCCCTGCGCGTGCTTGCCGAAGAACTAGGCCTCAGCGGCCGCAACGATCTCGTTGAAAAGCTCCTCGGCGCAACTTCCACGAAAATAATCCAGCATGCCGACGCCGACATCGGCGCAGCCATTGCCAGCGGCAGTCATCCCTCCAACGGCATGATCGTCCTGCCGTGCTCCATGGGCACGCTCGCCGCCATCGCCAACGGCCTGGCCAACTCGCTCATATCTCGTGCCGCCGACGTCACGCTCAAGGAACGCCGCCCGCTCATCCTCTGCGTGCGCGAGACGCCCTTCAACCGCATCCACCTGCGCAACATGACACTCGCCGCCGAAGCCGGCGCGACAATCTTTCCGGTGATCCCCGCCTTTTACAACCATCCAGTTGACTCAACGGAGATCGCGCGCCAGTTTGTCTTCCGAGTGCTTGCA
>DASZXD010000031.1:0-10772 GCA_035546015.1 Occallatibacter sp.
GCCTCTTGCGCAGACTGCAACGACTGACAATCAGCCACCATCTGCACGCAAGGCGGGTGCATTGACTGCTCCGCTTCACGCACCTGGCAACCTCAGCGTTCCCGTGGCCAGTGCTGCAGCGCAACGCGTGGCACACGCGCTCGATGGAAGCAGGCAGGCCAGAGATATGGCAAATCGAATTTCAAAGACGCTCTGACGATTACCCGTATGCGCGCAAAACCGTAGAAGGAGACTCAATATGGCAAGTTTTTCCATCCCACTCACCGGACTCCAGGCTGATTCAACGGCTCTGAACACTATTGCCAACGACCTTTCGAACATGAACACCACGGCCTTCAAGGCGCAGACTACGGAGTTCTCCGATCTCTTTTATCAGCAGATCGGCAACACGGGTGCGGGCGATCCTATACAGGTAGGCGCGGGCGTGCAGGTGGCCTCCAACTCCACGGCATATACGCAGGGAACCATCAATTTCACGGGCAACGCCACCGACGTGGCGCTCAACGGCAACGGCTTCTTTGTGGTGGGCAACGGCCAGGGCGGCTACGAGCTGACTCGCGCCGGTAACTTCTCGCAGGACTCGAACGGTTATCTGCTGTCATCCTCTGGCCTGCATGTGATGGGCTATCCGGCAGTGAACGGGGTGGTCAACACCAACGCCGCGCTTACGCCGATCAACATCCCTGTAGGCCAGGTGCAGGTGCCGCAGGCCAGCAGCAGCTTCGGTATGACGGCAAACCTCGACTCCGCGTCGACGGCGGGCACGCAATTTCCAGCTCCGGTCACTATCTACGATTCGCTTGGCGAGGCCCACGTGGTCACGGTTACTTATACGCAGACCGCGCCCAATACCTGGAGCTACTCGATCGCACTACCGGCCTCGGACTTCGCAAGCGGCGTCTCCACGCCGGTGACCGGTACGCTCAACTTCGACTCGAATGGCAACCTCACTACGATTACGCCCACAGCGGGCGCGGCTGAGACAGTGGGCACAGCCGCAGGTGATGTCGCGTCCATTCCGGTGAACTTTACCGGGCTTGCGGACGCAGCTTCTGATCTCAATATGCAGTGGAACCTGCTCGGGCCAAGCGGCACACCCACCATCAGCCAGGTGGCCACCGGCTCGGCCGTTTCCGCCACCACACAGAACGGCTACCCGAGCGGCCAGTATCAGAGCTTCACCATCGGCGGTGACGGCACAGTGACCGTGGCCTACTCCAACGGGCAGCGGCAGAACGTGGGCCAGATCGCACTCGGCAATGTTGAGAATCTCCAGGGCCTGCAATTACTGGGCAACGGCGACTATGGAACCACGCTGGCCAGCGGAGCAGCTACGACCGGCAGCTCGGGTACGTCTGGTCTCGGTACCCTGCAGGACGGCGCGCTTGAAGCCTCGAATGTGAACATCTCTTCGGAGTTTTCGAACCTCATTGTTGCGCAGCGCGCCTTTGAGGCCAACGCCAAATCTGTAACCACCTTCGACACGGTTACGCAGGACACAATCAACATGGTTCACTAAGGCCAGGTTGTTCTGACTGAGGGCGGCCCGCGCAGCCGCCCTCAGTCTTCAGCGGCGCACTTCGATAAACAGCCCCTTGCCCTGTGCGAGCACGGCGCTTTCCGCATTCAGAATGCGCGCTTCGACCCAGTGCTTGCGGCCATCGTCGCGCACCATGCGGCCCTCAATGCGGATCGCGGAGCCCGACGGAACCGGCCGCAGATAGTCGATATCGAGCCTGCGCGTCATGGCGACCAGCCCGCGAGAGCGCACCGCCTTGCTCATCGCCTCGTCCAGGAGGGTTGCAATGATGCCGCCGTGCAGGTAACCGGGCGGGCCCTCGTATGTATCCGCAACCGTCGGAAACGAGACGACGGACCCGTCTTCTGCACGAAAGAACTCAAGATGCAGCCCGACCGGGTTGGTCTGTCCGCAGCCAAAGCAGCGGTTCGAGGCCGAGTGAGCCATCGGCTGCAGGTTTTGGTTCAATTCAGTCAATCTCCCTCCATATTCCACACTGCGATCAGCATAAAGCCGCGCGCTTGACCGCATCAGGCCGGCCACTCATGCTTGAGGTATGGGCTTTCGTGGCGTTCCCGGCTTTTTAATCATTTTGTTCACGGCATTTGCAATCATTACGAGCTTCGTTGTCAGTGGCTGCCACTCCAAACCCGCGCTTACCCCGCAGCAGGCGGAAGGGAAGCGGCTTTACGACAGCCGCTGCGCACACTGCCACGAGTTCAACGACCTGGCGCTCAAGAAAGTTCCGCCGAATCTTCACGGCGTTTTTGACTCGCCTAATCTGCCCAGCGGCGTCCCGGCCACCGACATCAATGTGGAGCGCACCGTGCTCATGGGGAAGAACATGATGCCGTCCTTTGCAGGCCGCTTTACACAGCCGCAGATGGATGCGCTAATTGCATATCTTCATGCTGGCATACGCTCCGAGTAGCTGATGCAAAGCGGCATTCCGCTATTCGGGCGCTCCAATCCGCTTCACGGTATACTGAGGACTGTCTATGGCGACCGAAAAGACATTTTATCTGGAGACCTTCGGCTGCCAGATGAACGCGCACGATTCCGAGAAGGTGATCGGCACACTGCAGCAGCAGGGCTACCGCCAGGTTGAGTCTGAAGAAGATGCCGGCCTGATCCTCTACAACACCTGCTCCATCCGCGACAAAGCCGAACAGAAGGTCTTCCACCGCCTGAATGACTACAAGGCCCTGCACAAAGCCGGCAAGCGCTTTGGCGTGCTGGGCTGCGTGGCGCAGCAGGAAGGCGAAAAGATCTTCGAGAAGGCGCCGTACGTTTCGCTGGTTTCCGGCTCCGCCTCTTATCGCAAACTGCCTGAGATGCTGGCCCGGCTCGAGGCCGGCGAAAACCGGATCACCGGATTGGACGACCGGCAGACGGAAGAGACCTTTGAGACCGAGTTCACCGCGCGCCAGAATCCCTATCGCGGCTACATCACTATTATTGAGGGCTGCGACAAGTTCTGCTCCTACTGCGTCGTGCCATACACACGAGGCAAGGAGCGCAGCCGGACTTCGTCCTCCGTTCTCGAAGAGGCCCGCCGTATCGCCGACTTCGGCTATACCGAGATTCAGCTTCTGGGCCAGAACGTGAACAGCTATCGCGACCCTGAAGGGAAGATGAGCTTTGCCGAGTTGCTGAATGCGGTCGGCCAGGTTTCGGGCATCCGGCGCGTGCGGTTCACGACCAGCCACCCGCGCGACTTCACGCGCGACATAGTTGAGGTCATCGACGCGAACCCGAATCTTTGCGACCACGTCCATCTGCCGGTTCAGTCCGGCTCGGCACGGGTGCTCAAGCAGATGGCCCGCGAGTATACCCCCGACTGGTACCTTGAGCGCATCGCGTGGATGAAGTCTGCCCGCCGGACTATCTCGCTCTCGACTGATATCATCGTCGGCTTTCCGGGCGAAACCGAAGACGACTTTATCGACACCATGAACCTGCTGGCCGAGGTGCAGTACGACTGCGTCTTCGCCTTCAAGTACTCGGCCCGGCCCAATACGCCTGCACTGGTCATGATCGACTCGATTCCGGAGAAGGAGAAGGCGCACCGGCTTCAAGTATTGCTTGACCGCCAGCGCGAGATTCAAAGAATCAATTATTCCAAGCATATAGGCGAGCAAATGGAAGTGATGGTTGAGGGACAGAATCCAGCCCGCGGCCAGATTGCCGGTCGCAGCACGCAGAACAAGCCGGTTAACTTCACCACAACGCAGCCCATCGCTCCGGCTCCCGGCAGCTACCTCAAGGTAAAGATCACGGCATCGCATCCAAACAGCCTCATCGGGGAATCCGTCTAACACGTCAAGGAGAAAGCCATGGATATCGAGGTGCGGATACGTGGACTCATGATGGACCCGGCCACCAATATGCCCATCGTGGTGCTTAAGGACATTTCATCTGACACGGTGATGCCTATCTGGGTGGGAATCTTTGAAGCGAACGCCATCGCCATTGAGATTGAGAAGGTGGCCACTCCGCGCCCCATGACGCACGACCTTACACGAAACATCGTGCGCTACTTGAATAGCTCGCTGGAAAAAGTTGTAATTACAGAGATTAAAGATGACACATTCTATGCGGTTTTATGGCTGAGGCAGGGAAATGAACCAATCGCCATAGATGCCCGCCCGTCCGACGCCATTGCGCTGGCTCTCCGGGCTGACTGCCCGATCTTTGTGGCCGAGCACGTGATGCAGACTGCCAAGCTCAGCACCTCCGGCACGGGTGACGGCCCTACGGCTGAACAGTTACGCAATTGGCTCGAAGGCCTTAACGATGAGGACCTTGGCCGTTACAAGATGTAGTCTAGCCAGCTATTCCAGAATAACTTAGCAGCTTTTTCCAGCCGCGATGCATGCTTCTGACCTTCCGCCCGCAGCGCAGGGACCGGAATCCCACGCTTGCCGAGCTCAACCGTGTGACCCACATACCACCGCTCCAGCCCCTTAGCCGTCACTTCGGGGTGAAACTGCAACGCGAGGCCGGATTTTCCGACGGCAAATGCCTGATTTTGATAGAGTTCTGTCTTCGCAAGCGGCTCAGCGCCAGCCGGCAGGTCAAACGTGTCGCCGTGCCAGTGAAAAACGGGCAAGCTATCCTGCACAAGCGGCTTGAACCAGCCGGGAGGTTCGCCGGGGCCCGAAAACTCGATTGACTTCCAGCCAATTTCTGCGCCGCTTGAACCGGGGTACACCGGGGCTCCCAGAGCTGAAGCTATCAGTTGTGCACCCAGACAGATGCCCAGCGTAGGCCGGCCGGATAGCAGCCGTTGCCGGATGCCGTCGATCTCTCGGGGCAGGAACGGATAGGCGTCCGTCTCGTAGACACCGATGGGGCCACCGAGGATCACGAGCAGGTCACAGTCTGCAATCTGTGTCAGCGGAAACTCCACTGTAGCCGCATGGATTGTCTCGATGGAAACGCCACGCTCCTGCAGCCTCGGCTGAAGGGAATCGAGATCCTCGAAGGCGACGTGGCTCAATACAGCGGCCCGTAACTTGCTTGCAGACATAGAAATAGGATACCCCTGGGGCGCAACACCTCGACTGTACAGAATATACGTTATCGGACATAACTGTTATGCGCCGACGGGTTTGATCCTGCGGAACTTTGAGTGGCTTTTCAGCCTGATTCCCACTAGGAAGCCGGATCAGCTCGCGTTATGCTGTGTTTGATTTCTGGTTTCTGGAGGCTGTTTTTGTGAAAAACCTGTTTGATCCGGTCTGCGCGCAGGAGATCAAAGAGCGTCTCAATCACCTGTCTGCTGAGAGCCCGCGGCTCTGGGGCAAGATGGATGCGGCGCAGGCTGTTGCGCACTGCGCTTTGGCGCTCGACATTCCGCTTGGCCGGCAGACCCCTAAACCTGCCGGCCTGGGCATGCGGATCGTCGGGCGGCTGATCAAGCCGATGGTCTTTAAAGACGATGCCCCGATCCGCCGCAATGCTCCTACAAACCCGGAACTGGTGATCAGCGACGAGCGCGACCTGACCTGTGAACGTGAGCGGCTGGCTGTGGCGATCGACTGTTTTATGGCTGCCGGACCGGCCAACTGCTCAACGCATCCACACTTTCTCTTCGGCAAACTGACGCCCGATCAGTGGGCAATCCTGATGTATAAGCATGTGGACCATCACCTGCGCCAGTTCGGCGCCTAGTTATCAAATATGGTTCGGCTTTTGTAAGAGATTTGCCGGGTTTTGTGCGGGTTGTCTGGAAGATCCTGCACGGATTTGCGTCACAAATTTTTATGTAAGTCGTTTATTATGATAGATTTAATTGCGATTCCGGCAGTTGAAATGCGCTCAAACACAGAGGGAGGGGGTGGGGTCCCCTTGCGCCAAGAGCTTCGAGACCAGAAATTCCAGAGATTTCAGACATTGAGCCTATTGGAGGCTGCAACTCTGGCATACCAATAGCCGGAGTCCTTGACGGTGCGTTGCTGATTGCGGAAATCGGTGTAGATCAATCCGTAGCGCTCGGTATAGCCTTCTGCCCACTGGAAGTTGTCGAGCAATGTCCAGGCGTGGAATGCGCGAACCCGGGCTCCGTCGGCAATGGCGCGGGCGAGCTCCGCAAGGGTCTGGCGGTACCATTGAATGCGGCGCACATCCGGTATGCGGCCATTTTCTTTCATGTTTGGCCCGTCGAGATACCCACAGCCGCTCTCCGTAATCTCGATTACCGGGTGGTCATATTCTTTGGATATCCGGGTGACCAGATCATATATGCCGGCAGGCCACACCTCCAGGCCAGCCTCTGTCAGCGGGCCTTCTGTGGGCATTGCGGCTGAAAGTCCGGTATAGGGGTCGCGTGCGCATGCACTGTCAGACTCGATCTCAGTTCCACTGAAGCCGCCGCCATAACAATGCGCGTGGCTGGCGTCAGAGACGACACGGCGGGTGTAGTAATGAAGCCCGATCCAGTCGAGCGGCGCATACAGAATCTTTTCGTCACCTGGCTTAAAGCCCATGACCTCAAAGGGCGTTTCCCCGACAAACGCATTTGGATAACGGCCCTTCATGGCAGCTTCAAGAAAGAACACGTTGTTCATGGCGTGGTAGCGCGCGGTTGCTGCTCGATCTGCCTCGGAGTTTGTTTTCGGATAGGCGGGAGCCATCTCATAAGCACTCCCTACGGTTGCCTTTGAAGAAGCGGCTTTCACTGCACGCAACGCTTCTGCCTGCGCCAGCGCGATGGTATGCGCGGCCTTCAGAAAGTCGGGAAAGCTGGTGCGGCATGGCGGAAATTCGCCGGCAGCGTAACCCATGAATGCGATCGCCCAGGGCATGTTGAAGGGCGCCCATACGGTGATGCGGTCACCGAGATACTTCGCCAGAATCCCGGCATAGTCAGCAAAATATCCGGCGAGTTCCCTGTTGGGCCAGCCGCCTCGATCTTCGAGCGCCTGCGGAAGATCCCAGTGGTACATGGTGCACCACGGGCGGATTCCGGCTTCGAGAAGAGCGTCGACGAAGCGGCTGTAGTGATCGAGTCCCTTCATGTTGGGCGCACCGGTTCCCGCCGGCTGAATCCGCGGCCAGGAGATTGAGAAACGATAGCTCTTGAGATTCAGGCTCTTGGCCAGTGCGATGTCCTGCGGGTAGAGGTGGTACTGATCGCAGGCGACATCCCCGGTTACGCCACCTCGCACCTTTCCAGGTGTATGCGTAAACCTGTCCCAGATCGATTCGCCTTTGCCATCCTCGTTCCAAGCACCTTCATTTTGATAGGAGGCAGTAGCCACTCCCCATAAGAACCCTTCAGGAAAGCGCGCTTTTTGAATGACGGCATCGGACACCGATCCGGGAACTTGTTGACCGGAAGGCTGTGCGTCCGCATAGCTGCAGGATCGAGATAGCGCAGCACCTGCAACAGCGGCCAGGGAACGAGCGGCAAATTGGCGGCGGTTCATTATTTCTCCCGGTTAACATTATGCGCCGCCGAAAGGATATTTCCGGCAGAGGGAGATGGGGCCGAACAACTCCGTGAATTCCCTTTCCTCAGTCGTGCGCCGGCGGCGGAGGCGGCGCAGTCGAAGAAGGAACGGGCTTGCCATCGGCGGTGAATGGCTCCATAAGCTCCACGCGGGTTCCGTCGGGATCGTAGAGATTAACCTGGCGCTTGCCGTTTACGCCGACGTGCATCTCGAGAGGCTTGCCGTAGGTCTTGTAGGCTGGACGGGATTGGAGCTCCGCGATTGCCTTCGCCATATCAGGGACGACAAGCGAGGTGTGGTTCTGCGTGCCATAGGTATTGGGGAGCTTCGCATACAGCATCAGCTCGATGTAGTCGGTGCCGTCGGGCACGCGGAGGTTGATCCAGCTCAGGATCTTTGGATCGCGGCCGCCGCGCCATGTCTCCTTGAAGCCGAGGATGTCTTCGTAAAAATGGAGGGACTTTTCGGCGTTTCCTACCAGAAAGCCTACATGGTAGATCCCGTGGGAGATGCGCGTTGAAGGCAGGAATTTGCCTTTGGCCTGCGCTTCCCAGCCGGTGGGCAGGCTCTGGACGAATTCGATGAGTGTGCCGTCAGGGTCGTGAATCTCGAAGGCGTAGTCGCCGGTGTGGGTCTTGCCACCGTTGCCTGCAGGCACGGCAATTCCCTTCGATTTGAGATAGGCGCGCATCTGCTCCAGGTTAGAGACGGCGAAGCAAAGATGGCTCATCATATTCGGGGGCGAAGGCGGCGGATCGGTGAAGAGCTCGACGTGCTGGTGGTCGTTGAGCTTGATGAAAGCGATACGCACCTGGTCAGTGCTGGATCCCTTCGCGCCCGACTTGTTCAGCGTGTACATCTCGTCGTAGCCGAGCAGGCCATGCCAGAAGTCGAGAGCTTTGGGAAGGTCAGAGACGAAGTAGCCAACGTGGGAGATGCCGGTGATCCTGGGCCGTTCAGGCGCGGGACTTTGCGCCGTGGCCAGCGAGCCTGCAAGGGATAAAGTGACAAGACCGGACAAAATCGACGCGGCAGCAGTGCGGGCCTTCATATATATGTGAGTTCCCTTCTCAGTTCCGGATGAGCGCCAGCAGGCTTTCCACCTCAGCCTTTTCTTCAGCCGTAAGCCCGAGGAGCGGCGAACGCACGGGCCCACCGTAGTAGCCGTTGAAGTCGCAGGCGTATTTTACGCCGGCGATTCCAAGCGCGCCAACGATGCGATTGTTGGCTGCGGCGATGCGCTGCTGCTTTTCAGCGGCGAGCATGGGGTCGTGATCCTTCCAGGCGAGATAGATCTCCTGACAGGCCTGCGGTGCGCAGGCGCCAAAGGCGAGGACGCCGCCGCAGGCTCCGGCCTCAAGAGAACCATAGAGAGCCGATCCAGAGCCGCACAGAACCTGAAAACCGACTTCCCTGCTGCGGGTTTTGAGCGGCACAACAGGAGGCGCAGTGGCTACGGCGCTGCCTCCGGCCAGGTCTCCGGCGGAGACAAATGAGCCGCCAGTCTCAACTGCAGGAGTGAGCATGCGGCTGGTGACGGCTTCAAAGACGGTCGTGACGGTGACGGTGCGGCGCATGGCGTTTTGGGTGGCGGCCACGGTGTCACGAATCCGGTCAATGCTGCCGCTCGAGTCCTTGATTCCGACGATGTTGGGGTGATTGGCCAGCTCAGCGATGATCTCGATGGGAATCTGATAGGGGACACACTTGGGGATGTTGTAGAGCAGCACCGGCAGCGGCGAGCGGTCAGCCACGCTGCGGAAGTAATGGAGCACGGCGGCCGAAGTGAGCTGGCCGGAGTAGTAGCTGGGAGGGCGAACGAGGATGGCATCGTAGCGATATTCAGCCGCTGCCTCCGCGAGCGCAACCGTTGCTCCAACACTCTCACGGCCTACGCCGGCAACGAGCACTTTTTCAGGAGCCGTGGCGGCGGCTGCCACGCGGAGCACCTCGCGGGACTCGGCATCGTCGAGCATAACCGCCTCGCCCGTGGAACCCAGAACGATCATTCCGGCGAGCAGGCTGCGCGAGTAGCGGGCCATGTTGGCCTCGAGCTTGCGAAAGTAGATGCGCTCGTCTGCATAGAATGGCGTGGTGGTGGCGGCGAAGACTCCCTCAATCAGCATGGGATTATTGTAGAGCGAGCAGTACGGCAAGCGTATCGTCTTTATCCGCTACAATGGCCGGGAGCGCTGACCCATGGAAATCTCACTTCACAACCGCGAGGAAGAAGACTCCGCAGCGAAGCTTAAGCGCCAGTCGGTCCGCTTTGTGGTGCACTCGCTGCTGGCGCTGGGCTCGTGGTTCGCGCTGATGCTTGTGGGCTATGCCGCCAACCCAACGGGCGTTCCGCAGTGGGCGATTTTGGCGCTCTCTGCGGCGGTGCCACTCTGCGCCGGCTATGTGGTGAGTCGTCGGCAGCAGGACACGGTGGCTGAGGCTGTGTGGCTTTTCGGGCTGGTGTGGCTGCTGATTATTGCGCTCTGGATTCTGGATATGCCGACGGGGCCTTACCAGTGCTTTCACTGCGGCGCTGCAGAAAAGCTCTCGCGCACCTTTTTCAGCCTGCCTCAGCCCAGCGGACTGATTGACGACGATGGGCCGTTCCTGGGCACTTGGCCTTCGGCAGCGCTGGTTGGCTACTCGATCGGCGCGCGGCTGGCGATTCGCCGGAAGAGCCGGTAAGCGCAACTCCTCTCCGGAGAGCACGTTTAGTGCCATATCCGCGCATGCCCAGCAAATGTCTGAGAATATGCCATTAACCAACCATGTTCCACGTGGCACGCGAATTTATGCCGGTTTTTCCGAGTTTTGTACCGGTTTTCCCACAGGCAGCAGTATCTGGGTTGCTTGTGACACATTTCCCGATACTTCTCTGCCCTTTTGAAAGGCCGGTGCCCATAGATTGCGCGGATGCTATTCTGTCATCCCCGGCAAAATAGAGGTGCATGCTCGATGAAGCTGAACCTGAAGCTCCTTCAATTCCATTGGCGAAGGATTGCGTGTTCTTTGGCTATTCTGACTACCATAGCCGGAGTGCTGGAGAGCCAGGAAGTGCTAACCAATCAATCTGTCATTCAGATGGTGCAGGCACACCTGGGAACCGACATCATTGTCCGCCAAATTCGCAATAGTCCCGGGCATTACGTGCTGACAACCGCCAATTTGATCAAGTTGAAGCAGTCAGGCGTCCCAGAGGCTGTGATCACGGCGATGCAGGCGAAAAATGCTGTAGATACTCCATCTTCCGAGGCTGCATCTGGCATAACCTCGCTGAGTGCTAAAGGGCCTTTCGC
>DASZXD010000032.1:0-5584 GCA_035546015.1 Occallatibacter sp.
GGCTCTGCGTCTGCTCCTCGCCAACCCGGGACTCGTCGTTACTCCTCTCGATATGAAACAGGCGCTTTGGGGAGACGCTCCTGCAGCGGCGGACTCTGTCTCGAAGTGCATGGCCTCGCTGCGCAACAAGCTCCAGCCGCACGAGTGCATTGAGACCGTCTACAAGCGCGGCTACCGCCTGTCTGTCGCGGTCAGCCCACTCAACGAGCCTTCGGGAACGCTGCTCCGGCTTGCCATCCTGCCTTTCATCGTCGGATACGGGGTCCCCGAATATCTCGGTGCAGTGATTGCCGACGAAGCCGGCGCGCGCATCGGAAACGCGCCGCAACCCGCAGCTTCCGTTCTTGCCAGGGATTCGGTCTTTGCGCTGGCCCGCCGTGGCCTCTCGCCAAAGCAGATCGGTGAAATGCTCCACGCTGACTTGGTGCTGAGCGGAACGCTGCGCGCGTTGCCTGCACACTATCGCATGCGCGCGGAAATGACGCGCATCGCAGACGGCAGCCAGGATTGGGTTGAGGACCTTCTTGTGGAGCGCAGCCGCATCGCCGGACCGGAGACTGCGCTGGCCAATATTGTGAACCATCGTATCGGCGTCGGCGGGTTGTCGATCGCGGCCTCAGCAACTGCGGACGATCTTGCACCCGAGGTCGAGGTCATCGAGGTCAGCGCGCAGCGGAGCGAGGCCTACGAACTCTTCCAGCGTGCGCGTTATGAGTGGCAATCGTTGGAGCGCCATCGCATGCAGGATGCGCTGCGGCATCTGGAGCGCGCCATAGAGCTCGATTCATCGCTGATTGGCGCGCGCGTGGATCTCGTGCATCTCAGTGTGACTCAGGAGATCTACGGCTTCATGGCCCCGGCAATTGCCGCCGATCTGGCCCGGCGCACCGCCAGCTCGATCCCGAGCGTCGCTGCGTACCATGCGGACAGCATTCTTCCATCTCTGGGTTGGTTCGCCTGTCATGTAGATCGGAACCTGCCTGCAGCGCTGTCTCTCTTCCAGCGCTCGGCGCACGTGCCGCACAATGCCTGGGTCACCCGTGCGCGCGCGCAGTTTGCCCTCAGTCGCCATCGTTTTGATGAGGCCACGGGCTTGCTCAGGGCGGCCATCCGCATCGATCCCTACTCGCCGCTGCTCCAGGGGCGTCTCGCATGGGCGCTTCATCTGGATGGTCAGGCTGGTGCCAGCGTAGACCAGATTCGGAAGGCCCTCGAGCTTTCTCCTGAGAACGAATCCGCGGGATTTTATGGGATCAATATCCTGGCTTTTAATGGCGACACGGCCGGGGCTCTGGAACTGGCGCAGAGTCTCGTGCGGCGGTTGCCTTACTTTGATCTGGCGACCAGTGCCCACGCCTATGCGCTGGCCGTCGCTGGGCGCCGCGATGAAGCACGCGCCGTACTCGACCGGCTGCAGTGGCTGAGCCGCGAGCGCTACGTGCTCAAAACCATTACTCCGCTGGTCTATATGGAGCTGGGCGAAGCGGAATTGGCGCTCGCCGAGTTGCGCGCGGCTGACGAACGGCGTTGCCCATGGTTCTTCCAGGTGCTCGCTGACCCGCGCCTGAAGCCGCTGCATGGCAGGTCTGAATTCGATGCCATGCTCAATATCATCGCGGCAATGGAAGTCCAGGCTGAACGGGATCCACAGCTAGGCTGAAAAAATAAACGCACCGCTTTCGTCTCAACCGCGTTTCTGCCGGATCGCTTCCAGCAGCCTGCGGTCTTCTGTGCTCAATACGGCCCGCTCCAGCAGGTCAGGGCGGTTCGCGAGTGTCTTGCGTAGCTGCTGCTCGCGCCGCCAGCGCCGAATCTGCTGGTGATCGCCGTTCAGCAGCGTTTCGGGTACGCGTAGGCCGGCAAACTCCGCAGGCCGCGTGTAATGCGGATAATCGAGCAGCCCACCTGACCCATGCTGCGAGCGCGGAACTCCGGCCTGATCCGTATCGATCTCCGCATCCGGCACGCCAAAGCTCTCAAACTCACCCGAAGCCTCATTGCCCAGCACGCCTGGAATCAGCCGCATCGTCGCGTCAATTACCACCGCGGCAGCCAGCTCGCCGCCAGAGAGCACATAATCGCCGATCGAAAGCTCCATATCGCAATAAAACTCGTTGATGCGCTCGTCCACACCCTCGTATCGCCCACAGATCAAAACCACGCGCTCAAGCCCGGCCAGTTCCCGCGCCATCTTCTGCGTAAAGGTCCGGCCCTGCGCCGAGAGCAGCACGACGCGGGTATGTGCCGCATCCTGCCGCTCCGTTTTCGGTGTAATGCCCAGCCAAGCCAGCGCCTCGGCCAGCGGTTCCGGCTTCAGCACCATGCCTTCGCCGCCTCCAAAGGGCCGGTCATCCACGGTGCGATGCCGGTCATGCGTAAAGCCCCGCAAGTCATGCGTCTCGATCGCCGCCAGCCCTTCGGCCTGCGCGCGGCGCACAATGCCGTGCTCGAAGATGCCCGCGAAAAAGCCGGGAAAGATGGTGAGAATATCGAAGCGCATCGCTAGATTCGATGATAAAGAGAACCCACAGACCTTGATATATGCTCGGCGGGCCCTGTGAGGCTGTCCGAATCAAATTCCGCAATGGAATTGATAAGACCTGGTGTACATTGAATGCATTCCTAGCCATCAGAAATTGGAGGTGCAAGATGGCCAGTCTGCGGGCAAAGCTCCTTATTGCCGCAACTGTGCTGGCGTTCGCTCCAGCACTTGTGTCTGATGATTCACCGCTCGAGTTCAAATGGGTTGATAGTCGGGCCGGAGATTGTCACCTGAGCGGTACGCTCAGGCTTCATCCCGACGGTCATGCGGTTTTTGATGCAACCAGTTGGACCGATCAGAGCAACACGGGCGACATCTGGCACGCGACTCTTCACGTCTACAACGCCCAAAAGCAGGAGCTGTTCGGTTTCGGCGTGTGGGATTCTCCCAGGATGTTTCCGGGCTCTAGCTATAACTGGAAAAAAGAGGGTGGATTTCCCGCTGGGCTCTTCGATCAGGTAGATTCCGCGGATTTAGGCGGCGATTGCTGAGCAGTAATGGATTACGCGTCCGGTCAGATGCCGAACCAGTTCCGCCATGGAGGGTCAGTTGCCCAGCTCTGTCAATCCTTCGGGCAGGGCCATCTCAATACGCTTTCCATCGAGATCGATTTGGCGCAGATAGCTCTTCGCAAACGGAACCAGCACCTCGCCGCCCGGGCCGCCCACAATCAGCATCGCCACCGGTCCGGCGCTGAAGTCCACGTCTTCAATCTGTCCCACGGTCACCGGCTCGGCTCCGGCCACATCCACCAGCGCGCAGCCGATCAGGTCGCCGATATACGCCTCGTCCTCGGCCAGCGGTGCCCGCTCTGCTTTTGGAATCGCCACGGCCAACCCCGCCAGCGTTTCAGCTGCGGAGATCGAATCGACGCCATCAAAGTGCAGCACAATGCCGCCCTTGTGCTGCCAGTGGGCGGTCAGCTCCACTTTGGCGGGCACGGAAGGCCGCACCACGCCCGCTTTGGCAGGCACGTCTGCAGCCACCAGCCACAACTGGCGTCGCTCACTGAATCGCTCAGGGAAATCGGTGAGGATATCGGCGAAAACTTCGCCCTTGCGTCCCTGTGGGCGGCGGATCAGCGCCAGCCAGGTCCATGCGTCCTGCGCGGTCATCGCGGCCCCGGAAAAACGCAGCAATCTGGCTGAAGCCGCACCCTACTCGTCGTCCTCTTCCAGGATGTCGAGCGTATATCGGTGATGGAGCTTCATGCTCACGGCGCCCAGAATGGTGCGCACTGAGCGTGCCGTGCGGCCCTGCTTGCCGATCACCTTGCCCACATCCTGCGGTGCCACGCGGAGCTTCAGAACGGTGTTCTCGTCTCGCTCCACTGACTCCACTTCCACGGCTGCCGGTTCATCCACCAGGGCCCGCGCGATCTCGCGGACCAGTTCCTCTACTTGGACCATATCGACTTGGGTCATGTTCTTGCCCCTGACCTGCTGCTTTCTGAAACTAAAGACTCAGCCTGTGCGCGAATAGTATCAGTACAAAGGCTTCGCCGTCAGTAACTCTGTGCGCACCGGCTGCCGCATCTTCGACCCCGCTCTCCACTGAAACCACTCAGCAAAGCGGCCTTTCCACCAGGAAAAGGCCGGCTTCAATGCTGTCCAAACATCGACATGGATCGAAAATGCCCTGAAAACCGGCACACGGGCCAGGGAAACTGTGTGGAAGGACGAAACGGGGAAATCAGGCTGCCGGAACTGCTGCCGGAGCCGGGGTCTTGGCCACCAGCTTGGCCACGGTGTCCGAGAGCTGCGCTCCCACGCCGCGCCAGTAGGCGATGCGCTCGTGCTTCAGGTCGACAGAAGCGGGGTTGGTGCGGGGATTGTAGGTGCCGACCACCTCGATCGAGCGGCCGTTGCGGGCGCGGTCCTTCTCAATAACCACGATGCGATAGTAAGGCTGTTTACGGGCGCCAACGCGCGCCAGGCGAATCATGACCACGGGATGCTGTTTCCTTTCAATTACCTGCGGAATCTGTGTGGGTCTTGAACTCTGTCCGCGCAGCAGCGCCAGACCTGTCGGTAGCCAGACACACTAGCCCGGCCGCGCAAGACACAACACCTAAGTATCGCCGAAAGTAGCCCTTTGAGGCAAATTAAAGGCGCCACTCCGCCGGAAACAGAAACTGCAGCATCGGCCTCACCCGCACAGCCTGCTCGCTCCGTCCTGCGCACCGACCGCCGCGTGCAAGTTGTTGGTGCGCGGTTCAATCGCATTGGCAGGCAGAATATTGCCCGCTAGAATTGCGTGCGGATAAGACGCTTGAACGAGTGATGGTCCATATGGCCCATAATCCCTTCACGTTTCTGCAAATGCGGATGTTCAGGAGGCCACCATTGAAGAGAATTCAAACCGCCATCCACATCGGACTATTCGTAGCCCTCTGTTCGCACGGCCTGCTTGCTCAGTTCGGTCCGCCAGAGCCGCAGGGCAGTGGCCCCAAACTATCCCCTCCCACCGCATTTCCGCTGCCCGGTGCCTTTCCAACCACTGAATCCATCACCCTCATCGATGCCGATCCCAAAGCGACGATCTACTACACATGGGACGGTAGCGCGCCGACTCGCAGGAGCGCCGTATACGACTCACGCCAGCTTCTCTTCATCGGCGGTGTTTATGAGGGTGATAGCGGACTGAAGACCGGCTACACTTTGCGGGCAATGGCAGTACATGAGGGAAACACCAACAGCGACATTGCTACGTTTCAGTACGTAGTCAACCGGAGAGACAAAACCGAATACGTCTCTGAGGAAGTCCTTCCCGGCGTCCGCATGGTCCGCGATTCAGATAACGACAAGATGTTCCTCGTCAGGGGAACCACAAAATGTGTCTTGATCGACTCAGGGCAGGGCCGCGGCGAACTGCAGAAGTACCTCTCGCAATACGCCGGCGGACTCCCGATTGAGGCCGTCTTTACCCACAATCATGGCGATCACATCGGCCAGGCAGATCAATTCATTCGCGACAGTATCGAGCACATCGGTGAGCCTGATCGTCCTGAGGCGGTCCGCTTGCTCAAGTCCCGTGGAATTC
>DASZXD010000033.1:0-5546 GCA_035546015.1 Occallatibacter sp.
CGCATTACCGAGACGGTGAGCGAAGAGAACTACTTCTTCAAGCTCTCGGCCTTTGAGAACAGGCTGCTGAAGTTTTACGAGGAGAATCCGGGCTTCATCGGGCCGGAGTCAACGCGGCGCGAAGTGATTAGCTTTGTGCGCAGCGGACTGAAGGATCTGTCGGTCTCGCGCACCAGCTTTACCTGGGGCATTCCCGTGCCGGGCGACGAGAAGCACGTGGTGTACGTGTGGCTGGACGCGCTGGCCAATTACATTACCGCGCTTGGATACGGCTCGGACGACGTGAAGGACCAGGAGCGCTTCAAGAAATTCTGGCCGGCGGAGATGCACCTGATCGGCAAAGAGATTAGCCGCTTCCACTGCGTGTACTGGCCGGCGTTTTTGATGGCCGCGGGCATTGAGCCGCCGAAGTCGGTGCGCGCCAACGGCTGGCTGCTGTTTGACCAGGGCAAGATGTCTAAGTCGAAGGGCAACATTGTGCGAGCGGAGACGGTTCACACAGTGCTGGGCGCGGATGCGTTGCGATATTTTCTGCTGCGCGAGATTCCCTTCGGGCAGGACGGCAACTTCTCGTTTGACGCGCTGGTGCAGCGCTACAACGGCGACCTGGCCAACGGCTACGGCAACCTGGTAAGCCGCGTGGTGAACATGATGCACAAGTACTTTGGCGGTGTGGTGCCGGAGACGGGTGCAACCACCGAGGCCGAAGCGACGCTGCGCGCGCATGCAGAGGCCGCGCTTGCCGGTTTTGCGCCGCAGTTCGACGAGCTGAATTTTTCTGAAGCGTTGAAGAGCCTGTGGCTGCTGGTGGCGGAAACCGATGGCTACCTGACGGCCAACGCGCCGTGGAAGAAGCCGGCCGAGCGCAGTGATGAGGACCATGCGGCGCTGCAGGCACGCGTGCTGGCCACGGCGGCGGAAGCAATTCGCGTGATTACCGCGCTGGTGTATCCGATTTTGCCCGATGCAACGGCGAAGGTATGGCGCCAGCTTGGGCAGGGCGAGATTGCCGACGCCGCAAAGCAGTCGTTTTTAACCAGCGTTGCGTGGGGCGGATTGCAGCCCGGCACGCAGTTCGGCGAGCCTGCGCCGCTGTTCCCGCGTGCGGAGAAGGATGCCGTGGCGCGCATGGTGACGCTGGAAGAAGAGAACAACAAATCGGTGATTGAGGCCGCAGGCGGCCCGCGCGAAGCAGTTGCCGATGAGCCGAAGGCTCCGCCGCCGGCGAAGACCGCGGCACCCAAAGCAAAGACTGAGAGCAAAACAATGGAAGAGACCAAACCCACACCCGCACCGCAAACCGAAACCGCTGCCGCGCCTGCTGCTGCGCCCGTTGAGCCTGCTGCCGCTCCGCAGACTGTCGAGGAGAAGCAGTACATCACCATCGACGATTTTGTGAAGGTGGATTTGCGTGTGGCGCAGATTCTGGTGGCCGAGCGCGTGCCCAAGGCCGACAAGCTGCTGCGCCTTGAAGTGGACCTGGGCTACGAGAAGCGGCAGATTCTGGCCGGCATCGCGCAGTATTACGATCCGGAGAAGCTGATCGGCCGCAAGATTGTGATTGTGGCGAATCTGGCGCCGCGCAAGATGCGTGGTCTGGAATCGAACGGAATGTTGCTGGCCGCGAGTCTGCCGCCGGATGGCTCGCCGGTACTGGCGGGATTTCTGGAAGATGTTCCGCTGGGCGCGCGGCTCAAGTAAGCGCTGCCAGGCAATCTGAGCCGCCGCCCGATGTGGACGGCGGCTTTCTTCTCCACTGGAGGTTCCTTTGCTGATCGATTCCCACGCGCATTTGGATAGCGAGCGCTACACCGACGACCGCGAGGCGATGCTGCGCCGCGCGCATGAGGCGGGCGTGGGCGCGGTAATGGCGATTGGCATTGGCGAAGGGCCGCACCAGATGCATCAGGCGCTGGAGATTTGCCGCGCGTTTAACGGCAAGCCGGGAATGCCGCGGCTCTATGCCAGCGCGGGCGTCTATCCGCACAACACGCCGGAGATTGACGATGCCGTGCTGGCAAAGCTGGACGGCCTGCTGGCCGAGCCCGAGGTGATTTGCTGCGGCGAGATTGGCCTGGACTACTACCACGAAGGCGCTCCGCATGACGTGCAGCGCGCGGGGTTGGTGAAGCAGCTGGAGATTGCCGCGGCGCGCAAGCGGCCCATTACTATCCATTGCAGGCCGAAGGACGGCGAGGTGGATGCATGGAATCATCTTTTTCTTGCGCTCGACACTTACTGGCGGCACACGGGCCTGGGCGGCATCATGCACTGCTTCAGCGCGGGCGCCGAGCAGGTCGCGCGGTCGATTGATCTCGGATTTTTGATTTCATTTGCCGGCAACGTCACCTATCCCAAGGCGCAGGCGCTGCGCGATGCCGCGGCAGTGGTGCCGCTGGAGAGCATGCTGGTGGAAACCGACGCGCCGTGGCTGGCTCCCATGCCGGAGCGCGGCAAGCGCAATGAGCCTGGATATGTAACGCGCACCGCGGCGGTGCTGGCGGGCATCAAAGGGGTGGAGCCGGAGGCGCTGGCTGCGGCGACGACGGCCAACTTTAAGCGGCTTTTTCACCTGGGCTAAGGCGTGGGAAACTAATAGAGGCGTGGACGGCCAGCCCGGCACGCGCAGAGGTACGACCATGGCACAAGACAATTCATTCGACATTGTGAGCAAGATCGAGATGCAGGAAGTGCGCAACGCGATGGACCAGGCGCTGAAGGAGATTCGCCAGCGCTTTGACCTGAAGGATTCGCACTCCGAGATTACGCTGGTGGACAACGACGCGGCCATTCAGCTCGCCTCGGCCAACGAGTACAAGCTGGAGGCCGTGAAGGAGATTCTTGGCCAGAAGCTGGTGAAGCGCGGCGTGAGCCTGAAGAACCTGACCTACGGCAAGGTGGAACCCGCGGCCGGCTCCAGCGTGCGGCAGAAAATTACGCTGCAGCAGGGCATCCCTTCAGAGAAGGCCAAGGAAATTGTGCGCCTGGTGAAGGACTCGAAGAAGAAGGTGCAGGCCAGCATTCAGGGCGACACGGTGCGCATCTCCGGCAAGGACCGCGATGACCTGCAGGGGATTATTGCCCTGCTGCGCGGCAAGGACCTGGGCGTCGACCTGCAGTTCACCAATTACCGTACCAATTAACGGGCGCGGCCGCGGACGAGGCAAACCGCGGGCCAGACGCGCTAGAATCGAAGAACCTTGAGCTCATTGGCCCTAGCAACGGCACGCGAAGTCTTCGACCTGCTGCGCGACGATCTGGTCGCGATCGAGCAGGAGCTGGGACGCGACGCGGCCTCGAGTGTCAGCACCATCACCGAGATTGCCGAGTATCTGCGCGAGGGCGGCGGCAAGCGCATCCGCCCGTCGCTGCTGCTGCTTGCCGCGCACATGCTGGAGTTTCACGGGCCGAACGCGATTCGCCTGGGCGCGGTGGTGGAGATGCTGCACACCGCCACGCTGGTGCACGACGACATTATCGACGGGGCACAGACGCGGCGGGGACGCCCCTCGCCAAACACCACCTGGGGCAACGAGAAATGCGTGCTGGCCGGCGACTGGCTCTACATGCAGGCTTTCCGGGTAGCGCTCGAAGAGAAAAACCTGCGCGTGCTGGACCTGCTCATCGGGCTGACTCAGCAGATGGTCGAGGGCGAACTGCTCCAGATTCAG
This sequence comes from Occallatibacter sp., assembly GCA_035546015.1. Taxonomy (GTDB): domain Bacteria; phylum Acidobacteriota; class Terriglobia; order Terriglobales; family Acidobacteriaceae; genus Telmatobacter. The sequence goes on from DASZXD010000033.1 coordinate 3,672, forward strand.
AAACTTGGCAAGGCTGTCTCAGAGGCCGAGTACTACGACCTGATCTACCGCAAGACGGCCTGCCTGTTCTCGGTCTCCATGCGGCTGGGCGCAGTGCTGGCCGGGGCCACAGAGGAGCAGGAAACGAATCTGGGCACCTATGGGCGCACCGTGGGACTGGCCTTCCAGATCGTGGACGATGTGCTGGATTTGACCGCAACGGAAGAAGTTCTGGGCAAGCCGGTGGCCAGCGACCTGCGCGAGGGCAAGGCCACGCTGGCGGTGATCCACTCGATGGACCACGGTACGGCACGGGACCGGCAGATGATCCAGCGGGTGCTGGACGACCGGAGCTTCGAGCACGTGAGCCGGGAGCGCATCCAGGAGATCTTGACCCGCAATGGATCAGTGGAATACGCGATGGCCGCCGCGGTGCACTATGCCGAGCTGTCGCGGCAGGCGCTGGCTCCGCTGCCGGATTCGGATTTCAAGCGGGCACTGTTGTGGGTGCCGGACTTCGTCGTCGCGCGGGAGAAATAGCGCGGCCGGGGTTGAGTCATTCCTGCTCAGCTTTTTGTGTCGCGGAAACTCCACTTCTGTTTTCAGGAACCCATGAGCAAAACCTGGACTGCCGTCGACCGCTTTTTCGAGGAACATCTCGTCTCCACCGACCCCGCGCTGGAGGCCGCCTTGGCCGCCAACCGCAGGGCCGGACTGCCGGAGATCGATGTCACGCCGCTGCAGGGCCGGTTCCTGGAACTGCTAGTGCGCATGAGCGGGGCGCGGCGGGCGCTGGAGATTGGCACGCTGGGCGGCTACAGCACCCTGTGGATGGCTCGGGCTCTGCCGGAAGGCGGCTCGCTCCTGTCGCTGGAGCTCGATCCCCGGCATGCCGAGGTGGCGCGCGGCAACCTGAAAGCCGCCGGCGTCGCGGGCCGTGTGGAAGTGCGGGTGGGCCGGGCGCTGGACTCGCTCGACGCGCTGATCGCCGCCGGCAGCGAACCCTTCGATTTGATCTTCATCGACGCCGACAAGTCGGGCTATCCCGGCTATCTGGACCGCGCACTGAAGCTGGCGCGGCCGGGCACGGTGATTGTGGGCGACAACGTGGTGCGCGAGGGCAAAGTGGCCAACGCCGCGAGCAGGGACGCAAATGTGCAGGGTGTGCGCCGGTTCGCGGAGCTGGTGGGGCAGGAGCCCCGGCTGCGGGCGACCGTGCTGCAGACGGTGAGCACGAAGGGCTACGACGGATTTCTGGTGGCTGTGGTGATTGCCTGAGCCGCGTTAGTCCATCAACGCGCGCAGGGCTGCGGCGTGCTGCTCCGGCAGGGGTTTGCGATTGAGCTGCGGATCGCAGACTACGTGTACCGTCTCACCTTCGGCCAGAAGCTCCCGCTCTTTCCCTTCATGCTCAGCATTGCGCCATATTTTGTAGGCAAACTTGAGCACGGAGCCGCGCAGCAGCGCGGGGCGGGTCTCGATGAGAATCTCGTCGTCGTAGCGGGCGGGGGCGCGGTAGCGGCAGGTGGCCTCGACCACCGGCAGAATGCAGCCGTGCTCGACTTCGAGATCGCGATAGGCGAGGCCCAGAGTGCGGAGCACCTCGACGCGGCCAATCTCAAACCAGACCAGGTAGTTGGCATAGTAGACGATGCCCATCTGGTCGGTTTCCGCGTAGCGCACCCGCACGGGTGTGACGACAGACATGAAGAGGCTCTCCCGGTCCGCAGCGGCTAGGGCTTGAAGTGGCTGAAGACGGACAGCTTGGCCACGTCGTTGAAGCTGACATAGACGAAGAAGAAGACCAGCACCACAAAGGCCGCCTGGTAGATGCGCTCCTTGATGACAATGCTGATGTCCTGGCGCATCACGCTCTCAATGAGCAGCAGCATGATG
>DASZXD010000034.1:0-21865 GCA_035546015.1 Occallatibacter sp.
GGTGCAGGTGTGGCGCTGGCGCATTCAGAGGCTGCTCAAGCAGAAGGTGCTGCTCGAACAGGCCGTGCAGCGACGCACCGAGGACCTGGAGCGGGAAAAGGCCGAGTTGACACGCGCGCGCGAGCAGATGCGCCATTTTGCCGAGCACGATGATCTGACCGGCCTGTGGAACCACCGCATCATCGTGGAGCGGTTGCGGATCGAAGTGGAGCGCTCACGGCGCGAAAATAGTCCTCTGAGCGTGATCCTGATGGACTTGGATCACTTCAAGCAGATCAACGACACGTTCGGACATCCCGTCGGCGACGCGGCACTCAAGGAACTGGGGGCAATCTTACTGCGCTCGGTGCGTTCCTACGACTGGGTGGGGCGCTATGGAGGCGAGGAGTTCCTGCTCATTTTGCCGGGCTCGAATTTCTCAAGCGCGCGGCTGCGCGCCGAGCAGCTGCGCATGGCCGTGCATGCGACCCGCGTGATGAGCGGCGACAAGCCGATTGCCATGACAGCCAGCTTTGGCGTTGCCTCAGGGTTCCCTACCGACTACGAAGCACTGATCAAGGCCGCGGACACTGCGCTTTACACGGCGAAGAACCGGGGACGCAACTGCGTGGTGGCAGTAGAGATTTGAAGCCTGCTAAGGCTTTAACGCGCGAGCTGCAGAATTCCAAACCAGTTGTTAATCAACGCGAAATATGCAAGAGTGCCTGAAGCGGCAAAGGCCAGCCCAAAGATGGCGGCGAGCCGCGCGAATCCGACCTGAGGGCGAGCGGATGCCGGCGTGGAGACGAAGGGAGACGGAGTAGCAGACATGGGATTAATTTTGGGCACGACGATCAATTCGGGCAGCATCATGGAATCCGCAAAACGCGCGGTGTGAGTTTGTGTTGTCGCTATCAGTTCGATGACTGGCACGTGAGGAACAACCGGCGGCGGAGCTGACCGGAAGGCAGGAACCGACGGCAAAGACTGCGCAGATTCGGCTTCGATTTTGCCAATCTGGACAGATGCGGGAGCGGGAACTGCTGCCGATGCTGCAGTGAAGATCGGAACCGACTCGCCCATTGGAGCCGGGCGGGGCGCGGGCTCAAAGATGCGGAGCGGCTCGTGGTGAATGGGCGCCGGCCTGGGGGCGGATGGCGCGGCGAGAGCTGGCGCCGACTCCTGTGGCGGCTCAGGCCTGAATGTGACAGCCAGCGCAGGGGCAGGTTTGCGGGAAGGCTCAGGTTTGAAGGCTGAAACCGGCTTAGGCGCAGGCTTCTGCAACGGCTCAGGCTTAAGCACGGGAGCCGCCGCCGAAGGCCTGGCCGCAGGCTTTGGCGTGGATGCGATTGCCGGCCTGCGTGCGGCCGGGCGGAGCTCCGGCACACCGATGCGCGCCAACTGGATTCCCACATTGTCGTGACCGCCGGCTTCGAGAGCCAGATCGACAAGCGCTTTCGAGGCTGCGCTCGCATCGAGCCTGGAGTCGGCGAGAACCCGCTCGATCTCGGATTCAGCAACGTAGCCCCACAACCCGTCAGAACACAGCAACAGAGTATCGCCAACTTCGAGCGGCACCTCGCGCATTGCAACGAGCACGTTCGGCTCGAGGCCAAGGCAGCGGGTGAGCGTGGACGCGTCAGGATGATCTTCTGCCTCTTCGGGGCCGATCCTGTCGCTGTCGATCAGTTCCTGCACAACGGAGTGGTCACGGGTGAGACGGGTGAGCTTCTGGTTGTGCACGAGATAGGCGCGGCTGTCGCCCACGTGGCCGATGATGGCCAGCACGGGCGCGTGGGCGCGATCAGAGTCAGTACGCAGCAACGCCACCACGGCCGTAGTTCCCATGCGGCTATGCTGTGAATCGGGCTCCGCGGCCGCAGCATTGATAGCGGCATTGGCGCGGCAGATGGCCTCTTCCACGGCGATATCCGGCGGGAAGAATGCGGGCATGCCCTCGACACTCGAGGAGATGGTGTCGACCGCCATCCGCGAGGCTTCACCGCCGCCGGAAAAGCCGCCGAGGCCGTCCGCGACTACGAGCAGATCGCCCAGCGAAGTGCTGGTGTGGCGGACCGTATCCTGATTTTCTTCGCGCACCTTGCCGCGATCACACTGACCTGCGATGTTAATCGCAACTGCGTCCGGAATGGCTGCAACACTAGTCATAATTGAACCTTGCGATATCTATGATTTGCTGCCCACTGCAACAACACTTTTGAACGAAGCTGCTGTAATTTTTTTCGGCCGATCAGAAAAGCAGGCCCAGACCCCGGCCCATCACAAAAAGGCATGCGGGAAGATCGACAAGATTCTCAAACTCTAGCACGGAATATGTAGGATCGGGAGGGCTAAAGGTACCGTAAATCACTGAAAATATGGTAACTATCCAACGTGATCGGTGAGGTGGTTACCATGCCGCAGCACATGGAAGTGACTTGGGTAATTTGAGCTTGAAGAGACGGAAGGCGGTTTTGCTGGTCAGTCGAAGCTGTGCGTCGCTTACAATCATTTTGCGAAAGCTCGGCAGGGCCGCCGACCTACCAACTGCACGCCCATGTTCGTGGCGTCCCTCACAATCTGATTCGCATTGGATGGTTTTATGGGCCCCTGCATCTTCTCTCTTCCGTGTGGGCGTCTCTCTCGTGCCTTGGTTCTTCTCGCGGCGTTGGCGGTTTCACTGACAGCACTGTTTGCTACGGGGTGCGGCGCAGGTGGCGGAGGTGGCAACAGCCCTACCCTGAGCGGGAATACCAACGTAGTACTTCTGGCATCGAGCACTGCAAACGACCAGCTTGCCGTATTCACAGTCAACCTGAATAGCCTTACGCTGGTGAGCGATAGCGGCAAGAGCGTGTCCTTGATTGGAAAACAACTGGGCGAGGAGTACATCCACGTAAACGGAAAGATCGAGCCGCTGGCCACGGTGACAGTGCCACAGGGAATCTACACTTCGGCTGTGGCTACGGTTGCGTCGGCTTATCCGTTGTGTGCGGGCCAGGACGCTGCCGACAGAGAACTCCTCATCGACGGAACATTGGGCGGAGTAAAGTCGCAATCGGATGTGACGATCAATCTGCCGCAGCCGATCACGATTACCGGCAATGCAATGGGACTGGTACTGAATCTGCAGGTTTCAAAGTCTGCGCCGTTCAACGGAGGATGCAGCCCGAGTCTGACCAACGCAGTTTCGATTGCGCCAGTGTTCAATCTGACTGCGATGACGATTGGGGCCCAGCCAACGAGCAGCGCAAATGGCAAAGCTCTGGGCATGCGGGGCACGATCGGCTCTGTGGACGCGAGCGGAGCCACGATGAACGTGAATGCGCCGCAAAGTTACAATGCGTTTGCTCTTCCCGCCTGGCAGGTCAACCTGAACGGCAGCACAACCTATCAAGGCATTGCGGGCTCGTCACAACTGGTTGCCGGCATGCCTGTGGATATGGACCTTGCAGTGCAGCCGGACGGCTCTCTGCTGGCCACGCGCGTAGCTGTCTACGACACGGACGCAACCAGCCTGAGCACTGCGAACGGACCACCGCTGGTGGTCTATGCGTCGGGCGCATATAACGCGAGTTATCCTCTCGCCGATTTGCTGCAAGTGCAACAGAGCGGCTACCTGACCGATGGGGCCGGTCTCTATGAGTTCGCCAATGCGGATTTTCATGTCTCGGGTCAATTGGCCAATCTGCAGAATCTGCCTTTTGCCGCCAGATTCAATGCAACGAACATGGTCGCGGGTCAGAATGTGCTTTTCAGCACGCATAATTTTTCGGTCAACGTGCAGTTTCCAACCATCACAACCGTAACGCTGATGCCGCAGAGCATCGATGGCACGGTGAGCGCAGTATCAACGGATGGCGCATTTACGGTATACACCGTCACGCTGGCGCCGTACGATCTGTTCGCGAACCTGGCTGTGCAGCCAGGGCAAAACACGCTGCTTGCAAATCCGAATACCGTTGTGGTCTATGCGGACAGCAGTGCGCAGATGCTCAACGCGGGCTCGATTGGCGTGGGCGGAACTTTCCGCTTTAGTGGGTTGGTGTTCAACGACAATGGAACACTGCGTATGGACTGCGCGCAGGTGAATGACGGCGTGGCCGAGTAGCCGGGTCAGATGCGGCCGGCGGCGCGAAGGTCGCGAATCTCGTCGTCTGCAAAAACGCGGCCGCGGATGAGGAAGCGCACGCCTTCGGCGTTGTCGAGGGAGAACTGGCCGCCGCGGCCGGGGACGACGTCGAGGATGAGCTGGGTGTGCTTCCAGTATTCGAACTGGCTGCGGCTCATGTAGAAGGGCTCGCCGTCGACTTCGCCGAGCTGGACATCGGAGTCGCCGACCAGGAATTCGCCGCGGGGATAGCACATGGGCGAGCTGCCGTCGCAGCATCCGCCGGATTGATGGAACATGAGCGGGCCGTGTTTTTCGCGCAGCACGCGGATGAGATGGACGGCGAGGTCGGTGGCGAGGACCTGGGGTGGGAGGTTGGGCATTTTTCTATTCCTCGATGCGTTGCAACAGTCCCTGCACTCTAAACAACTACATTAGTCGCGCCAACGAACCCCCACAGCAATGTGAGCATGAGACATGCTGCTCCAGCTAAGATTTGGCGCTCTGGCTTGGTGAAAAACGCACTCGCTCCAACGAACAACGTCACTAAAAAATTAAGCCAAATGATGCCATATCGCAGACTGCTGTAATACGGCCCCGCAGTCCATGGGAAAACAGACCCAGAAATCAACCAAATCTGGCTTGCTGTCGCAATGAGCACAGGCACGAATGAAATCCAGTCGTTTCGATCCCTTGAGGTGTACAGTTTTTTCCACGCAAGGCCAATTGGGATCACCGGTGATAGATAAAGAATCCAGACAACTACGGTCGCGGGATTCATAATGATTCAGATTCCAGCCCGATACTGCGAGACACCCATGTTCGTGCTTGGGTTGAGAGTAGCTGGGCAAGGGCTGTGCTTTCCCAGGTCCCCAAATGCAAGGGACCTGGGGCACCCATGTTCAATGTTCTTTAGAAGAAGCCGAGCGCTTTGGGGTTGTAGCTGACCAGCATGTTCTTGGTCTGCTGATAGTGGTCGAGCATCATGCTGTGAGTTTCGCGGCCGATGCCGGATTGCTTGTATCCGCCGAAGGCTGCATGGGCGGGATAGGCGTGGTAGCAGTTGACCCAGACGCGTCCGGCCTGGATGCCGCGGCCGAAGCGGTAGCAGCGGTTGGCATCGCGGCTCCAGACGCCAGCGCCGAGGCCGTAGAGGGTGTCATTGGCGATGGCGAGGGCTTCCTCTTCGTTCTTGAAGGTGGTGACAGAGACAACGGGGCCGAAGATCTCTTCCTGGAAGATGCGCATACGGTTGTGGCCGCGGAAGACGGTGGGCTTGACGTAGTAGCCTTCTTCGAGCTCGCCGCCGAGATGCGCGCGCTCGCCGCCGGTGAGCAGCTCGGCGCCTTCCTGCCTGCCGATGTCGATGTAGCTGAGGATTTTTTCAAGCTGCTCGGTGGAGACCTGCGCGCCGATCATGGTGGAAGAGTCGAGCGGGTTGGCCTGCTTGATGGCTTCGACGCGCTTCAATGCGCGCTCCATGAAACGGTCGTAGATGCTTTCCTGAATGAGCGCGCGGCTGGGGCAGGTGCAGACTTCACCCTGATTGAGCGCGAACATGGCAAAGCCCTCGAGAGCCTTGTCAAAGTAGTCGTCGTCTTCGCGGAGCACATCGTCGAAGAAAATGTTGGGCGATTTGCCGCCGAGCTCGAGGGTGACAGGGATGAGGTTCTGGCTGGCGTATTGCATGATGAGCCGGCCGGTTGTGGTTTCGCCGGTGAAGGCGATCTTGGCTACGCGCGAGCTTGAGGCGAGCGGCTTGCCAGCTTCGAGGCCGAAGCCGTTCACGATGTTGAGCACGCCGGGAGGCAGCAGGTCACCGACGAGTTCGGCCCAGACGAGAATGCTGGCGGGTGTCTGCTCGGCAGGCTTGAGGACTACACAGTTGCCGGCAGCGAGAGCGGGCGCGAGCTTCCAGGCGGCCATGAGCAGCGGGAAGTTCCACGGGATGATCTGACCGACGACGCCGAGGGGCTCGTGGAAGTGATAGGCGACGGTGTCGTGATCGATCTCGGAGACTGTGCCTTCCTGGGCGCGTATGCAGCCGGCGAAGTAGCGGTAGTGATCGATAGCCAGCGGGAGATCGGCGGCCATGGTTTCGCGGATGGGCTTGCCGTTGTCCCAGGTTTCGGCAGTGGCGAGGATGTCGAGATTGTCTTCCATGCGCTGCGCGATCTGGTTGAGGATGATGGCGCGCGCGGTGGTGCTGGTGTGTCCCCAGGATTCGCGGGCGGCGTGCGCGGCGTCGAGGGCGCGCTCGATGTCCTGAGCATTGGAACGGGGAATCTCACAGAACGGCTTGCCGGTGACCGGCGTGACGTTCTCAAAATACTGACCGGATGCGGGCTCGACCCACTTGCCGCCGATGTAGTTGCCGTAGCGTGGGCGGAAGCTCACGCGATCGCTGAGCTTGCCCGGATGCGTTGCTGTCAATGTCGCCATGGTGAACTCCTCCTTGTATAGCGCCATACATAGAGACGGAAAAACAGCGGTGAACTTGGATGGGAATCACCGCGGCGCAAGCATCATACACCCGACACAACAAGGTTGGCACTCGGCGTAATGCGCCTGGGAGCGCTGGCTATCGAATGCCCAGGCTGCGTGAAGAGAGCTATAATTCCGCAAGACTGCAGCGTCCTGCAAATGCTTCAGTTATGGCTTCCTGTTGTAGAAAAATTCACCGCGCAATAACAAATCGCGCGGTGTGCAACCTGATCGAGCCAGTACGCCTGCTCGAACCAACGACAGACCAGTTCAAAGATTTTCAGGAGTTCTCTCAATGCGTTCCATAGTTCTGGCTATTTTGATCGGAGTTCCAACAATTACCTCGTTGCCTGCCCTGGCTGCAGCTCCATCGACACCACCTGCAACGCTGGCCATCGACGGCGCTTTTCTTGCGCAGGCCAAGACACATCCAGACGCAGCAATTCTTGAGGCGGTGCGCGCCGAGGCGGACAAGGCGATGGGCGAGGGGCCTTTCTCGGTGATGGACAAGAAAGATGTGCCGCCGAGCGGCGACAAGCACGATTACATGAGCCTTGCGCCTTACTGGTGGCCGAGTCCGGCGACGAAAGACGGACTGCCCTACATTCGGCATGATGGCGAGGTGAATCCGGAGCGGTATAAAGTGCCGGACGATGCTGCGTTCAACAAGATGCAGAATGCAGTGCATGCGCTGGCGCTGGGCTACTACTTCACGGGCAAAGAGGAGTATGCGGCACGAGCGGCACTGCTGCTGCGTACCTGGTTTCTCGATGCGGCGACGCGGATGAATCCGAATCTCAACTATGCGCAGGCAGTGCTGGGCGTGAACAACGGACGCGGCATCGGGCTGATCGATGTGCGGACGATGCCACGTGTTCTGGATGGCATAACTCTGCTGGAAGGCTCACCGAGCCTGACGAAGGACGATCGCGAAGGGCTGCGCAAGTGGTTCGCTCAGTATCTGGACTGGCTGAAGAACAGCAAGAACGGGCGGGACGAATCGGATTCCAAAAACAATCACGGCAGTTGGTATGACCAGCAGATCACGGGGATTGCGCTGTTTCTGGGCGACGAGACGCTGGCGCATGATGTGGCGGAGACTGCAAAGACGAAGCGCATTGCTTTTCAGATTCAGCCGGACGGCAGCGAACCGCTGGAACTGGCGCGGACCAAGTCGTTCTCTTACTCAGTCTTCAATCTCGATGCGCTGGAGGAACTAGCGCAGGAGGACAGGCTGACGGGCGTGGATTTGTGGAGCTACAAGGCACAGAACGGCGCGTCGATTCGGGCGGCGCTGGATTATCTGCTGCCGTATGCGAAGGGCGAAGAGAAGTGGACGCACGCAGCGCTGAACGGCGTGGATGCGAGCAGCCTGACTGAGCCCTTGCTGCTGGCGGCGCTGCACTATCGCGATGCGAGCTATCTTGAGGATGCGAAGAAGTTCGAGAAGAGCCCAAATGCGGAGACGATGCTGTTGCAGGCGCGGGTGGAAGAGGCGTTGAAGACGCATTGAGTTGAGCGGGAACTGGCTGGGGTGATGACGTGCTTTCCCAGGTCCCCAAAAGCAAGGGACCTGTGGCACCCAGTTTCGTGATGGGTTAAGAGCGGCTGGTTGAGATTTGTGCTTTCCCACCCTTTCGCTCAGAACGCGAAAGGATGGGGCACGGTTGAGTTGTGGCAGGTGTTGGTCAGAAGCGCTTGAGGAAGGCGATGAGCGCAAGTTTATCGGCGTCGGTCAGGCCGGGCTCGGAGCCGGAGAACTGGCTGGTGCCGAAGTAGTGGCCGCGGTTGACGATCAGATCGGGGCACTTGCTCAGGCTGAGCATCTGGTCAACAACATTGGCAAAGACCTGGCGGGCCTGCTCGTCAGTTGCACCCGGCGGTAGCTTTGCGAGATCGGCGCTGATCTTGATTACAAGATCGAGCAGCTTCTTGTCGTGAGCAAGCTTCGCTGCAGGGTCAGTGCTTTCGCCGAGCGGGTCGATGTTGGTGAGCAGGCCTACGGGCGTACCCTTGGGAATGGGCCCGATCTGGATCATCTTGTTCTTGTCGTCGATGAGCCACGGGAAGAAGCGGGCGATGCCGCGCAGGCTCTGGAGCGCGTCGGGCAGATAGCCGTAGGAGATGCGCAGGTAACTGGTTTCAGTAGTGCGGTCGATCTTGCCGGGAATCTTGTCGCCGAGCACTTCGTCCTTGTCGCGCTTCTCAGGCCACAGCATCTGGTCGATGGAGTCCTGGAAGGAGTCGAGCCTTCCCTGCACCGATGGGTCCGGGTTGAACTTGCCCACGCTGTTGTTGAGCAGGAATGGCGCAGTGGACCAGAGGCTGACCAGAGACGGAGGACGGGTGTAGCCGCGGCCGCCTGCGGGCATCTCATATTGCTTCGGCTCGCCGGTAAATGGGTCGTACCAGGTGATGGTTCCTACAGAAGGCAGGTCTTTGTAGGACTGCGAGGAGAAGTTGTCCCAGATGTTGCCGCCAATGGCATTGGTGGCCAGCGGGCTGCATGCGTTGGTCTGCAGCAGCGTGACGGGCACGCGCAGTTCGGTAGAGAGATAGTTGTGATCGAGGAAGTCGGGCGCATTCACGATTTTCGTCATTTTCTGCTTGAAATCGTCGGTCTGGGTCCATGCCCAGTACTTGTTCCAGCAGCTCAGATAGTTTTTGCCGGCGCAGCCGCCGCCGTAGTCCATGCCGATGGACTTGAGATCGTCCGGCGGATCCGGCAGCTTGCTGGAGTGGCAGCGGGCACAGCGCTCGGCAAAGACCTGTTTGCCACGCGGCACGAGGTTGGCATCTTTCTGCAGGATGGCTGCACCACCGGGCGCGTCGGCGAGATGATGCGCTCCGCTGGCGGCGACGAGGAAGAGCGCCATGTCGGGCGTCTGATTTTCAGTGGCTGCAAAGTAGGCTGAGTTTTCGCGCGCTGTCTTGATGGGAATGGGTGTGACTTTTTTGCCGCCAACGAGCGCGTTGAAGTGCAGCAGCCACTCCTCACTGAATGTGCCGATGTTGAGGAAGACGCGATTGAGCGCGCCCAGGACGCCTACGGAGTCAGAACCGTCTTTAAGCACGCGCGGCGTGTAGACGGTGCCGGGAGGCGTGAAGTATTTGGTGAGGTCTCCGGATTTTACATAGTCGTTGAGCTGCTTGTTGTCGCGCTGCGGACCTTCGAGGGATTCCTTTCCCCAGCGGAGTGAGTTGTCGAGCCGTTCTTTCAACAGGTACACCGCGTTCATGGTGCGCGGGTTGTTGATGTTGTCAGTGGAGACGAAGGACGTGTCGAGCGAGCCGGGGCGCGAAGTGTGGAACAACTGCCAGACGAAGTTCGACTGATCTGCCTGCCAGTAGAAGATGCGGTCGATCCAGAAGTATTGCGCGCCGACTTCGGAACTGAGGTTTTCCCACTTGGGATTGTCGGGATCGGCGGGCGGCTTCACGGGATTCGGGCCGATGTGGCAGAAGCCGCAGGACATGCCTACGCGATAGGGGCGGATGAGCTTTTTATCGTTGTAGTACGAGGGATCGGAATAGTAGCGCTCCGGGTCCCACTTCTTTGCGGCTGCGTCATCGAATGCGGGATTGGGAAAGAGGCGCAGGCCGACGATGCCGGTTTCATAGCCGTAGTAAGAGCCAACGGGGAATGGCTTGCCGTCAACCGTGGTGCCGCGCGAGCCGATCTTGACGCCGGGATACTTCTGCTCGTTCTCGAACGGGTCGGGCTTGCAGTCAGGGCGGCGCTTGTCGAGCCAGAGTCCCCAGCGGTCTGGATCGGGGCCGGTGGCTTTTTCAAAACAGGGATCGTTGACGAGGCCGAGATACTCCCAGCGGTGATCGCGGCTGAAGTTCTGATTGATTTTGAGCAGTGCGGGATGATCGGAGAGAACTTTGAGGAAGTCGAGTGCGCCGACACTACGATAGACGAGCGTGTCCCACAACTTGTCATTGCCGGCTGACCAGACGATCCATGTATTGCGGCCTTTGATGAGCGCAGCTTTGTCTGCAGCAGGCGCACCGGCGGTGAGATCGATGCCGCCATCCATGTCGTGGAAGTAGTCTTCATCGGCGGCGGGGAACGAATCCGCTGTTCTACCGGCGAGGAGGGCCTCGTCTTTCACCTGGCCGGGCTTAGGCTGGCGGAGCCACCAGATTCCGTAGGCCGCAAAACCAACTGCAACCAGGACGACGAGAACGAGAAGGGATTTTGCGAGAAAACGGCTGAATTTTCCGGCCACGGAAGTTACCTCCACTTTACGATTGCGGCTTTATGCGCCGCTGGTCTTGCTCAGATATCTGAGAGCCCGGATGCCCGGCATGAAAAAATACGCTCCGCCGCGCACGGTGACAAACTGCGGCAGATCCATCACGCGCCTGCGCACCCCGCCCGGCTGCGGAATGGTGAATGTGTTGGTGAAAGGACAGCCTTTGACCGGCTCGCGGTTGCCAAGAAGAGGATCGCTCTCTTCCGTGAGCCCATCGAACTTGGTACGGGCCATCCATGCATTTTGCACGAACTCGAACTGGCGCTCGATGTTTGCGTTGAGAGCGATGAAGTGCAGTCCACGCTCAGGATCGCCGGGAGGCGCGGGTTGAACGGCTTCACCGGGTGAGAGCGCGGGGCCATATTCACGGCCACGGCGCAGAACGCGATGGAAACGCACGGAGGCGGCAAGATCTTCATGCAGATTGGTCTGGCCGAAGCCGAGCATGTGAAAAGCCTGGCCGAGAATTCCCCTGGGATGGCCGGGGAGATCGACGGTGCGAGGATTGCCGCGGCGAATGTGCGCCCCTATGGGGCAGCTGGCGCCATCAGGATCGGACTCGAAAGTGAACTGGTTGAGCTGCACGTCTTTTTTGCGCTTTGCCGCATTGCCTGTATCGCCGACGCCGGGAATTGCATTCTGGGTTAATGGAACCAGTGGCGCGCCGTCTTCAAGCCTGCGGCCGACCATAAGCTCGGCGAGATTGTAGCCGGTTTCATGCATGGATTTCGTGGCGTCATCCACGAATTGCCAGAACTTGCGCACATCCTGCTGAAGCTGGCGCATGACGACGTAGGTTCCATTTTTACCGAGGTCTTTTTTGCCGGGCTGGTCTTCGGCGTCGGGCAGGTCGTGGCTGGCAGCGTCACTGGGGTCGAGCAGCGGGCGCTCGGTATAGCGGCTGTATTCGTTGGGATAGCCGAGCAGAAATTCGCCGAGACAGACAAGATTGGAGTAGTCGAGCTGGTTGGCATTAGCGGTCACCGTGCGAGTGCGGCCCCAGTCGGGCAGCGGCTGGCTGATGCCGTCAATGAAACCGAAGTGCTCACGGCCGCCCAGATCGGCGGTGGTGAGGCGGGCAATCTCTTCGAATGCGCCCTGAAAGAGCGGACCGGTCACCGATTGCTCGAAGCCGTCGAGCCGGCCGTCTTGAGCGAAGAGCATCAACAGAACATGCGGCACCTTGCCGGCACCGCCCCACTCCCACGTGTCCGGTGAGTTTGTGCCGGTGTCGCCAAGGCGGCGGGAGCGGTTGGCGTCACCGGCCATGCCCGATAAGAATTCTGCGGAGAAGCCGGCGATGACGTGCTGCGGAACACGCAGCGCCTCAAGCCCCTGGCGCGTTAACGCAACCTGCAGCGCAGTGGCGGGGAGAGGATTCTTGTCGGCCGCGGAGGTGACGGGCGCCTGCTCAAGCCAGGCGCGGGCGGCGGCAGGATTGCGCACCTGAAGAAGCAGGTACACGGCTTCGCTCATGTGGGCGAAGCCAAACCGCACCAGGCCCTGCACGTCCGAGTAGTCCACTGCCGATGCCATCGACTGCTCCTTTAAAACAGCGCCACCCATTGGCGAAGGTCCGCCTCAGACAATGAGGGCTTTTCAATTCCCTCGCGGATGAGTGTGTTGCGTTTGAGATCGAATGCCGTGAGGCCGGGATATGCCTTGTACCAGACCTGCGTGGGCAGTTCGTGCCGGCGAAGGAAGTTCTTGAACTCCTGCTCCCGTTTGGCGCCGTCAAGGATAAGCCAGCGGGACAAGGGATAACCGACTCCGTTGCTGAAGACGAGATTCAGACCCCAACCCACTTTGTTGATGAAGTCATCCATGTAGGTTTCGAGCGCGCCGTCGTAGTTGCTGCAGAAAAGCAGGCGGCGCCGGTTGTTGATGAAGACCCAGCGCGCGAAATGGATTGTGCCCACGCGCGAGAGCTGCCCGCGGGTGTAGATGTGGCGTGTGGTGTAGTTCAGCGCCCAGAGCAGGAATGCCAGTGTCCAGCGGCGGAAGAGGCCGGGCTTGACGCTGCCCATGGCGGTGAACTGGTTGGTGACGTCGTAGTCTTCGATGGTGGCGAGCTGCTCTGCGTAGTTTGCTTTGACACTAGGGACGATCTCGGGATCAGTTTTTTCGCGGCTGCGAAGCTGAACGATGAAGATGGGGAGATAGAGGATGAGCAGCGGCGAAAGCACGAGCAGGAGCAGCGGGACGCCGATGAGATTGAACAGCTTGGCGATCTGCCAGCCGAGTGGAGTAGGTGGGGGCGGAGTGAGGGCGAGGCGGCCCTCGCGAATCTCTCCGAGCATGAACTCACGCAGGGCGGCATGCGTCTCTTTGAGGCCCATGGCGGCGAAAAGCGAGGCATGACTCTGGATATGCTCTTCAAGCGCGAGGCGCAGCGCGTCTTCTTCGCGAATCCGGCCCACGGTGCGGCCCACCCAGTTGATGTAATTGGTGGAGGGAGGCGTCTCGTGAGCCTTCATCCACCGCGCGATGTCGGCGCCCACAGCGAATCCTTCACAGCAGGAGAATATCTGCTCCAGTCCTTTGCCGGCGCGGGCGGCGAGATCGGCACGAAAGGCGTCGGCGGTGCCGTCGAAGTCAGCCGCGAAGGCGAGAATGAGCGGATAATCGGGAGCCGGCCGCCCGTAGGCGAGCTGCATGTCTCCGAGAGTCTGGTCTTCAAGGATGACGAACCGCGCAACGTGAAGCTGGGTGAACTGCCCGAAAGGCACCAGCGCGTTGGCCGGATTGACGCGGCCGGGAATGTCGTTCATTGAAGCTAAGAGAGCGCGCAAGTCAGCAATGCGCTCGGGGCGGAGCGGTGCGGTGACGAGCAGATTGGATTGCGGCATCATAAGGACGCGATCAATATTCAATCCAGGTATTCAGTCCTGGTATTCAATCCTGGTCCGGTTCAGTCCGCCCGGGCCTATCCCGCTCCGATTCGCATGTGGAACGGGGGAAAGCGGCTGACAGTGCCATTCAAAGACAGGCCCAGATTTGCTTTGCACTTACCGCAGTCTTATGAAGTTAGTGTGTTATGAATGATTTCCGTTTCGGCGCCCATGCGTCAGGACTGCGCAGCGGCGCCGAACTGGAGACAAAAATGAATCAGCGGCTTGTTGTCCCAGTACACTCGCCCCAGGTAAAAGCCGGGACCGATCAGACGGATCTCATCGCGAATCCACTGCGCGACTTCAGACGTCTTGGAATAATCGAGAACGATGCACTCTTTGTTGTCGAGCAGACTGGGGGCTTTGTAGACCTCTGCGACGATGGCGCTGAGACCGAAGGGGAGAATACGGTTGCGCAGCACTCCATGCGCACCATCAAAGGTTTTACCCTGCCAGACAAACAGAGTGATGAACTCTGCGATTTCGTGACTGAATGTTGTGCCAGACGCGACGATTGCCGTGCCCTTGGCGGGTCCGTTGGGAATGTCACCCGCGGGGCTGGAACCGAAAAGCGCGTCCAGGTCGGCAGACGACATCTTCAGCAATTGGGGAACATCGTATGTCATTTCGCTAGCTCCTTGCCGAAATGATAGGGAGATGACTGGCCCGTCCGTTACAACGCTGGAGAAAATGCTGCGCCGGAAATCTGACCTCAATCACGCAGCCGAGCCGGCCTTGCCGGCATCAGTCCGTGACTGTGCACACTCCCGTGCTGGCACACAATTTTCCTCAACGTCTTGGGACGCTGGTGGGGAATTATTGAACTGTATCGCCTTGATTGTCAATCACTTTTTGGACTAAGCCATTACAGGAGCAGGCCCGCTCACTTCTCCGCAAGAATGTGCCCGGCGGCTTTCTCGGCAACCATGTAGATGGCGCTGACAATGAATGTGCCCGGAATACGCGGAAAGACGGAAGCGTCTACTACGCGCAGGCCGCTGACGCCGTGGACGCGGAAGTCGCTGCCCAGCACGCCGCCCTGCTCGCGCGGGCCGATGCTGCAGGTGCATGAGGCATGGTGTCCCCAGGCATTGTCGCGCACAAAGGCGTGCAGGTCCTCGTCGCTTTCCTTATCGCTGCCCGGCACCTCTTCTGTCATGTGTCCCCTGGCTCGCAGATCGGCTGTGAGTCTGCGGACGAAACGAATGCCATCCACGACGGCATCGAGATCCTTTTCTCCACCCTCTTTAAAGTAGTGGAAGTTGACGAGCGGCGTGTCACGCGGATCGGCGGAGCGCAGCGTTACCTCTCCAGTGCGGTTGCGCGAGTGCGCCTTGAGCACAACCCATGTGAGATAGTTGAGTTTTTCACGGAAGACGCGCGAATAATTCGGGTAGTAGCCCTGAAAGTCAGTGAGCAGCGCCATGCAGAACAGATCGGGCGGACCGTCGGCAACATGCGAGTGCCGGAAGACCGCCAGCACCGAGCCATTGGTGGTGTAAACGCCGCTGCGGCAGCGTTCCCACTGCGCAAATTGCGGATCGCCGGGCGCAAACTGAACCGCTTTGAAGACATCCCACTCAGGAAAGTTCATGCGATGGACGATGCCGACCTCGTAGCGGTCCTGCAGGTTCTGGCCCACGCCGGGCAGCTCGACTTCGACGGGAATGCCGAATTTTTCGAGCACATTGCGCGGGCCGATGCCGGAGAGCATGAGCAACTGCGGGGTGTTGAACGCGCCACCTGCAAGGATGACTTCGCGGGTTGCGCGCGCTATGCAAGGCTCTCCTGCCTCTGCGGCCGGCTTGCAGCTCGCGCGATAGAGCCGTTCCCCCACCTGATACTCGACGCCTGTGGCGCGCTTGTTCTTGTCGAGCAGCACGCGGGTTACAAGCGCATTGAGCTGGAGCTTGAGATTGGGATACCTGCCAGCGGTCTCAAGTACGCGCTCGCGAGTGCCCATGCGCGCGTGCTTCCGCGTGGTGAGCGGCGTGTAGCAGATGCCGGAGAGATGCTCGGTTTCAGGCCGCCAGTCATTAGGATCACCCCAGCTCTGCATGAGCCCGCTCGTGCTGCGGATGGGATTGCCAGAGAGCAGCAGTGCCTCTTTTGCGCAGCGAAGCATGGTGTCGAGGAGACTTCGGTCTTTCAGCGCAGCCTTGGGGATCGCCTTCTCAGTGTGCAGCCAGCCTTTCCATCCATGCCGCGCAGGATTGATGCCGAACCACGATAAAAAACGCATCAGCGGGCGGTGATGGCAGTTCTCAAGCTTCTCAAAGTGGCGGCGCATGCTGCGCGGGCTCCAGCTTGAGTCGTGAGTCAGCTCTTCAATGTGCTTCCAGTCGGAGCTATCGGGATACGTGAGAATCTGCGCGTTGTGCGCGGTGCAGCCGCCGAGCGTTCCGGCACGAGGATAAAGGACTCCGTCGACCCGCTCGCCCTCCCACCACTCCTTGTACTTCCAGTCAAGCTTCTGCTGCGCATCGTCGGCGTAATGGCGCACGAAGTAGTCCCACCGCATGGCGTCGTTCTCTGAGGCGAAAGCATGAAAGACGGGCACGTCGTAATCGATGGGCATCCGGTTGCCGCCGGGATCAATCGGATCGCCGCCGGAGAGCTTGCGTGGATCGCCGCCAGCTTCAAGCAGCAGCACAGACCGACCAGCCTCAGCCAGACGCGCAGCTACTGTGCCGCCACCTGCACCGGAGCCCACAACGATATATTCGTATACGCTCTCGTGCTTTGCGCTATCCGCACTCATTGTGTTGCCTGACGCCTCCGCCGCAGACTGCCGACGCTGCATGGTTGGTCCTGTGCTCCGATTCTACCTGCGCGACACGGACTGTGCTTTTAGAAAAATATCCGCATACAGCGACAGCTGCCGTGTGGTATTGTCAGAAACTCAGAAGTCTCTATGAAGGTGACTGGGAAGCGCACAGCGTTGCGCACCGGCCCGGCTCATACACACATGCGGTGCAACGAAGCGTTGCGATGCAGCACTAATTGACAAAGCAGTTCACTGCCTTTCCCCCGGGAGGATCACAGTGGCGACTCCACAGCAAGCGAACGCCGCCCCTGGCTACGGCCTTCCGCCGGCCAATACAGGCAACTGGTTTCTGGACCGCATCTCGAATCTCTCAATTGCGTTCGTGCACCTCGAACGGCGGTTCGATCCGTTTTTTCGCCCGCTGTTTGACGCACTGTTTCGCGAGCTGCTGACCAACATTGCGAACGGGCTCATCAACCTGGGGCGCACACGCAACGATATCAAGATCGCGGAAGAGCGTCCCGAGCCGGACGAAGAGCAGTATCTGGACGACATTATCAAGTACATGGGCGAGCAGATGCAGGGGCTGTGGAAGCGCGGCGATTATCAGCGCGGCGGCAATACCAAGACGCAGGGTATTGTGCGCGCCGAGTTTATTGTGCGCGACGATCTGCCTGAGCATATGCGGCGCGGCATCTATGCGACGCCACGGACGTATCCGGCGTGGGTGAGGTTTTCAGGGCCGGGGCCTTATGTGACTCCGGATATCGACGATGTGGGCTTTATGAGCATCAGCATCAAGCTGATGGATGTGCCGGGGCCCAAGCTGATGGACGACGAGAAGTTCACGCTGGACATGTTTGGCGTTTCGACGCCGACGTTTGTCACTGCCGACACGAAGTCGAACGCAGACCTGCAGTACTGGAGCCTGAAGAACGCGTCGATCTTTCACTTTCTGAAATTCAAGAACCACCATGTGCTCGATCTGATCATGCAGTCGCTGTGGATCAAGACACAGTCGAGTCCGCTGGAGAGCCAGTACTTCAGTTGTGTTCCATATCTGATGGGCGAGGGCCAGGCGATGCAGTATTGCGTGCGCTCGCGGCTGAAGACGCGGACATCGATACCAAGGCTGCCGTTTCGGCCACCGGATAACTATCTGCGCAATGCGATGGTGGCGACGCTGGCCAAGCAGGATGTGGAGTTCGACATCCTGCTGCAGATGCAGACCGATCCATTTCGCATGCCGATTGAGAACAACGCGGTCTACTGGCCGCCGAAGCTTTCGCCACGGATTCCGGCGGCTATCCTGCGCATTCCCAAGCAGAAGTTCGACTCGCCGGCGCAGCTCGATTTTGCGCGGATACTTTCGTATAACCCGTGGCACACGATTGCGGAACATCGGCCGCTGGGCAACCAGAGCCGCGCACGATTGCGCATGTACAAGACGCTCTCAACGCTGCGACAGTCGATGAACAGCGTGCAGCACTACGAGCCGAATGGAAGCGAGACGTTTCCGGACTCGTGAGGAGCAGGTCTATCCCTTGCTCTTTGCCAGCGGAAATGCCGTGATGCGCAGCTTGGCGGCGGCGTAAGGGATGAGCGTAATGGTCTCCTCAGGATGATCTGTGGCGACGGGGCTTGGCGGAGGAGGATTCGCTGCACCATCTTCTGGCTGCCACGCATCGAGCCTGCGCGCTTTGACGCTGAGATGGACGGGCGTGGATTTGCGCGCGAAGGGCTGTTCGGCTAGTTCCCTCTCGTCTACTGCGATGCTCTCCGCGGCTGTGTTGGGATCGAGGCTGAGCGCGTAGTTCCACTGATCGGTGGGAAAGACCTGCCAGTCAGCGGTCATGCCGCGGTCGCGGAGTTTCACCCAGCTCTCACCGATGCCGTAAGAGAAGACGAGCGGGCCGCGCTCTACGGCGACCGAATCGTTGAACCAGCGCGAGATGCGCGGTTTCATCGGGAATGCGATTTCTACACGGTCGCCGGATTTCCAGGTGCGATCGACGGTTGCGAATGTGCCGGGAGTGGGCGATGGCGCGGGCTGGCCGTTTACGGAGATCGTTGCATCCGAGGCCCAGGCGGGAATGCGAAGCTGCAGCGGAAAACGCACGGGCGACTCGGGATCGATGGCGAGCCGGATTGTTCCGTGGAAGGGGTAGCCAGTTTCTTCGATGAGATGCACAGGCGTGCCGCGAACAACGGTGCGCACTTCGCAGGGCGCGTAAGCGGCTGCGGCCAGTCCTTCGTTTTGCTCGCTTGTGCCTGAGCGCATGAAGAGGCTGGCGGTGAATTTGGGCCAGCCCTGATGGAAGTTTGCCGTGCAGCAGCCAAAGTTCGGCTCGAGGCCGTAGAGGTTCGACTCGGGTCCATCGGTGCCCCAAGGGCGCTGATGGAGACTGCACTCAACCTGATTCGGCTCCTGGTTGTACTGATGCGCCCACATATCGTCAGTGAATGTTCCGGGGAGGGCGTTGAAGGCGAGACGCTCCAGTTTGTCGCCCAGTGCCGGATCACCGCAGATGGCGAGCGAGTGCTCGAGCGAGAACATGTATTCAACAACGGTGCAGAGCTCAGAGCCCTGCGATGGGTTGAGGCCGGCGAGGTGCTCGTCACAGGAGAACATGCCGTTGGGCAGGCCGTGATATTTGTCGAGCTCGGCGATCATGCGCAGCGCGGCGGTGCGATCCTGAGATGAGCCCGACACCTGCGACCAGACCGGACCGGTTTTCACTGCCTGGCCATTGTTGACGCCGTGCGTGGCGAGCGACAGATCCCTGAGGCCGCCGCCGTTGTTGAGCTTGATGTACTCCGCGGTAATGCGGCTTGTGTACTGGAAGTCTGCGAACTCGGCCATCCAGTCGTAGCCCTGCGTGTGAAGGAGACGCACGAGGTCGAGCAGATAAGGCGAGCCGGTGCGGTTGTAGAGCCAGATGACGCTCAGCGCTTCATCCTGCCAGCGGAACTTTGCCCAGTCGCGCAGAGGGCGCTGCGGCAGTTGCGATAGCTGGAAGCGGAAGTACTTATCCATTGCAGGGATCACGCGATCGTCGCCGGTGAACTCCTGATATTGGGTGAGGGCCTTGAGCATGACGATGCGCGGCCACCAATCGTTGTTGGATGCCGGGCCGATCATGCCGCCGGGCTGTTGATGTTCGAGCGTCCAGTCAATGTAGCGCTGCGCCTTGGCTTTGAGCGTTGCATCATCCAGAAGCCATGCCAGCGGGACGAGGCCATCGACGAAGTACGGGCCGCGCTCCCACGACTCGCCTGTGCCGCCGAGCCAGCCGCTGTTGGGGCCCACGTCTGCCCAGGTTTCGTCGAGATGGCCGCTCAGGCCGTTGGCCTGGATGCGCAGTTGCTCCTTGAGCCATCCGGCCGGACGAACGGAGCCCACGGGCAGCAGCGTAAAGGCGTTGGCTGCGAGCGGCGCGCGATTCCATACTGCGGCCGGAAGCGACTCAGCAGCAGCGGCAGTGCCTGAGGAGAGAAGAAAGCGGCTTGCGGGTAGAACGGAGGCGAGCCCCAGCAAGCCGAGAAATTCGCGACGCGAAGAACGAGAATTTTTTGAAGGCAACAATGGATGCTCCACGGTCAACCTGTCGATAGTAAGCGAACGAAGACTGGTGCGCATGGTTCAGATGACCTATTCAGCGAATGGGAAGATCATCAGGGCGCAGGAACGATCAGTTATGTGCCTCGATGATGCCGCGAAGGATGGCCGTGGTGGCTGCTTCGGTGCGGTCGGATACCTCGAGCTTTTCAATAATGCTGTTTACGTGATTTCGCACTGTGTTGCCACTGATGTCGAGCGCGCTGCCAATCTCTTTGTTGGTGAGGCCGCGAGCCAGCATGTGCAGGACCTCGATTTCGCGTGCAGTGAGATCGGTGCGCATCATCCGCTCAGCGAGCCGCGCGGCGATATCGCGCGGGAAGTAGCGCTTGCCACTGTGCACAGCGCGGATTGCTTCAATCATCTCGGACTGGCGGGCATCTTTAAGCAGATAGCCCTGAGCGCCTGCCTGCACGGCGCGATAAATATCTTCATCGGTCTCAAAGCTCGTAAGAATGATTACGCGCATAGGATTCCTGTCGCGGCGCATGGCGCGCAACGTGTCGATGCCGCTCATGCCGGGCATGCGCAGATCGAGCAGCATAAGATCCACCGGCGTGGTGTGCAGCAGCTCAAGCGCTTCGGCTCCGCCTTCGGCAGAGCCCACCACCTCCATCCCCGGCTGTGTGCCCAGCATGCTGGCCAGGCCGGCGACTACTACCGGGTGATCATCCACGATAAGGATCCGAATTGGCATGTCTCGCTGGTCTGACATTGATCCAATGCTCCATAAGAAATTTCCACGACAGTTTCAGCATGGAAGTGAAGGTAATGCGCGGAGGCAAGAGTGCATCTACACTCACCACGGTGCCCTTGCCCACCGAGCTTTCGATCTGCATCCTCGCGGCAATTCCCTGCGCGCGTCTGCGCATGCCGCGAATGCCAAAGCCGAGCACGCCGCCGCCCTGTTCAAAACCACGCCCGTTGTCCTCTATCTCAAGCCGAACTGAATTTGTATCGTAGATAAGACGGATATCAATCAATGTGGGCTCGGCGTGGCGGACGGCATTGGCAATGGCCTCCTGGCCGATGCGATAGAGAGTATCTGCAATGCGCAATCGCAGCGGGCGCGGGTCACCTTTGCGTTTGACGACGATCTGAACCGGGCTGCCCTCGACCATAGCACGGGCGCATTGATCGAGCGCGGCAAGCACGTCTTCGGTCTCCAGGTGCTCCCTGCGCAGAGTGGCGATGCTGCGGCGGGCCTCCTGGTGGCTGTGGCGAACCAGTTCGCTGGCCAGCTCGAGTTGCTGATGAAGCGCCGCCTGCCCAACGGGCACGCCGTTGCGGATGGCCTGCAGTTGAAAGCCGATTCCGGCAAAGCTCTGCGCGAGCGTGTCGTGCATTTCGTGAGCGAGGCGGCCACGTTCATCAAGGATGGCGCGAAGCCGCCAGTTTTCTACGCGGTGATAGAGCACCACTCCGGCGAGCGTCAGCAGCAGTCCGGCGATAACCATTGCGATAACGTGGCCGGCGCTCCACCAGGGAGGACCAGCAATTACATCGAGGTCTTCATTGGAGCGAAGGAGAAGCACAAAGGGGGTGAGGTTGTTTGTGAATGCGGGATCGACAACGCAGACTCCGCGCAGACGCAGCGTGCTGCCCAGTTTGAGCTTGTTGAAGAGATAGTCACTGCGGCCCGGATTAAGAATGGCGCGGAACGACTGCGGGCCTTCATCGAGATCAAGAAGCAGCGTGTTGCCAGGGCCGCGCTCTTTGGCGGTAAGACGGCCACGAACCTCAATGAAGGTT
>DASZXD010000035.1:0-3039 GCA_035546015.1 Occallatibacter sp.
TTCGGGGACGAGCAAGATCTTCGCCGACCACGGCTCCATCGTCGGATCGATCGGTGTAATCATGGAGTGGTACAACTACGCCGACCTGGTGAAGTGGGCGAAGCTGAAGAACATCGTCATCAAAACCGGCGAGTTCAAGGATACGGGCAATCCCGCGCGCGACATCACTCCGGCCGAGCAGCAATATCTGCAGGGCATGGCCAATGACATGCTCAGCCAGTTCATCGCGTCGGTCGCCAGCGGACGCGGCATGAAGCCCGAGGATGTGAAAGCGATCGCCGATGGCAAAGTCTGGACGGGCGAGCAGGCCAAGCAAATGAAACTCATTGACGATCTAGGAGACTTTGAAGCCGTGGTGAAGGACACGGCCAAGTCGGTCGGGATCAGCGGCGAACCGACGTTGATCCGTCCTGAAAAGGAGAAGTACAGCCTTCTCGACCTCGTGACCGGCGACTCATCGGAGTTGCTGCCCACGCCCGGCAAGCTGATGCAGTCGAACCCGGGGTTTTACTATCTTTGGAAATAGTTTGAAATAAATTTGAACGTGCGCCTCCAGTCGGGTATAACTATCTGTGAAATCAGCCCTTTAGCTGGAAACTCCGCTATAGGGTATGGACACAGGCAAGAATGCCTGTGCTACACGAGCATACGCTATGACCAAGGCCGACCTGATTGAAGAAGTATCGCGGCTCGCGGAATTGACGCGAAAAGACAGCGAAATCATCGTCGAGACGATTTTCGAAAGCATCGTGAATTCGCTGCGCGCCGGCGACAAAATCGAGATCCGCGGATTCGGCAGCTTCCGCACGCGCCAGCGCAAACCGCGCGTTGGACGCAATCCGAAGACCGGTGACCGCGTCGATGTTCCGGCGAAAAAGATTCCGTTCTTCAAGCCCAGCAAAGAGTTGAAGGACGTGGTGAACACCGGCGATAATGCGCCCGCCACCACGCTCTCGGGCGAAGCGGCGCAATAATCAATCTCTCGAGTTGAAGGCGCGGACGTGTCGTCCGCGCCTTTTCATTTCTACCCCTGCCCATACCCAAAATGGGAACGATTCTTGGGGAAATTCAGAAAAATTTTGCTGAAAACAAAGGGCTTAGAGGAAAACATAGAAAACAAGGAACTCAGCGTTAAGTGTCAGGAAGCTCAAGAGCTTACAAGCAATTTGTTGTTTGGCATTTCGCTCTGCCGCAGTCCGCATTGTTATCTAAATTGTTTTCGCGTCACTTGGATTTCTTCTATTCCCCTCAATTATTAAGAGTACCGAGCGGAGATAGTTTTACTGCCAAATTGGCGAATTTTATATTTTCCGTGATTTCAGCAGGTTAGAAAGAAATTGTAAGTTTTACAGACTTGACAAGAAATTCTTGTGTGGTCGCGAGCCTACTTAAACTGCACGACAAATAATCGCACCGTGGTTCCGCCATTGTTGACCAGCCGGTGGGTTCCGCCGGCATCGATATATCTCACATCTCCAATTTTGAATTTCTCTTGAACTGCCGGCTTGCCAACCGGTTCGTTGCTCCAGGAGAAATCTGAAGTGGCGACAACCATGTAATCGGCGTCGTGCGTATGCTGAGTTGAAACTGCCCCCGGCTCGAGGGCAACGGTTTCGGCGCAAAAGCGGTCGGTGCAGAAGAGGTAGCGCTCGGTCACGCATTTCTTCGTCGATCCGGGATTGCAGTAGTGCGACTCCGGCACGTCGATGGGGGCGTATTTCCCCTGGGGCTGAAGAAACTGTATCTCGACGAAGGGGAGCGTATTCTTTTCCAGGTTCTTCACCCGGCGTTGGGACCCGGCGATGAAATAGTGCGAGTCGTCCAAGGAGGATTTGTCGGTTTTCTCCATCTTGCCGGGCTCGGTCAGCGCGGTTTCGCCGGCCTGTAACTTTACGGTTATGGCGTCGAAGCGGTTATCGCCGGGAAGAGACTCGCCTTTGGGCAAATCCACGTGGGTTACGCGGACGCGATCGTTCTCCAGCAGCGGCTTATCTGTTTGTGCATTTTGCGCATGGATGGCAGGCACGATCAAGCCGATGGCAACCGTAGAGACGTGTAGAAATCGTGAGATTCGCGACATGGACGGTCCTCAGATTTGACACAGCCTATTGCAGTTCACTGCGGGAGAGCAAGACAGGAGTTGTCTATTGGAAGCCGCGAAACTCTTCTGCCATCCCCTCAGGCCGATTAGAGACGGGTTTGTCGAGGATCTCAGATCGAGCGTATCCATACAGACAATACAAGGCTGTCCCCAAAGGCGGCACAAAAGCCAGCACAATCCAGAAAGCCTTGGTGATCGATGAGGACTGGTCAAAACCAAAAAGAAAATACTCCATCGCAACCACAAGGAGTGCAGTGGCAACGACCCCAAGAAACAGGACAGCACGATACAGCGGAACCAGTACTTGAGGCATGCCGCTCAAGAACGGAGCGGCTACCAATAAAACAAAAAACAGAATTGAGATGCGAGCTGCCCACCGATAGACCTTTTGTGCCGTGGTAGACAGCATCCAACTGCGACTGATGTAGAAGTGATGCATATTTGCAAATCGGTCGCGCAATCGTAATGCAGGTGACCAGTTTGAGCGAGATAAAATCGCAAGACAGTAATTATCCAAGTAATCTACGGCTCAATCCTGGTCCCCAGCACCTTCAAGAACGCAGCCATCCATGCGGGATGGGCCGGCCATGCGGGAGCGGTGACAAGATTGCCGTCAACGTGAGCAGCGTCGATGGCGATCCTGGGGTCCGCGCCGCCGTTGTTCACAATGTCGGGAACCACCGCCGGATAGGCGCTGCAAGTACGGCCTTTCACGACGCCTGCCGCTGCCAGGATCTGCGGACCGTGGCAGATGGCGGCAATCGGCTTGTTGGCGCTGGCGAAATGGCGAACGATCTCCAGCACCTTGGGATTGAGGCGCAGATACTCTGGCGCGCGTCCACCGGGAATCACTAACGCGTTGTACGCTTCCGGCTTGATGTCGTCGAAAGTAGCGGTGAGCGTGAAGTTATGCCCGCGCTTTTCGCTATAAGTCTGAT
>DASZXD010000036.1:0-17982 GCA_035546015.1 Occallatibacter sp.
TCAGCACATGCGGAATGATCGGAATGTCCTCACCAAACCCGATGTGATGCGAGACCCAGAGCTTTGTGAGCCGGTCCACAACGAACGCGAGCGCGGAGATGAGAAGAAGCCAGTGAAGGCGTCGTGGTGCTTGCCAAGTCACGAGACGGCCTCCGGCTGCGGGGGAGCGACGCCCATCTCCTTGAGCGCCGACTGGCAGCGTGTGCAGACATCCTGCCAGATGCCGTAATCGGAGACCTCGGGCATAAAGTTCCAGCAGCGGGCGCATTTGTGGCCGGAGGCAGGCTTCACCAAGACTCGGAAATTCCCCGACCTGTCGTACTCTCGAATCGTAGTCCCGTCTAAATCTGCTTCATTCCCGAGTATGCCTGACTCTGATACATCTTCGAAGCTAGCTGCCGAAACATTGAGAAATTCTTTGAGGTCATTCTTACTGAGCATTGACAAAGCGTCGGCGTAGCGTCCCCAAGCTCTGATCTCAACTTCTGCGTCAAGTGCCTTGCCGATTCGCTTATTCTGGCGCTCCTCTTCAAGATGGCGCAGCGCATCATCGCGCACTTCGAAAAGTTGCTGCCATTGCTCAAGGATTGGTGTGGGATTTTGTGAGTTGATATCTTCGGGTTTCGGGAACTGCGCGAGATGCACGCTGGCTTCGCGGCCGGCGACGGTGGGCAGGTACTCCCAGACTTCGTCGGCGGTGAAGCTGAGGATGGGTGCGACGAGGCGCACGAGGGTTTCGGTGATCTGCCAGAGGACCGTCTGTGCGGAGCGGCGCGCGTGGCTGGTGGGCGCGAAGGTGTACATGCGATCCTTGAGCACGTCGAGATAGAAAGCGCTCAGGTCCACGATGGCAAACTCGTTCACGGCATGGTAAATGCGGTGAAATTCGAAGTTCTCGTAGAAGCCGAGGATCTTTTCGGCAAGCTCGCGGGTGCGGGCCAGCATGTAGCGGTCGAGCGGGAGCAGTTCGGCTTCGGGCACGCGGTCCTGCGCGGGGAAGAATCCGTGCAGGTTGCCGAGCAGGAAGCGGAAGGTGTTGCGCAGCTTGCGATAGAGCTCGGCGCAGCGAGTCATGAGGTTCTCGCTGGCGGCCATGTCCTCACGAAAATCAACGGAGGCGACCCAGAGGCGGACGATCTCGCCGCCCATGCGGTTGGCGATGTCGACGGGATCGACGCCGTTGCCGAGGGATTTCGACATGGCGCGGCCCTGCTCGTCGAGCGTCCAGCCTGCAGTGGCCACGTGCGAATAAGGCGCGCGGCCGCGCAGCGCCACCGATGTGAGCAGCGAGGAGTGGAACCATCCGCGGTGCTGGTCGCCGCCTTCCAGATACAAAACTTCCGGCCGGCCTGCGCCGCCTTCGGTCTGGAAGGATTTGTAGATCGACTGCAGCTCCTCGTCCGATTCGCTGACGGCGAGCCAGCTTACGCCGGAGTCAAACCAGACGTCGAGAATGTCGAATTCCTTGCGGAAAGACGCACCGCCGCACTTGGCGCACTTGGCGCCTGCGGGCAGCAGCCTGGCAATGTCGGTTGTGTGCCAGGCTTCGGCGCCTTCGCGGTCGAAGAGGTCGACGATGGTGCGGTTGAGATTCGCATCCAGAACCGGTTCATTGCAGCCTTCGCAGAGAAACACGGCGATGGGCACGCCCCAGATGCGCTGGCGGCTGATGCACCAGTCAGGGCGTGTGGCAATCATGTTGGTGATGCGCTCCTTGCCCCACGCCGGGTCCCAAGTCACCTTGTCGATCTCTTCGATAGTCAGCTGGCGAAATGTCGTTTCGCTGCCGTCGGCGCGCTTCATCGGAGTTTCGAGGCCGATGAACCACTGCTCGGTAGCGCGGAAGAT
Source organism: Occallatibacter sp. (assembly GCA_035546015.1). Taxonomy (GTDB): domain Bacteria; phylum Acidobacteriota; class Terriglobia; order Terriglobales; family Acidobacteriaceae; genus Telmatobacter. The sequence goes on from DASZXD010000036.1 coordinate 1,849, forward strand.
GACCGGGTTATGGCAGCGCCAGCAGTGCGGATACGAGTGATCGAGTTGTGCGCCGCCGAGCAGAGCGCCGCTGGTCTTGAGCATGTCAACAATGACCGGGTTGGCGGCCCAGACCTTGAGGCCGTCAAAGGGTGGCGGCGTGGACTCGTGCCATGCGGCGGGATCGACGTGGATGTAGCCTGCGGCGTCCACGCGGCAGGTGGGGTCCAGGCCATAGCGCTGGCCGGTGTAGAAGTCGTCTGCGCCATGGGCGGGTGCGGTGTGCACTGCGCCGGTGCCGGTGTCTGCCGTAACGTAGGTGGCCAGCACGCCGAGAATGGTGCGGTCGAGAAACGGATGCTTGTACTCGGTTTTTTCGAGCTTTGAACCCTTGAAGCGCGCGATCTCCGTTGCATCCTGCAGGCTGGTCTGCGCCTTTACAGCTTCAGCCAGCTCCGCGGCAACGATATAGACGTCTGCGTCTTTTTTGAGCGCCACGTATTCAAAGTCGGGATGGAAGGCGACGGCCAGCGACGCGGGCAGAGTCCAGGGCGTCGTGGTCCAGATGATTGTCCACACGTTGTGGCCGGCAAGCTCCGTAGAAATATTTGCCGGATCGGAGGTCAATCTGTATCGCACAAATACCGAAGGGCTGGTATGCTGCTCGTACTCGACTTCTGCCTCGGCTAATGCGGTCCGGTCATGGATGCACCAGTAGACCGGCTTGAGGCCGCGGTAGACGAAGCCCTTCTCAAGGAAGCCGTAGAAGGCTTCCAGCGTGCGGGCCTCGTAGTGGCGGGACATGGTTTTGTAAGGCATCTGCCAGCGGCCAAGGCAGCCGATGCGTTCAAACTGGGAGGTCTGCAGGTCGACATACTTCTGCGCGTAAGCGCGGCAGGCATCTAATACGGCAGGAGCGGGCATCTCCAGTTTTTTGCGGCCCAGTTTCTCGTCGACCTTGATCTCGATGGGCAGGCCGTGGCAGTCGTATCCGGGGACGTAAGGAGCATCAAACCCGGCCATGGATTTGGATTTGACGACGAAGTCGTTGAGGCCTGTATTGAGTGCGTGACCAAGATGGATGGGCCCGTTAGCGTATGGGGGCCCGTCATGAAGGAGGAATGCGGGGCGGCCGCGACCGGCTTTTCTGAGCTCCTCGTAAAGACGCAGCGAGGTCCAGCGGGCCAGCCGAAGCGGTTCATTCTGAGGCAGATTGGCCTTCATCGGGAAGGCGGTTTGCGGCAAAGTGAGGGTCGCCTTTAACTCCGGCGCTGAGGACATTTTCACTCCATGATTGGTGCGTACTTGTTCAATTACCAGTTTAAATGGCAATGCGGTGACTTTTGGGTAACAAACGGCACCCGGGAATCGTCTATTGTTTATGGAATCACTGCAGCCGGCGGAATATGACTCTGTGGATATTGAAGTCACATCCAAAGGTGACTACAGTGAAGAGACAACATCGAGCAAGCTCCAGCATAATGGAGCGATGGGCCTGAGAATGGAGCATGTAGAATCCGAACTCAGGCGAGGAACACCGAGCCGGCAACAGTTATGGCAAACGAGCTACTGACACAGACAGAGGCGGAACCCCGGTCAGACGCCACTCCCCGCGAGGGACATGAGCTGGACGCCTTTCTAGGCAAGGCTTTTGACGAAAAGCCCATCTGGACAGGGCTTTACGAGAGCATCCACGACGTTTTCTTCCCCCCCAAGCTGCCCCCGCTTGAACTGACTTCAACGCCCATTCCGGTGCCCGACCCGATGGCGGTGAAGGCAAATCCCTGGGCAATCGGCATCTCCACCACGATGAACCTGGCGCTTGCGCTTATCGTGTTGTTTTTCGTGGGCAAAAAGGTGATCGAAACGGTTAAGCCCAATCTTCTGAATACGCCCATCCAGCTCAGCGACTTCAAGGCGCCCAAAGACCTGAAGATGGCGGGCGGCGGCGGTGGTGGCGGCGACCGCAGCATCCTTGAAGCCAGCAAAGGCAAGCTGCCCAAGCTAGAGAAGCAGCCGGTGGTGCCTCCGCAGGTTGAGACGCTGGATAAGCCCAAGATTCCCATGCCGCCGGCGATCGACGTACAGAAGAACATCACTCTGCCAGACAATCCCACCATGCCGGACATCGGCATGAAGACCTCAGCCAACGTAGTGCTCTCAAACGGCACCGGCAGCGGTGGCGGCATGGGCACAGGCAGCGGCGGCGGCCTCGGCTCAGGCAGCGGCAACGGCTACGGACCTGGCTCAGGCGGCAACACCGGCGGCGGCCTCTACCAGATTGGCGGACGGGTCTCTGCGCCGGTTGCGCTCATTACGCCCGAAGCCGAGTTCTCTGACGAGGCGCGGCGTGCCAAGTACCAGGGCGTCTGCCTGATCTCGATGATCGTGGACGCGAACGGCAACCCGCAGAATCCCCGGGTAGTGCGGGCGCTGGGCATGGGCCTTGACGAGAAGGCCCTCGAAGCAGTGCGCAAGTACAAGTTCAAGCCGGCCATGAAAGACGGCAGGACACCGGTGCCGGTGATGATCACCGTCGAGGTGAACTTCAGGCTGTATTGAACGGCGGCAAGTTAGCGGGTTAGCAAGTCAGCGAGTCAGCAAAGGGCGAAGCGAGTGGCGCTTCGCCCTTTTCGCGTCTGGGGTTGTTCTGCACATACCTGACACCGAGGTAATTGAGTACAGGCGGACAGAGTTTGGGCGGGCGCGACATATTATATGTCGTCAACCTGCTAGAAGGGATTGCTGCCCGAGACTTTCAATGAATTGACTTTCCTCGCTTTGTTCGGCGCAGTGAAGACGAAATTGCTGTCATCCAAAGGCGGGTTCAGCTCCAATTGCTTCAGAGTCACCGTTACTTTTTTCTGCAGCACTACGCCCAGATCCGAAGGAAGCAGTGTCGTATCCACGCTCTTCCAGATAATGAACGCTGTCTTGTCGACCCACAGTTTTTGTTTTTCGGTGCTTCCGGGCATTTGTTTTACGAGCACATAGCATTCTTTTTTGTCTTTGCCCGCTTTTAGTGTTTGCGATGATTCCAGTTTTATCCAACCTTCGTAATTCGAAGTGCTACGAAAGCGGTCGTCGAGCATAGTCCTGTATTGCTCAAGCAGGTAATCGCCTAAGATGTCGTTACTTCCAATTCGAACGACGTGCGCGGGCGTATTTATGCTCGCACTCCTTAGGATAGATTCTGTGTATTTGAGCTGAGCAGGCATCAAAGTCCAGACCGCATTGCCATCGCAAACCACGACCACTTCTTTCTTGTCGCTCTTTAGCAGGAGTTTCACTTTCGACGAACTCGAAACCATCAAGGTGACCCGAACCTCCTCAGACTCATGCAGAGCACCTTCCTGAATTCCTCTTGGGTCAACGTAAGGCTGCATGGTTGCATTCTGATCGAAGTCGACCCGTTTCGCTGCGACTACCCTAAAGCTCGAGATCTGCCGGTAAGTCTGAGCAATCTTATTGAGGAGATCGCTTGCTGAAAGGTTCTGCCCGTCAGCACGGTGCGAGCAAAGACCGATGGCGAGCAAGAACGCAGTGATAACTCTACTGTTGTGAGTTGACATTTTTCAGCCTCGCGTGTCCGGCACCCCATCCTTGAATAGTTCTTTCATTTAAACGTAGAAAAGGCAGGTGGCCCAGTCATAGGAATTAGCTTGGTTAGGGCGAAGTTATGCCCCGTTCATCGCGCTCTTTGCGATGAGCGGGCATTGAACCAGGACGGCATTCGTAGCTGCCCGCCCACTCATCCACGATAAAACTGTGGATGAATGGGGCACAGCCCACCACGGGTTCCGGCGATTTCTTGACCGGGCCACCTGCCCGAGAGATCCGCACGATCGCCAACCTGGAGGTCTGCGGCGGAGGACGTAGCGAAGATTTCTGTATTACTCAAGAATCTGGCCATAATTCTAAGTAGCTTAGGCATCTCGTTGCTTGCCGCCGAAGTAAAACCCTACAATAGTTCCGAGAATTGTTGTCAAGGATGATTCCAGTCTTTCGGGTACAGAACGCTGACTGTGAATGTCAATTCCGAAGATGATGAATGTGCCGACGATGACGGCGATGGCAAAAAAGAAGGGAAAATAGTTTCTAAATTTGAAGGTAGCACCTTCGACGAAGCCCTTTCCGCCGCAAATACTGCAGGCGCAAATTGTCGGTTCGAGGTTCATGGTCTTGGTAGTTATTCTGAACCAACGTTGCCAACGATTCCGGGCAACGAGTTTTATGCAAGTAAAGCAGCTTTGTCCGTTCGTTCCTCTTAGGCAAATTCCCTCAGCGCGACAGTGAGGACATGGGCGTTGCTGTATAACGTTGAGTGTCGAAGAAGTCACCATCGAGCCACCCCCTTCGTTGCCCGAAAGATTAACACGGTTCTCCATGATGTATTGGGTGTGTCCCCATCCTTTTCGCGGCCTTTGGGAAAAAGGGTAGGAGAACACGATCTCAACGATCCCGCCGTTTTACTGCTTGATCACCGTCCCGTCGCGCAGGCGGATTTCGCCCCAGCCGCCGTTGAGTCCGCCGGTCTTGAACGGAGCCTTCGCTGCTTCCGTCTCGTCGACCTCGATGCCCCAGCCGGGCTTTTCGCTTACCCAGAGATAGCCGTCACGCATCTCGGGGCAGCCCTGGAAGATGGCCTGCGTGCGCTCGTTGAAGGGCGTGTACTCCTGAATGCCGAAGTTGTAACTCACAATGTCGAGTGTGACGTTGGCCATGTGGCCCACAGGCGAAACATCACCGGGGCCGTGCCACGCGGTCTTCACGCCGAACTGCTCGGCGAGAATAGCGATCTTGCGCCCGGGGCTGAAGCCACCCACCTGAGAGAGATGGCAGCGGATGTAGTCGATCAATCGTTCTGAGATAAGCGGCTGCCACTCGTGCGGACTGTTGAAGAGCTCGCCCATGGCGATAGGCGTGGCGCAGTTCTGCCGGATCTGGCGGAAGTAGTCGATGTCCTCAGGCGAAAGCGGGTCTTCGAGGAAAAACATGCGGTACTGCTCGGCCTCTTTGCAGAACTGCACAGCCTCGTTGGGCGTGAGCCGCTCGTGCATGTCGTGGAGCAGCTCGACCTCATCGCCCAGCTCGCGGCGGCAGATTTCGAGCAGCTTGAGCGCGCGGCGCATCTGGTAGGCGGGATCAAACAACGGTTTTTCATGGAGCGGCTTATAACGAGGCGCATTGAGTTCTGTCGCCGCGCTGTGCGATGAGCCGTAACCGGCCATGCCGGGCAGGCCCACCTGCACGCGGACGTTGCGGAAGCCCTGCGCAAGATACTGCTTTGCATTGGCGACCACGTCTTCGAAGTCGTCGCCGCTGGCGTGTGCGTAGGTGTCTACGGCCTCGCGGCATTTGCCTCCGGCGAGCTGGTAGACAGGCATGCCCGCCTGGCGGCCCTTGATGTCCCACAGCGCCTGATCCACGCCGCTGATGGCGTTGTTGAGCACGGGTCCGTTGCGCCAGTAGGAGCTGTCGTAGCAGGACTGCCAGATGTCTTCGATGCGGTCAGTCGTTTTGCCCAGCAGGAACGGCTTGAGGTAAAGCTCGACGGCAGGCTTCACCAGATCTGCACGCTGCGTGAATGTGGCGCAGCCGTAGCCATATAGGCCGTCCTGATCGGTGGTGATTTTGACGACGGTGAGGCGCACGCCCTCAGGCTGGCACTCGATAACGCTGATGTCTTTGATGCGGGGCTGCGGCATCGCGCGGGTAGCGCGTGCCACCTGTTCTTCAGCGTGTGCGAAGCGCGGCGCAAGCGCTAGTGTGCCGGCTGCTCCGGCAATGGATTTAAGCAAGCCGCGGCGATGGATCGGCATGATGTGGCCCTCCGGAAGAATTTTCAGGCCACGCAATTCTAAGACATGGAGGCAGAGTTGGCGGGATCGCGGATTTAGCCGGTTGAGGTTTGTGTTCTCCCAGGTGCCCGGCGGCAAGGGCTCCGGGACGCCCATTTCGTGCCAAAGCTAGGGATGTGTGAGATATGCCGCAAAAGAGAGGAAGATCAACGCAGCGCCAATGGTGGCGAACCATCGCCACTGCTTGAAAAACATGATCGATAGGGAAGCGAATGGAAATCCGTTGGGGAACTGGTTGCTGAAGGCGGCTACCGCTTCTGCGAGTGTCTGAAGAAGGCGTGGATAGAGGCCTAATGCGATCAGCACCGATCCCATGAAAACGCCGTTGATGAGGTGATGCACATTGATCATCGTCTTATGCCACAAGATCCGACAGCGGCGAGAAGCGATAGCGGGCTTTCTCAATCGGCGTGCCGACAACTTCAATGCGTGCAAGATCGCGCGTGCCTACATTGAGGTGCTCGGCCAGCTTCAGCGTGCTGTCGCACTTTTCAAAGGGAATTGAGCCGCGGTCGGCCATGGGATCGAAGCCCATGATGGCGGTGGCGACGGCGTCGGTGGAGACGCAGTTCATGCCCGCGATGAGCAGGCCTGGGTGGACGGGCTGGTGAATCCAGCCGGGGTTCTGGTTAGGCAACTCGCCGCCGGTCATCGTGTAAATGCCGTCGATCACCGCGAGATGGATGGGACGGACAGCTACAAGTTCAGCAGTAATGCGCGGAACGCGATAGCCTGGGTCCTTCGAGTTGGTCCTGTCGACGAGCGGCGGCGCGCTCTTGGGCGGCACACGCGAGCCGGAGTGCATCGGCGCGCGGAATCCGACCGGGGCGATGCTTGGCTCGTCTACCGGAGCCTCCTGGCTGTAGATGGTGCAGGGCGTAATGCCGAAGCAGTTCTTCATCGACAGCGTAACGCCTGCCGTGCGGTGCTGCTTCAGCTTGGCCAGCGAAACGAAGACATCGCAGTCCTCATAAGAGTGGTTGAGGTCGTAGCCGGCATACATCATGCCGCCGCCGGGAACCATAAAGCGCGAATATTTTTTGCCGCTGCCGAGGAAGTTGGTATTTTCAAACTCGACGCGCGTGGCAGCGCTGGCAAACTCTTTCGGATTCCAGCCGGCGGCGATCATGAACTCCTCAAGCGGCTTAGTGCCGAAGGGTGCGCTTTCGAGCAGGCGGACGCGCTGTGCGCCGGATTTGCCGAACAGATAGATCAGCGCCCCGATCACCTGCGGATGAACCCAGTGGGTCATCTGGTTGGGCATGGAATTGAGCTTGTCGTTGGTCGGGCCGGTCATGTTGAGCTTGATGGCCACGGTCTTGCCGCGTACGAGCGTGTCGATGCCGCCGAGCTGGTCAAACATGGAGGAGAGCGTGTCGACGACCTGGCGGTTGTACTCCGGGCAGAGGCCTACGGCCACGCGGCTCGTATACATGTGCTGCGCGCGCAGCAGGCTCGATGGCGTGAGCATGGCGCCGGCGGCCAAGCCTGCGGCGCCCAGAAAATCTCTGCGGGAGTAAGCAGTCTTCATGATCTCGACTCCTCTCGATTTTTGCGGCGGAAAACGATTGCTCTCCGGCCGGGCAACGACACGTCCGGCCCAAGTTGGCCCAATTGTACTCCCGGCCCGAGTGCGCAGTCAGCAGGATTACGCGGGCAGGAATCGCGAAGTGTATGGTGGATGTGTAATTTCGTGAAAGATTCCCGGAACAATCCGACACGGTGGACGGCGTTCTGGCTCGGCTGCTCTCTGGTATGGGCCGCGCACCTTGGAAACGCTCTGGAGCCGGCAACGCCGCTCGCCAGCTATGGCCGGCAGGCCTGGGTAATGGAGAGCGGGCTGCCTCAGAATACAGTGCAGGCGCTGGCCCAGACCAAGGATGGCTTTGTATGGGTGGGAACCGAGGCGGGACTGGCGCGGTTTGACGGCATGAGCTTTACCGTCTTCGATCGCAACTCGTCGCCGGCGCTGCCGGGAAACGATATCCGCTGCCTGCTGGCGGACGAAAATGGTGCGCTATGGATCGGCACCAGCACAGGACTGGCGCACTGGGATGGTGTGGCCATGCGCACCTTCACCACACAGGATGGTCTGCCGGGAAACAATATTCGCGCGCTGCGTGCGGATGGCGATGAGGGCGTGCTTGTCTCCACAGAGCTTGGAGATGCCGTGATTCGCCATGGCCAGGTGATGCCGGCGGGCAGCGATCGTGGTGCACCGTTGGGGCCGGCGATGTCTGTGCGGCTCCCCGATGGCAGCAACGCGCAGGCAACGGTGAGCACGGTCACCGTGATGCAGCACGGTAATGCGTTGCAATGGAGCGTGCGCAAGGAGCTGCCGGGCAGCCGTGTTCAGGCTTTGTATGCCGACCACGAAGGCGGCTTATGGATAGGCACCAACGGAGGACTGGCGCGGGTGGTGGGTGACAGGCTGCAGACGCTTCCAGCGACCGACCCGCTCGCACAGACATCGGTGCTTGCGGTCATCGAAGATCGCGAAGGCGATCTGTGGGTGGGCACTGAGACCGATGGTCTGCACATTTTGCGCGACTTGCGCTTTCGCGTGATCGATACGCGCGAGGGGTTATCGTCGGACAATACGACGGCTGTTGTGGAAGACGCAGCAGGGACGCTTTGGGTGGGCACGGCTGCCGATGGATTGAATGCGTTGAAGCAGAGCGGGAACAGTGTAGTCCCGGCGCGTACATACTCGGTGGCAAACGGACTGGCGAGCGATGTGATTCTCTCGCTCGCCGCAGCGCCGAGCGGCGATCTTTGGGTGGGCACGCCGGATGGGTTGAGCCGCATTCGCGGCGGAAGTGTGACGACATTCACTTCGGCCGACGGGTTGCCCGATGACTTCATCCGCTCGCTGCTTGTAGATACGGATGGGTCTCTGTGGATCGGAACGCGTCGCGGGCTTGTGCACTGGGTGAATGCGGGCACGGCTGCTACAAAGATGCAGATCATTACGCAGGCCAAAGGGCTGGGCAGCGATCTGGTTGGCGCCATGACCCGGGATTTGCATGGCGATCTGTGGGTGGCGACGCTGGCGGGCCTGTCGCGGCTGCACGGCGGTGCGATCACGAATTACACCACGGCGAATGGGCTCGCAAGCAATGTTGTGACGGCGCTGCTTGCGGAATCCGATGGACGGCTGCTGATCGGCACGCAGGATCATGGATGGAATCTTTGGGATGGACAGCGGTTTTCCGCGGCGACTGCCGGCGGCGCAGATCTGGCTGTGCATGCAATCCTGAACGACGGGCTGGGGCATCTGTGGTTCGCAACCGGAGACGGCATTGCCCGATGCGACGATGGGCGCAACGCATCTTGTGCGAATTGGGTGGAGTTTGGGCCCGCCGACGGGCTGCGCAGCCGGGAGATGGCGGCTAACAGCCATCCGTCTGCGTGGCGCTCGCGCGATGGATTGCTATGGTTCACAACGCCGAAGGGATTGGTGGAGGTTGATCCGGCACACTTCCATGTAAATACCCTGCCGCCGCCGGTCGCGTTGGAGCGTTTCATTGTCGATGACATTCCTCAGCCATTGCGTAGCGCAGGCCTTTCGACAAGAGTTGAAGCCGGACACGTGCACTTCGAGTTCGACTATGCGGGCTTGAGCTTTGTTGCTCCGCAGAAGGTGCGCTACCGCTACATGCTCGAGGGCTTCGACCACGGCTGGACTGAGGCAGGCATGCGGCGCACCGCCTATTACACGAATATTCGGCCGGGCAAGTACACGTTTCGCGTGCAGGCAGCGAATAACGACGGTGTCTGGAGCGAAGAGGGTGCCGCGCTTGCCTTCGAATTGCGGCCGCACTTTTACCAGACGGTTTGGTTTTTTGTGCTGCTTGGAGCGGCGATCGCCGGCTTGGTCATTCTGTTGATCCGGCGTCGGCTACGGCTCGTGGAGCGGGAATTTCAGGCAGTGGAGCGTGAGCGCAGCCGCATTGCACGCGAGATTCACGACACGCTTGCGCAGGGGTATGTAGGCATCTCAGTGCAGCTCGAGCTGATTGCCGAACTGCTGCGGATGAGCAAGACTGAGGTAGCGCAGAAGCAGCTCAATGTGACTCGCGACTATGTACGCGAAGGGCTGGCCGATGCCAGGCAGTCGATATGGGCGCTGCGCACGCAGGATGCGGGTGAAACCACTCTGCCGGTGCGGCTGCGCCGGCTGGTTGAGGCGGCAGGCGGCGAAGGTCTCGATGCAAAGTTCAGCGTGTATGGCGCCTATCGCGCGCTGCCGGCAGAGATGGAGCAGGAGCTGATGCGCGTGGCGCAGGAAGCAATTCATAATGTAAAGAAGCATGCGGCGGCGAGCGAGCTTGGAGTGCGGCTTGAGTATGAGCCGGAGACGATCATCCTTCAGGTCGAAGACAATGGGCGAGGCGGCGTGATAGATATGCAGGCTGGATCAGCCATTGGACGTTTTGGGCTGACAGGCATGCGTGAGAGAGCGGCGGCAATTGGCGGCACGCTCGAAGTGAAAAGCGAGCCGGGTGAGGGAACCCGAGTCAGGCTTGTGGCTCCCGCTCCGGAAGCGGCGAAAGAGTTGCGATGACGAACGAAAAAATTCGTGTACTGGTGGTTGAAGATCATAACGTTGTGCGGCAGGGACTCGTGGCCTTGCTCAGCGTTGTGGAGGGGCTCGAAGTGGTGGGCGAAGCAGCAGACGGAGCTGAGGCGGTAGCGCAGTTTCGCAAGCACAAGCCGGATGTGACGCTGGTGGACCTGCGGCTGCCGCGGATGAGCGGCGTGGACGTGATCCAGCGTGTGCGCATGGAGACACCGCAGGCGCGGTTCATTGTGCTCACCACGTATGACGGCGACGAGGATATCTATCGTGCGCTCAAGGCAGGCGCGAAGGCCTATCTGCTGAAAGGCATGACCAGCGAGGAACTGATCTCGACCATTCGCGTGGTGCACGAGGGCAAGTCGCATATTCCTCCGGCGATTGCCGAAAAGCTTGCCGAGCGCATGGGCGCTGAAGAGCTGACGCCGCGAGAGTTCGATGTGCTTGAGCAGATTGTCCATGGCAAGAGCAACAAGGAGATTGCAACGGAGTTAGATGTTTCAGAGGCGACGGTGAAGACGCACATCAACAGCCTGCTCGGCAAGCTGGGAGTGACCGACAGAACACAGGCCGCTACAGCCGCCATCCAGCGCGGCATTGTGCCGCTTGAGTCGCTGCGAAAGCCGAATTCATGATGAAAAAATCTGTTTGGGCCTTATCTGTTTTTGCAGCCGTTCTGGGGTTCGCAATTGCGCCGGCTCGCGCCGAAACCTGGCGACAGGCCACACAGAACGAACTTGCAGCAGTGCTTCCGTCGCGCGCGCCAGTCATCAGCGAGCACATCGAGACGGAGATGCGCACCGCTTCAGGTATTGTGGACGAGCACGGGCGGTACATCGCCGGTGTGGTGCTCATTACGGCGGGCTACTCGGCAGACGGCAAGTACTCGCACTATCTGCTGGTGCAGGCGCCGGTGCGGATTGGCGGCATTGCGCTTAAGCCAGGCGAGTATGTATTCGGCTGGACACGCTCGGAGACAGGCGACTCACTCAGCGTGCACTTTAACGTGGCCGCCACGGGCGCGCTGGTGGGGACCACCGATGCGCACTGGATTGCCGGCTCAGGCCACATCGAGAGCCTGCACATCTGGCCACCGGACAAGGGGTTAATCCAGATCGGCCGCTTTGGCATTCAATATAAATTGGGTGTGGAGTAGGACGCGAGAGAGCCGATCGAGCTGCGCACGCCACCATCCTGCATCAACCAACAGGACTGCCATTCGAGAGTCGTACTTGAATCTCCATCTAAAGTTGGTTGTTCTCTGCTATTTCTGCCAGCTATCTTTGGCGGGACCATGCTCAGACCCGCACGAGTAGTTTTCTTCCTCGCCCTTTGTGTGCCGTATGCAGCAGCTCAGAACGTAGCCGCGCCCAAACCGGGATCGGCTGCTGGTTCGGCGCAAACACCCTCTGCTGCTGCACCCTCGCACGCTCCAACTGGCCATCCGCTGACCTTCTCGATCTGGGAGCGAGCCCGCAACGACAATTGGCAATGGTTCGGTGCCCCGCCGTATAACAACTCCTACTCATACCTCCAGTCTCTTCTTCGCATTAGCGTCTCCCAGCGTATCAACCACTGGGACTGGCAGGCAGAACTTGCACAGGCCTGGGTCGGCGGTGTGCCCAGCGATGCCGTTTCCAGTGTTGCCGCGCAGGGCCAGCTCGGCCTTGGCGGCACCTACTATGCAGCAGGCAGCAACAACACTGAGCCTGTTGCCGCCTTCTTCAAACAGGGATTTATCCGTTACAACGGCCAGGGCGACAAGAACATCCGGCTTGGCCGAATCGAGTTTGTCGAAGGCGTCGAGATGCATCCCAAAGATCCCACCATGCTCTGGCTGCAGAACAACCGCATGCAGCAGCACCTCATCGGAAACTTCGGATTCACGAACGCCATGCGCAGTTTTGATGGCATTGACGCGCACTATGGATCGGGCTCCTGGGATCTGACCGCCATGGCTGGACGCCCGACCCAGGGTGTCTTTAACATGAATGGCAATCCCGAGGTCAATGTCGACGTGCAATACGTCGGTTTCACCAAAACCGCCGCGCACGGACGCGTCATTATGCGCGCCTTCGGCATCGGCTATCACGACGGACGCACTGGCCTCACCAAGTCGGATAATCGCCCTGCTGCTGTTCGCGCCGCCGACCACAGGAATATCCGTCTTGGAACGTACGGCGGAGACGTGATTGCCACTCAGCCAGCAGGACCGGGCACGTTTGACTTCATTTTCTGGGGCGCTGGACAAAATGGTAGCTGGGGCACGCTCAGCCAGAGCGCCGGCGCAGCTACCTTTGAAGCCGGTTATCGCTTCACCAAGATTCCCACCACTCCCTGGTTCCGAGGCGGCTGGTGGCGCGCGACGGGTGACAACAACGCGACTGATTCAAAGAACAACACTTTCTTTCAGGTTCTTCCCACGCCTCGCGTCTATGCGCGGCTGCCTTTCTACAACGCGATGAACTCTACCGACGGCTTCGTCCAGCTCATCGACAAGCCTCGCAAAACCTGGGAGCTGCGCAGCGATGTGCACTGGCTCGATCTTACCTCTGGCCACGATCTTTGGTATCTGGGTGGTGGAGCTTTCGACAACAAGGTCTTCGGTTTCACTGGCAGGCCTGCCAACGGACATACCTCATTCGCGTCTGTAGCTGATATCAGCTCCGACTGGCAGGCCACGAAGAGTCTGGCTTTCAACGCCTATTATGGCCACGGGTGGGGCAAAAGTGTGGTTGGAGCCATCTATCCCACGAATAAAAATATTCAGCTTGGTTACGTCGAGCTGATCTATCGCTGGGGCGGCACTTCAGGAGCAGGAAAAAAGAAATAGCTGACATTTTGGAGTGCGACCTTCATTCGCCAGAGCACTATCAGGCCGGTTGACAGTCAATTGGCGTGCAGCGTCACGTACACTGGACTGGGTTGTCTCGGAAATGCAGATGAAGGCGATACAGGTTGCAGGGCCGCTGGCCCTGTTGGTGGCGGTGGTGACTGCGCAGTGCAGTGCGCAGGCTCGTTTTGACGCAGAGGCAATCAAGCTGAACAACCGCGGTGTGGCGCAGATGGGCCAGCAGTTTACTGACAAGGCCGCGCAGAGCTTTGCTGACGCGTTCAGGAAAGACCCCAAACTGGCGCAGGCTGAGGTGAACGAGGGCATTGCGCTGCTGACGTTGCAAAAGCTCGACGAGGCCCAGAAGGCGCTCCACACCGCACTCGATCTGGACCCGAACAGCGCACAGGGGTGGTACAACCTCGGTCTGGCAGAGCACGCAGGCAATGAACTGGACGATGCGCTGGCGAGCTTTCAGCATGCGGTGAAGGTCGATCCGCACGATGCGGACTCACTGTACTTCGTGGGCGTCTGCTATCAGGAAATGAAGCAGTACGACAAAGCCATTGAAGCTTTTCAGCAGGCGCTGAAGGTGCAGCCTCTGCACGCCTCAGCGGAGTTCGGTCTGGCGCGCGCTCTGCAGCGCAGCGGGCACATAGACGAGGCCAAAGCGCACTTCAAGGTCTTCCAGCACCTGGCCAGCACCAAGATTTCTGCGCCCATTGGACTCGCGTATGGCGAACAGGGGCACTACTCGACAGCGGCTACGGTAGCAGAGCCTGAAGCGAAGCCCCGGACGATGATTCCAGTAAAGCTGGTGGCGCAGCCCATGACGGCCAGCTCCGCTTTCACAACGACGGGCGGCGCCTGCATGATGGATGTGACCGGCTCGGGCAAAATGGATCTGGTGCTCATGCAGTCGGGCGATCAGGCGATTCGCGTGATGCATGCAAAGGGCGATGGCAGCTTTACCGATGTCGATGCGGCTGCGGCAGGGCTCAAGGCGAGCGGTCGTGCGGTTGCGTGCGCCGTTGGCGACTACGACGCGGATGGATTGAACGATCTGGCTGTAGCGTTCGACGATCAGGTGCGGCTCTATCACAACCTCGGGCATGGGCAGTTCAAGGATGTAACGGCAGATGCGGGGCTGGCGCCGCGCAACCGGCCATCGGGTATCACGTTTGTGGACTACGACCACGATGGCGATCTCGACCTGTATCTGACCGGTTCTGGCATCAAGGCCGGAGATGCGCCGAATGTCCTGTGGCGCAACAACGGCAACGGAACCTTCACCGAGTGGACCGACGCGGCGGGATTAGGGGGCAGCGGCATGACTGCCGCGGCGATTCTGACAGACTTCAACAACGATCGCGCGGTAGACATTGCGGTAACCGGAGCTCAGGCTTCGCCAACGTTGTATGTGAACCCGCGCGAGGGCAAGTATCCCACCCAGCCGCTCTACGGCGATGCAACGCTCCCGGCCACGAGAGGCATCGCTGTTCTCGATTTCAACAAAGATGGGTGGATGGACATCGCGGTAACGCATGCGGGAGCGCCGGGGCTTACTTTGTGGCGCAATGCTGTTGCAGCCGATGGCGTGAGTCGGCGGTTCGAGCGCGTACCGCTGCCGATTTCCGATGCTGTCAGCGGATGGGGTGTAACGCCGATCGATATCGACAATGATGGATGGATCGATCTGGCGGCGATTGTGGAGACCAAGACCGGGCCCGAGGTGCGTGTGTTGCGCAATCGAGGCGACGGCACGTTTGAAGATGTAAGTCACGCGTTGGGTCTCGACGGACTGGCGCTGCACGACCCGCGCGGATTGATTGCGACAGACCTGGATGACGATGGCGCGGCAGATTTGATTGTGACGCAGACAGATGCCGAGCCGGTGGTGCTGCACAATGTGGGCGCGAACAAAAATCATTTTGTGCGGCTTGACCTCACGGGCTTTGCAGACAACAAGACGGCGATTGGCGTAAAGGTGGAAGTGTTTGCCAACGGGCTGTGGCAGAAGTGGGAGCTTGCCGGTGCTGTGGGCTATGGGACGCAGGCTCCCCCGCAGATTCTGGTCGGACTGGGCGATGCGGACGGTGTCGACCTGCTGCGGATATTGTGGCCGACCGGTGTGCTGCAGGATGAGATTGATCTTCCGCATGGACCGGTGATTGCCATGAAGGAAGCAGACCGGCGCGGCAGCTCGTGCCCGGTGTTGTTTGTGTGGGACGGCAAGAAGTACAAATTTGTCACAGACGTGATTGGCGCAGCGGTGGTAGGACACTGGTTTACGCCCACGCGGACGAATATTCCCAATCCCGGCGAGTGGGTGAAGGTGGACGGCGCTGACGCGGCCACAGTCAACGGCAAAGTAAGCGTGCGGTTCATGGAGCCGATGGAAGAGGTGAACTACATCGATCAGCTCCGCCTCGTCGCTGTGGACCATCCGGATGGCGTCGAAGTGAATCCGGATGAGCGGTTCCTCGACAATCCTCCGTTTGCTTCAGGCAAGGTTGTAGCCAGCACCGATGTGCGGCTGCCCGCGGGTGCGTGGGACGGCAATGGGCGCGACGTGCTCGATCTGGTGAGCAGGCGCGATCACAAATTCGCCAGCGGATTCACCGAGCTGCCGCCCTACGACGGTTTTGCGAATATGCACGCGCTGACGCTCGATCTTGGCGATGCGAAACCCAATGCGCCGCTGCGGCTGCTGATGACCGGCTATGTGAACTACTTTAGCGCCACGTCGCTTTATGCGGCATGGCAGGCGCACATGCACGAAATTCCGCCGTACGTCGAGGCGCAATTACCGGATGGCTCATGGAAGCGAGTCACGGGCGATGCAGGATTCCCGGCAGGCCTTGAGCGGACCATCGTGATGG